>JBEAOO010000344.1:0-16009 GCA_041164825.1 Pseudomonadota bacterium | reverse complement strand
CGCTCAGCAGCACCTTTGACCGCGCCACGCTGCGCCGCGTGGCCACGCTGGTGCAGCCTGGCGACGGCAGCGACAGCGAGGAGCCCACGCTCAGCGAATACCACCCGAACGGCACCCACAGCTGGTCGCCCGATGCGCCGATTGCCGCAGCCTGGTTTCCGACCAACCGGTGTGAGGTGTGGGGCTGTGTGGACTGCGGGCGGGCTTACTTGCGGTACACGGAGTACGGGGGGTATTACGAGGAGGAGCGGGTGAGGTGGTTGGATGTGGGGGCGGTGGCGGAATGTTGAGCGCGGGGACTGCGGGGTTGCAGCTGAGCTGCGAAGGGCTGTGTTGAATGGGGCGTGGCGCTGCGCGCGGCTAGGGCTGTTTGCCGTGCGCTGCACCGCGCCGGGTTCCGCCCCGGCAGGACGGGTAACTTTCTTCTGCTGGGCCCAGAAGAAAGTCACCAAAGAAGAGGGCCTCAATACACATTGGACCGCGCATCTGCCTTGAGGGGCTCTGTTGATGCCGGCCAAGGCGGCTCGCCGCACCGCGCGTCCGTCGCCGGCTCGCTGGGCTGGTGGCGGCCCTGCGGGCCGCGCGCTTTGCTGCGCTCGCTTGGCCTGTGGCCCCAAAACTATTTGCATGCCGGCGAGCTTTCGCGAAGCGCCATCCGCGCTGCGCACACTGGGCCGAGCCCGCGAAGGCCCAGCGGCCCGCAGGGCCGCCACTCGCCCAGCGAGCCGTCGACGGCCGCGCGGCGGGCCAAGCGTCAGCGAGACGCCATCCACAGAACCCTTCGACGCAGATGCGCGGTCAGATGGCTCTTCAGGCCCTCTTCTTTGGTGACTTTCTTCTGGGCCCACAGAAGAAAGTTACCCGCCCGCCGGGGCGGAACCCGGCGCGCTGCCGCGAACGGCAAACACCCCCTGCCGCGCGCAGCGCCCCACCGCCAACGCCGCCCCCAGCACAAGGCCGCCCAGCCCGCTAGGTGAAGCATCCGGTCACACCCCAAGCGGCACCACTAAACTCTCCTCCCCCATCCCCAACAACCCGCCAAAAGGAACCGCACCATGGGCGCGCAGTGGAAAGCAAAGCACAAAGACCTCGCCGCCAATGCCAAGGGCCGCTTGTTTGGCAAATTGGCCAAGGACATCATGATTGCGGCCCGCCACGGCGCCGACCCGGCCGCCAACGCACGGCTGCGCTTGGTGATGGAGCAGGCGCGCAAGGTCTCGATGCCCAAAGACACGCTCGACCGCGCCATCAAAAAGGGCGCTGGCCTGACCGGTGAAACCGTGCACTTCGAGACCGTGGTGTACGAAGGCTTTGCGCCGCACCGCGTGGCGGTGATGGTGGAGGTGCTGACCGACAACGTGAACCGCGCGGCCAGCGAGATGCGCGTGCTGTTCCGCAAGGGCCAGCTCGGCAGCTCAGGCTCGGTGGCCTGGGACTTCGACCACGTCGGCCTGATCGAGGCCGAACCCACGGCCGGCAGCAAGGACGCCGACGCCGAGATGGCCGCCATCGAAGCGGGCGCGCAGGACTTTGAAGCGCTGGAAGGAAACGACGACGACGAAGGCGGCAGCAACAGCACCCTCTTCATCACCGACCCCACCGACCTCGACCTGGTCAGCCGCGCCCTGCCCGCCCAGCACTTCACCGTGCTCTCGGCCAAGCTGGGCTACCGCCCCAAGACCCCCGTCGACCCGGCCAGCCTCAGCGCCGAGCAGCTCGACGAGGTCGAAGCCTTCCTGGCCGCACTGGACGCCAACGAGGACGTGCAGCACGTGTACGCGGGCTTGGGCGGCTGAACCTGACGGGGCCACACAGCGGGATCGAGCTCGGAAGGGGCTCAACATCTAGTGACTTGTATCCGGTTATATCTATTTCTTAATAGAATCGGAATAAGTCACTAAGCGGGAGCCGGCATGGACAAGAACATCAACCCCTTCAACCCTGGAGCGGGGGTGTCGCCACCGGAGCTTTCGGGGCGCGCCGATGTGCTGGAAACTGCCGACACCGCGCTCCAGCGCACCATGCGCGGACGACATGCCAAGTCGCTGATGATCTTGGGGCTGCGAGGGGTGGGCAAGACAGTCTTGCTGAACCAGATCAAGGAGCGTGCGGTCGCCTTGGGTTACCTCGCAGAGATGCAAGAAGCCCACGACGGGGCTGAGCTGAAGCAGCTCTTGTTTCCCGTGCTGCGGCGGCTGCTGTTGAATCTGGACCGCTCGCACAAAGCGGTGGAAACGGTGAAGAAGGGGTTGCGCATCCTGCGCAGCTTCATCGGCCCGCTCACCATCTCGGCCGGCGGCGCCGAAGTGACTTTGGGCGTCGATCCGGAGGCGGGTTACGCCGACTCGGGCCACCTGGAAGATGACCTGCGCGACGTGCTGATCGCCACCGGTGAAGCCGCACGCGATGCGGGCAAGCCCGTGGCCATCCTCATTGATGAATTGCAGTACCTGTCGAAGGACGAGTTGGGCGCCTTGATCCGCGGCATCCACGCCATCAACCAAGCGGGCTTGCCGCTGGTGCTGTTTGGGGCCGGCTTGCCGCAACTGGCGGGCCAGTCGGGCGATGCTAAAAGTTATGCGGAGCGGCTGTTTGACTTCCCGCGCCTGGATGCGCTGAGCGCCCAAGACGCGTGGCAGGCCATTCGGGATCCGGTCGAGCAAGAGGGCGCCAGCATCACCGATGCCGCCCTGCAAGAGATTTACCTCCAGACCCGTGGCTACCCGTATTTTTTACAGGAGTGGGGCTACAGCGCGTGGAACATCGCGCAAGGCACCGCCATCAGCGAGCAAGACGCGCGGACGGCGACCACCGAGTCGATCCGCAAGCTCGATGAGTCCTTTTTTCGGGTTCGGTTCGACCGCACCACGCCGCTGGAGCGCGACTACATGCGCCGGCTGGCCGAACTGGGCGAGGGCGCACAACGGTCCGCCGATGTGGCCACCGCCATGGGTCGAACGGCCACCAGCTTGGGGCCGGTGCGAGACAGCTTGATCAAAAAGGGCATGATCTTCAGCCCCGAGTACGGACAAATCGCCTTCACCGTGCCGCTGTTCGACGCGTTCATGTTGCGGGAAACCGGCGCTTCGGGCGCTTGAGCGCCAGCGCCGGGCTCACCCCCAAGCAAACACCCAATCCGCCCGCGCCCGACCCTGCTCGATCAAGCGGGCGTTGGGCTCGTCGGTGCCTTGCACCCAGGCGGCTGCCGCTTCGGGCTCGCGGCCGAACTGGATGTGGCGGTGGGTGAGGCGCTGCACGCGCAGGCTGTTGTCCACATCGACCCACCAGACCTCGTCGAGCTGCGGGCGCACGCTGGCCCAGGGGCCTTGGTCGACCAGCAGGTAGTTGCCTTCGGTGATGAGCAGCTGCGCCTCGGGGAACACGGGGATGGCGTTGGCGATGGGCTCTTCGATCTCGCGGCGGAACTCGGGCGCGTAGATCACCTCGCCGGGCTGCTGGCTGCGCAAGCGCTGCAGCAGCGCGGCATAACCGGCGGCGTCGAAGGTGTCGGGCGCGCCCTTGCGGCCGCGGCGGCCCAGGCGCGCCAGCTCGACATTGGCGAGGTGGTAGCCGTCCATCGGCACCACTTGGGCCAAGCCCGTGGGGCAGGCCGCGAGCAGGGCCTCGGCCAAGGTGGACTTGCCAGCGCCCGGCGGGCCGACCAGGCCGAGGATGCGGCGCGAACCGCTGGCGAGCAAGGTGTTGAGCCGCGAGACGGCGGCAGCGGGCAAGGGAGGTGGGGTCGTGCGCATGGGCAGCATTGTGGCGCGGCAGGGCGAGCACCGTGGGCATGGGCACACAGCAGCAGCCTGGGCCAGTGAGCCATGCCAAGATGCCGGTTTTCGCAGTGCCCGCCCGCCCCCTTGTGACCGCCTCCGCCGACGCCCCAGACCTCCCCGCGGATGCCGCGTTGGAGGACCCATCCGGTGGCGTCCACACCACCGTGGCCGTGCGCGCGCTGTGCGAGTTCACGGCCAAAGAGGGCGACCTGGATCACCGCTTCACGCCCTCGGCCACCGCGCTCGAAGGCCAGGCCGGGCACCAGCTGGTGGTGTCGCGGCGCGGGGCGGACTATGAATCGGAGGTCACCCTCAGCGCGGTCTTCAGCAGCGCCCACGGCACGCTCACCGTGCGCGGCCGCGCCGATGGCTTTGATGCGGAGCGCGGCCGATTGGAGGAGATCAAGACCTTCCGCGGTGACCTCTCGCTGATGCCGCCCAACCGGCGCGCGCTGCACGAGGCACAGGCCCAGGTGTATGGCGCCATGCTGTGCGCCGAACGCGGCCTGGCGCAGCTGGAGGTGGCGCTGGTCTACCTGGACGTGGCCAGCTGGCAAGAGACGGTGATGGCGGAGACCTTCAGCGCGGCCGACCTGCAGGCCGTGTTCAGCGCCCTGTGCGCGCGCTACGCCGCCTGGGCCGCGCAAGAGCAGGCCCACCGCCTGGCGCGCGATGCGGCGCTGCGCGCATTGACGTTTCCGCACGGCGACTTTCGCCCCGGCCAACGTGCACTCAGCGAGGCCGTCTACCGCGCGGCGGTGCGCGGCCAGGTGCTGATGGCGCAAGCGCCTACCGGCATCGGCAAAACCGTGGACACGCTGTTTCCGCTGCTCAAGGCCATGCCCACACAAGGCCTGGACAAGCTGCTCTGCCTCACCGCCAAAACCCCCGGCCGGCAGATCGCGTTGCAAGCGCTGGCCAGCGTGCGCGCCCATGCGCCCGGCCTGCCGCTTCGCGCCATCGAGCTGGTGGCGCGCGACACCGCCTGCGAGCACCCCGACAAGGCCGGCCATGGCGACTCGTGCCCGCTTGCGCGCGGCTTTTACGACCGGCTGCACGCCGCACGCCTGGACGCGCTGGACCTGCCCGTGTGGGACCAGCCCGCGCTGCGCCAGCTCGGCCGGCAGCACCAGATCTGCCCCTACTACCTGGGGCACGAGCTGGTGCGCTGGGCCGATGTGATCGTGGGCGACTACAACCACCACTTCGACAGCGCCGCGCTGCTGCACGGCCTGACCGTGGCCCTCCACTGGCGCGTGGCGCTGTGGGTGGACGAGGCGCACAACCTGCTCGACCGCGCCCGCGGCATGTACAGCGCCGCCCTCACCTTTGACGCGCTGACCGCCGTGCGCGAGAGCGCGCCCAAGCCCTTGCGCGCCCCCCTGGGCAAGCTGCTGCGCGCCTGGGACGAGCTGCCCGCGCTGCCCGACGGCGAGGCCTACAGCGCGCTCACCGAGGTGCCGCCGCCCATGCTGGCCGCGCTGCAGCAGTTCAACACCGCCGTGGGCGAGCACCAGGCCAAGAACCCGCGCGCGCCCAGCGGCGGCCTGGGCCCTGAGCTGCTGCGCGTGTACTTCGACACGCTGGCCTTCACCCGCTTGCTCGACACCTTTGGCGAGCACAGCGTGCTCGACCTGACCCCGCCGCACGCCGATGCCGGTTTTGCCAGCGCGCCCACGCTGACGCTGCGCAACCTGGTGCCCGCGCCGCACCTGAAACCACGCTGGGCGGCGGCGCACAGCGCCGTGTTGTTCTCGGCCACGCTGAGCCCCGCGCACTACCACGCCGACCTGCTGGGCCTGCCCGAGGGCACGCCGTGGGTGGACGTGGAGGCGCCGTTCGAGGCTGCACAACTGCAGGTGCAGATCGTCGGCCACATTCCGATGCGCTGGTCGGAGCGCGCTGCTTCGGTGGGCCCGCTGGCCGATCTGATGGCGGCGCAATACGCGGCGCGACCGGGCAACTACCTGGCGTTTTTCAGCAGCTTTGAGCACCTGGCGCAGGTGGCCGAGCGGCTGCGCTTCACCCACCCGCAGGTGCCCCTGTGGCAGCAGGCCCGCGCCATGGGCGAGGCCGCGCGCAGCGCGTTTTTGGCGCGCTTTGTGCCCGAGGGCCAGGGCATTGGTTTTGCGGTGCTGGGCGGCGCGTTTGCCGAAGGGATTGATCTGCCCGGCACGCGGCTGATCGGCGCCTTCATCGCCACGCTCGGCCTGCCGCAACTCAACCCCGTGAACGAACAACTGAAGGCGCGCATGGAGGCGCTCTATGGCGCCGGCCACGACTACGCCTACCTCTACCCCGGCTTGCAAAAAGTGGTGCAAGCCGCGGGCCGCGTGATCCGCACGCCGAGCGACGAGGGCACGGTGGTGCTGATCGACCCGCGCTATGCCCGCGCCCAGGTGCGCAACTTGTTGCCGCACTGGTGGGCGGTGCCGGGGCGGCGCTGACGCTCAGCCCGCGGCGGCAGGCTCAGCGCCCATCGGACCCGGGTCGTCCCAGCCTTGCAGCTCGGCCAGCCGGCGCACCACCCAACCGGCCTCGGCCTCGCTCACGCCCGACTCGGGCGTCAACAGCCCCCGGTGGCAGCGCTCGATCACGTCCATCTCGGTGATGCCCAGGCCGTGCAGCATGTTGCTGGCGGTCTCCATCATCAGCTGCGCCAGGTCGTCACAAAACTCGTAACGCTCTGCAATCACCGCGCGCGGCTCGGTGGGCTTGATGCGGCCTGGGGGAACGTACAGCGCCACAAAGCTGGGCGGGATCTCGATCTGGTTCTCGTCGGACATGGGTGGCGCGCAGGGGAAAACCGGCATTGTGCAGAAGACAGCCGGGGCTGCCGCGCGAAGGCTGCATTTCCCCGCAAAAGCAGCGTCGCGGCCTGACAGCTCAGAAACATTCCGACACATCGCTAAGCCTTTGCCTGGATGATGCCTTTACATTGAATGTGCGTTTTGCACATTCAATGCCATGCCTGCCTCCTTGCTCCTCCTGCCTCAGCGTCCTGCCTCCCTGCGCCCGGCCCCAGCCTTGGCCGGGCCGAGCGCGGTGGTCGCCCTCGCGCTCGCCCTCATTGCCGGGCTCGGTGGGGCGGCCGGCGCGCCGCCCGCCACGTTGTGGCTGCTGCTGGGCGCGCCGCTGTGCGAAGAAATCGTCTTTCGCGCCGGGCTGCACGAGGCGCTGTTGCGCCGCTGGCCCCAGGCCCATCCGGCGCTGCCGATCACGCTGACCGCCCTGCTGTTTGCCACCGCCCACGCGCTGGCCCACCCCAGCGCCCTGGCCTGGGCCGCGGCCACCGCGCTGCCGGCGCTGGCCCTGGGCGCGCTTTACCAGCGCCAGCGCCACTGGCTGCCCTGTGCGGCGCTGCATGCGCTGTTCAACCTGATCTGGCTGCTGGGTGCACCGCACCTCGACTCCCTCCTGTTTTGACCTCGCCCCGAGACTGCCCATGACACACCCCTCCTCCCTGTGGACCCGGCTGCGCACGGCCGCCACCCTCGCCGGGCTGGCCCTGGCCAGCGCCAGCCCAGCCTGGGCCGCCGACCCGGTGCTGGGCGCCACGCGCTACGCCAACAGCTGCGCCAGCTGCCACGGCAGCTCGCCGCTCACCAGCAACGGCTCCAAGATCTTCAACGGCCGCAACAGCGCCAGCGCCATTGACAGCGCGATCAGCGGCAACACCGGCGGCATGGGCTCGCTGCGCAGCGCCTTCCCGGTCGGCGGCGCGGCCATCGCCGACGTGGCGGCCTACCTGGGCAACGCGCCCAGCACGCTCACGTTTGCGTCCACCAACGTCGGCAGCACCAGCGCCACGCAAACCGTGACGGTGCGCGCCAGCAGCAAGGCGGGCCAGGGCATCAGCAGCTTGGTGATCACGCCCAGCGGCGACTTCAGCCGCAGCGGCGGCACCTGCGCCACCACGGTGGCCGTGGGCACCAGCTGCACGGTGATCGTGGCCTTCACGCCCACCGCGGCAGGCGCCCGCACCGGCACGCTCAGCATCGCCCACAACGGCCTCACCACCCCGGCGCTGATCGCGCTGAGCGGCACCGGCGCCGGCACGGTGGCCACGCCCATCGCAGCCCTCGCGCCCGGCGCGCTGAGCTTTGCGTCCACCGCCGTGGGCAGCACCAGCGCCCAACAAAGCACCACGCTCAGCAACAGCGGCACCGGCCCGTTGACGATCGGCACGATCACCCGCACGGGCACCGACTTCACCATCGCTGGCGGCACCTGCGCGGCCGGCGGCACGGTGGCCGCGGGCAGCAGTTGCACGGTGGCACTCGCCTTCGCCCCCGCCGCCACCGGCGCGCGCACCGGCAGCGTGGCCATCACCCACAACGCCAGCGGCGGCACGGCCACCGTGTCGCTCAGCGGCACGGCCACGGCCGCCGCCGCGCCGGCCGCCGCACTCTCGGCCAGCACGCTCAGCTTCGGCAGCCTCACCGTGGGCAGCACCAGCAGCGGCCAAAGCCTCACGCTCAGCAACAGCGGCACCGCCGCGCTGACGCTGGGCACGCTCAGCACCGGCAGCAGCGACTACGCCATCAGCGGCGGCAGCTGCGCCGCCGGCGGCACGGTGGCGGCAGGCGCCAGTTGCACGGTGGCACTCACCTTCACGCCCACCGCGGCCGGTGCCCGCAGCGCCACGCTCACCGTCACGCACAACGCCAGCGGCGGCAGCAGCACGGCCGGCCTCTCGGGCACCGGCGTGGCGGCCACACCGGTGATCGGCGTGTCGCCCAGCGCGCTCAGCTTCAGCCAGGTGGTGGGCAGCCGCTCGGCCGCGTCCACGGTGACGATCAGCAACAGCGGCACGGCCGCGCTCACGTTGGGCACCTTCACCTTCACAGGCGCGCAGGCCAGCGACTTCGCCCTCGGCAGCAGCAACACCTGCACCGCCGGCGGCAACGTGGCGGCCAGCAGCAGCTGCGCGCTCAGCGTCACCTTCTTGCCCACGGCCAGCGGTGCGCGCAGCGCCAGCCTGGTGATCACGCACAACGCCAGCGGCGCCAGCAGCACCATCACCCTCAGCGGCACGGGCACGGCCGCGCCGCAGCCCACCGTCTCGCTCAACAGCAGCGCGCTGACCTTTGGCGCCGCAGTGGTCGGCAGCAGCAGCGCCACGCAAACCGTGACCGTGAGCAACAGCGGCTCGGCAGCACTGAGCTTCACCGGCTTCACGCTCACCGGCGCCAGCGGCGACTACACCCGCAGCGGCAGCTGCAGCACCGCCAGTGCCTTGGCCGCCGGCAGCAGCTGCACCGTGGTGCTGGGCTTCACGCCCACGGCCACCGGCACGCGCAGTGCCACGCTCACCATCGCGTCCAACGCCAGCAATGGCAGCGCCGCCATCGCGCTCAGCGGCACGGGCAACGCGCTGCCCGTGCCCGCCGTGTCACTGAGCCCGGCCAGCCTGGACTTTGGCAACCAGTCGATCGGTGTGGCCTCGGCCGCGCGCAGCATCACGCTCAGCAACAGCGGCTCGGGCGCGCTGGCGATCTCGGCCTTGGGCACCAGCGCGCCCTATGCGCTGACGCACAACTGCGGCGCCAGCGTCGCGGCGGGCGCCAGCTGCACGGTCAACGTGGTGTTCACGCCCAATGGCGCGGGCGCGGCCAACGGCAATGTGACGCTGGCCACCAACGCCAGCGGCTCGCCGCACGCCGTCACGCTCAGCGGCACGGGGCTGCTCGCGCTGCCCGCGCTGAGCTGGTCGTCGGCCAGCGCACTGGCGTTTGGCACCGTGACCGTGGGCCAAAGCAGCGCCACGGTCAGCCGCACGCTGAGCAACGCGGGCCCGGGCAGCGCCACGCTCACCGCCCTGCCGATCAGCGGCAGCGAAGCCGGCGACTTCGCCGTGGCCGCAGGCAGCAGCTGCAGCGCCAGCACCGTGTTGGCGGCCGGCAGCAGCTGCACCCTGGTGCTGAGCTTCAGCCCGGCCGCCGCCGGCAGCCGCAGCGCCAGCCTGCAAGTCAGCAGCAACGGCAGCAACCCCGGCGCGCTCAGCCTGAGCGGCACCGGCGCGGCCGCCGCCAGCGCCGCCGTGAGCACCACGCCCACCAGCCTGAGCCTGCAGATGGACGCCACGGCCAGCAGCTCGGCGCCACAAACCTTGCTCATCAGCAACAGCGGCAGCGCGGTGCTCAACGTCAGCGGCTACGCCATCGCCACCGGCGCCTTCAGCGTGGCCCCAGCAGCCAGCAACGGCTGCCCGGCCGCCCCGTTTGTGCTGCAGCCCGGCCAAAGCTGCGCGCTGAACGTGACCTGGACCAGCGCCACCGACACCAGCGCCAGCGGCAGCGTGCAAATCACCACCGACGCCTCGGCCACGCCGCTCGATGTGCCCGTGCTGGCCACGCGCAGCAGCGTGAGCAACACCGGCGAGAGCGGCAGCGGCAGCGCAGACAACAGCGCCGACAACACCGTCGGCGGCTGCGCCATCGCCAGCGGCCAGAGCGCCGTGGACCCGCTGCTGTGGCTGCTGGTGGTGGCCGCCATCGGCGTGCTGTGGCGCCGCCGCCGCCACGACTGAATCGCACCGTTGCCGCCCGAAATCTCACCCCCGTTCTCACCCTTGTCCGCCATCCACGCCCTCACCCTCAAAGGTTGTCCACCATGCGTTTTGCCTCCCCTGCCTTGATCGCCGCCGCGCTGGCCGCCAGCGCCGTGTTCACCCTGCCCGCCCACGCCGCCGAGGTCGGCCAAGCGGCCCCCGAGCTGGCCGCCTTGCCCACCGCCAAACCGGGCGGCAGCGTCAGCGCCAAAGACCTGCCAGGCAAGGTCACCTACCTCGACTTCTGGGCCTCGTGGTGCGGCCCCTGCAAGCAGTCGTTCCCGTGGATGAACCAGATGCAGGCCAAGTACGGCAGCAAGGGCTTCCAGGTGATTGCCGTCAACCTCGACAAAAAACGTGACGACGCCGACCGCTTCTTGGCCGAGGTGCCCGCGCAATTCAGCGTCGCGCTGGACCCACAAGGCGCCAGCGCCAAGCAGTTCCAGATCAAGGGCATGCCGAGCTCGGTGCTGATTGGCGCTGACGGCCGCGTGATCGCCACCCACAGCGGCTTCCGCGACGACGAACGCGCGGAACTCGAAGCCCGCATCAGCGCCGCGCTCGGCGCCAAGTGATGCCCCCCAACACACCTGCCGGAGCAACAACCATGACCCTGCGATCCACCCTGGCGCTCAGCGCCGCCACGCTGCTGGCCAGCGCGCTCGGCGGCTGCGCGATGACCCCGCCCCAGCCCTGGGAAAAAGGCAAGCTCGCCAAGCCCGAGATGACGATGGAGGCCGACGGCCTCGACCAGCGTTTTGTGCAGCACATCTATGGCAGCAAAGAAAACGCATCGGGCGGTTACGGCGTGGGCGGAGGTGGCTGTGGCTGCAACTGAGCTCACCCCCATCTCCGCGAGCAGCGCGTCGCCCGCCGGCTGGGTGCTGGCCGCCGCGCTGGCCCTGCCGGGCGTCATCGCCACGCCCACCGCGCACGCTGAAAACGCGCCCGAGCACGGCCTGATCGGCTTCAAGATGCTGTCGTACCAAGACCGCCAGCCTGGCCTCAAGCGCGTGGGCGTCACGGCCCCATCGGTGTCGATCATGGCGCCGCTCGGCTCGCAATGGTCGATCGACGGCAGCGCTGTGCTCGACAGCGTCTCGGGCGCGTCGCCGCGGTATCACAGCGCCATCTCGGGCGCCTCGCGCATGAGCGACGAGCGGCGCGCGGCCGACCTGAAGGTGACGCGTTATGAAGCACGCAGTGCCTACAGCCTGGGCGTGAGCAGTTCCACCGAGCACGACTACCGCTCGCGTGCGCTCTCGGCCGATGCGCGCTTTGCCAGTGCCGACAACAACACCACCTGGAACATCGGCCTGGGCCTGGCCAACGACCGCATCACGCAGACCGGCAACCCCTCGCTCAAAGAGCGCAAGCGCACCCGCGAGCTGATGGTGGGCGTGACACAAGCCGTGAGCGCCAACGACCTGGTGCAGATCAACCTCACCGCCAGCTTCGGCAAGGGCTTCTACAGCGACCCGTACAAAGAACTCGACGTGCGCCCCGGCAGCCGCCGTGCCTTCATTGGCTTGGCGCGTTGGAACCACTACTTCGAGGCCTCCGACACCACGCTGCGCAGCAGCTACCGCTACTACCACGACAGCTTCGGCATCCACGCCCACACGCTCGACACCGAGTGGGTGAAGCGCCTCACGCCGCAGCTCACGCTGACCCCGTCGGCGCGCTACAGCGCGCAGAGCGCGGCGCGCTTTTACTTCGACCCGGTCTATGGGGTGGATGCCAACGGCGACACTATTTTTCCGCCCGGCTACGACCCGAACTCTCCGCCCACCTACAGCTCGCTCGACCAGCGCCTGTCGGCCTTTGGCGCGATCACCTTGGGCCTGAAGGCCACCTATGCGGTGACCCCGCTGTGGACGGCCGATGCCAAGCTGGAGCTGTACGAACAGCGCGCGGCGTGGCGACTGCTGGGCGGCGGCTCGCCGGGCATCGCGCCCTTCAGCGCCACCTTTGTGCAGCTCGGCGTGTCGCGCCGGTTCTGACACCCCGCCATGCCCACCGTGACCCCGCGTTTTCAGGCCATGGCCAGTGTGTGTGAGCTGCACCTGGTGGGCGACCACGAGGCGCAGTTGCAGCGCGCGGCCGAGGCCGCCATCGCCGAGGTGCAGCGCATCGAACGCGTGTGGTCGCGCTACCGGCCAGACAGCGTGGTCTCGCACATCAACGCCGCGGCGGGCACGGGCGAGCGCGTGGTGGTCGACGCCGAAACCGCCCACTTGCTCAACTTTGCAGCGCAACTGCACGCCGCCAGCGGCGGGCTGTTTGACATCACCTCGGGCGTGCTGCGCCGCGCCTGGGACTTCAAAACCGGGCGCTTGCCCGAGCCCGAGACCCTGGCCGCGCTGCTGCCGCTGATCGGCTGGCCGATGGTGAGCTGGGACGGCCAATCGGTGGCGCTGCCGCAGGCCGGCATGGAGCTCGACTTCGGTGGTTTTGGCAAAGAGTACGCGGCCGACCGCGCACACGCGCTGCTGGTGGCGCATGGCGTGCGCCACGGCTGGGTCAACCTGGGCGGCGACCTGCGGGTGATCGGCCCGCAGACCGACGGCCGACCCTGGGTGTTTGGCATCCAGCATCCGCGTGCGGCTGATCGCGGCGCCGACACCACGCTCGGCCACATCAGCTTGAGCGAAGGCGCACTCGCCACCAGCGGCGACTACGAGCGCTACTTCGAGTGTTTTGGCCGCCGCTACTGCCACATCCTCGACCCGCGCACCGGCTGGCCGGTGCAGCACTGGCGCTCGGTCAGCGTGGTGGCGCCGGTGTGCGTGGCCGCGGGCGCGCTCAGCACCATCGCCATGCTCATGGGCGACTCGGCGATTGATTTTTTGAGCGGCCAGAACGTGCGCTTTCTGGCCTGCAACAGCAGCGGCGCGGTGGTCCACGAGGGCCTGTGAGCCTGGGCGCTGCGCACCGAATTCCTGCGATCCATTTTTTGAAGGACACCCCATGTCATCCCACCTTGTTCCTGGCACCCGGCGCGGTCTGCCCAACTGGCTGAGCGCCTTGGCCGTGCTGGCTGCGGGGGCCTTCAGCGGCGCCTGCCTGGCGGCCGACGACGGCTACCTGGAGGCGCAACAAGCCTTCCGCGGCAGCGCCCGCATCAGCGATGCCAAGACGCTGGAACTGCGCTTTGACATTGCCCCCGGCTACCACCTCTACCGCGAGCGCCTGGCCGTGGCACTGAGCGGCGGCCAGGCCCAGGTGGGCGCGCCGGTGCTGCCGCCCGGCCACATGGAGTACGACGCCACCTTTGGCAAAAACGTCGAGGTCTACCGCGACGCGCTGGTGGTGAAGGTGCCGGTGAGCGCGCAGAGCGCGGCCGTGCGCCTGCAGGTGGACCACCAAGGCTGCGCCGACAAAGGCCTGTGCTACCCGCCACAAACCTCGGCCGCCGATGTGAGCGCGCAAGGCGGCGCGATGACGCAGGTGGTGTGGACGCCCGAGGCCGATGCGCAGGCGCCGGCTGTCGCAGCCACCACCACGGCCGCGGCCATCACCCCAACCGCGCCACCCGCGCTCACCGTGGCGCAAACGCCCGTGATCGTCACGCCGCCCCGCGCCGCCACCCCGCCAGCGGCACCCGCAGCCCCCGAAGGCGGCAACGTCGAGCGCGCGCTCAAATCGGGCAGCCTGCTGAGCATTGCCGGCGTGTTTTTGCTGGCGGGTGTGCTGCTGTCGTTCACGCCTTGCGTGTTGCCGATGGTGCCCATCCTCTCGTCCATCATCGTCGGCCAAGGGGCGCCGGTGTCGCGGGCGCGCGGCTTCAGCCTGGCCGTGGCCTATTCACTCGGCATGGCGCTGGTCTACACCGCCTTTGGCGTGGTGGCCGGGCTGCTGGGCGAGGGGCTGGCTGCGGCGCTGCAAAACCCCTGGGTGCTGGGCGCGTTTGCGGCGCTGCTGGCCACGCTCTCGCTGTCGATGTTTGGCGTGTTTGAGCTGCAGATGCCGGGCTTCATTCAAAACCGCGTCAACGCCACCGCGTCCAGCCTGCCGGGCGGCAAACACGCGGGCGTGTTTGTGATGGGCGGCTTGTCGGCGCTGATCGTGGGCCCCTGCGTGGCGGCGCCGCTGGCCGGTGCGCTGGTCTACATCAGCCAGACGCGCGATGTGGTGATTGGCGGTGTGGCGCTGTTTTGCCTGGCCACGGGCATGAGCGTGCCGCTGCTGCTGGTGGGCTTGTCGGCCGGTGCGCTGCTGCCGCGGGCCGGCGCCTGGATGGTGGGCGTCAAAACCTTCTTTGGCGTGATGCTGCTGGGTGTGGCGCTGTGGCTGGTGTCGCCGGTGTTGCCGGCCTGGGCGCTGATGCTGCTGCTCGGCAGCGGCGCGCTGCTGGCCGCCGTGCACTTGAATGTGTTTGACCGCCTGCCCGCCGATGCGCGTGGCCTGGCCCGCTTGGGCAAGGGCGTGGGGGTGGCGCTGGCGGTGTTGGGCGCCACGCAGCTGGTGGGCGCCGCCTCGGGCGGGCGCGATGCGCTGCAGCCGCTGGCGCACCTGGCGCGAGCAAGTGGCAGCGCGGTGGCCACGGTGGGCGCCGCCCAGGCCGGCGGCCTGGCCTTCCAACGCATCCGCAGCGTGGCCGAGCTCGACAGCGCGCTGGCCACCGCCGGCCGCCCGGTGATGCTCGATTTTTATGCCGACTGGTGCGTGGCCTGCAAAGAGATGGAGCACCAAACCTTCAGCGACACCCGCGTGCGCCAGCGCCTGAACGGCGCACTGCTGCTGCAGGCCGACGTGACCGCCAACAGCGCCGACGACAAAGCCCTGCTCAAGCGATTTGGCCTGTTTGGCCCGCCGGGTGTGCTGTTTTTCAATGCCCAGGGCACTGAGGCCACTCAGGCGCGCGTGATCGGCTACGTGCCGCCCGAGCGCTTCCACACCTCGCTGGGCGGCGTGGGGCTCTGAGCGCCTGTCGCGCCCTGTTCATCCAGCCTTCAGAGAGATTGCGGACAATGGCGCCATCGGCACCCTGCCCTGCCCCTCACTGAAAGCCTGCCCTTGAACTTCTCCGACCTGCACGGCGACGACAGCGAAGACACCGAACACAGCCCGGCCGAGCGGGCCGCCGCCGGCCGGCGCAGCACCTGGGTCAGCGTCGCGGTCAATCTGCTGCTCACCACCGTGCAAATTGCCGCCGGGGTGCTGACCCGATCTCAAGGCCTGATCGCCGACGGCATCCACTCGCTGTCCGATCTGGTGGCCGACTTTGTGGTGCTGGTGGCCGGCCACCACAGCCAAAAAGACGCCGACGAAGACCACCCCTACGGCCACCAACGCTTCGAGACCGCCGCGTCTCTGGCGCTGGGCGCACTGCTGTTGGCCGTGGGCCTGGGCATGGTGTGGTCAGCGGTGTTGAAGCTCGAAAACCCCGAGACCGTGCCCGCGGTGCACCTGGGTGCGCTCTGGGTGGCGGGGCTGGCGCTGATGAGCAAAGAGCTGCTGTTTCGCTACATGCTGCGCGTGGCCAAGCAGGTCAAATCCAGCATGCTGGTGGCCAACGCGTGGCATGCGCGCTCGGACGCGGCCTCGTCCTTGGTGGTGGGCATCGGCATTGCCGGCAACCTGCTGGGCTACCCCATCCTCGACCCGATTGCGGCGCTGGTGGTGGGCTGCATGGTGGCCAAGATGGGCTGGGCGTTTGGCTGGGAAGCCCTGC
>JBEAOO010000343.1:0-12526 GCA_041164825.1 Pseudomonadota bacterium | reverse complement strand
ACCGTGGTCGTCGAAGGCAACCACTATTTCCCCGAGGCCAGCCTGAAGCGCGAATACACCAGCTTCAGCAACCATCGTACGAGTTGCGCCTGGAAGGGCCAGGCGCATTACTACAGCCTCTTCGTTAACGGCGAAATGAACCCCGACGCGGTTTGGTACTACCCCGAGCCGCTGGAGGCGGCGGCCGAGATCAAGGGCCGCTACGCCTTCTGGAAGGGCGTGCAGATCGTCGAATGAGCGACGCCAGCGAGACTGGCGCGCTGCCCGCGCCAGAGCCCGTGCCCGCGCCAGACGCCGCCCCGGTGCCCCTGCGGCGCCTGAGCGAGGTGCACCGCCGCCGCTTGCGCCAGATCTGGCGCTCGGCCGGCTGGCCCTGCCACGACATGGTGGAGGTGGAGCTGCTGGCCGCCGGCTGGCTGGAGCGCGTGCGCCAGCCCTCTGGCCACGACACCCTGCGCGTGAGCGATGTGGGCGTGCAGGTGCTGGCCGAAACACTGGACCGCAACCGCGCGGTGCGTGATGCGCACGAGGCGCTGGTGCAGCGCGTGGCGCGCGAGATGACGCGCGAGGGCCGCTTGGCTTGGCGCGGGCTGATGCTGCGCGCGCCAGTGGACGAAGGCTGGGCGATGGCGATGCCGGATGTGTTTTCGGTGCGGCACACCACGGTGGAGGCCTACCTCGCACCCATCGTGCACGAGGTGAAAGTGCGCCGCGCCGACCTGCTGGGTGACCTGCGCAAGCCGGCCAAACGCGCCGCCTATTTGGCCCTGAGCAGCGAGTGCTGGTATGTGCTGGCCGAAGGCATTGGCGGGCCGGACGACATCCCGCCCGAGTGCGGCGTGATGATCGCCAGCGAGCGTGGCCTGGACGTGGCGCGCCCGGCGCCCAAGCGCGCGATGCAGATGCCATTTGCGCTGTGGATGGCGCTGGCGCGCGCCACGCCCGAGCCCGGGTGGCGCGCAGAAGAAGCGCAGGGCTGGTTGGGCGAAGGCGAAGCGGCCGACTGAGGCCGCGCGCTGCTCACAGCCGCCGGCCGGGGCGGATCTCGTAGCGGGTGTTTTTCAGCGGGTCGATGAACTGCAGGCGGCCGTCTGCCCAGCGGTAGGGCACGGCCATTTCGTCGATCTGCATGCTGCCGTGCATCAGCGCCAAGTCGAGCTCGGGGCCGCGCAGGCGCAGGTGGTAGACGAGATCGTGGATCTGCAGCCGCCAGCGACCGAGCGGGCGCACTTGCAGCTGCACCTCGCTGCAGCCCGGGTCGGCCAGGGCAGAAGCGGCGGTGCAGAGCGTGGCCTCATACACGCCGGGCGCGGGCAGACCCAGAGGCGCGACGCGTGCCGACTCGGCAGCATGCGCGCTGCCGAGCATCAGCAGCGCGGCGCCCAGTGCGCCGGCCAAGGTGCCCCGGCCACCTCGCAGCAAGGCCCGCAGAGCCACCGGAGAGCAGAGGCGCGACATGCTGCGCAGGCCTTACTTCAGCAGGCCTTCGGCGTGCATGGCGGCCTGCACCGCCGGGCGGGCTGCCACGCGCTCGCGCCAGGCGTTCAGCGCGGCGAAGCCGGACAGATCGACATGCACCAAGCGCGCCCAGTTGGTGACGGTGAACAAATAGCCGTCGGCCACGCTGAAGGTGTCGCCCATCAGCCAGGTGCGGCCTTCCAGCTGGCTGTTGACCCAGGTCAGGCGGTCGAGCAGACGGGCACGGGCCTGGGTTTGCGTCTCTTCGGGCACGCCGGGCGTGAACAACGGCGTGAAGCCCTTGTGCAGCTCGCTGGTGATGAAGTTGAGCCACTCCATCAGGCGGTAGCGCGCCAGGGTGCCGGCGGCAGGGGCCAGTTGCGAAGCGGGGACTTGGTCGGCGATGTACTGCACGATGGCCGGGCCTTCGGTGAGGCGCTCACCGTTGTCCAACTCCAGCACGGGCACCTGGCCCTTGGGGTTGATGGCGTAGAAATCGCTGCCGTCTTTGAGCTTTTTGGTCTTGGTGCTGGCGAGCACCAGTTCAAAGGCCAGACCGGCCTCGCGCAAGGCAATGTGCGGCGAGAGCGAGCAGGCACCGGGGCTGAAATAGAGCTTCATGGGGGGCAACCGTGTGGGGATGGGATGCAGCCATTAGACCGCGCGCGGCGGCGGTGACGCTCTGTGAGTTTCACTGACGTGTGCAATTCCCTTGTGCGCGGCCGCGCCCGGCCCCGCCTACAGTAGAGCCATGAACACCACCACCGCCCCCACTGTTGCCTCGCCCATGATTGAACGCTCGCGCACGGTCGAGCGGCTGGTGCGCGGCCAGCCCACGTCCGACGGCGCGGGCGTCAAGCTCACGCGCGTGCTGACCCAGCCGCTGCAGCGCCGGCTCGACCCGTTTTTGATGCTCGATGCCTTTGGCAGCGATGCGGCCAGCGACTACATCGGCGGCTTCCCCGACCACCCGCACCGCGGCTTCGAGACCGTGACGGTGATGAAAACCGGCCGCATGCGCCACCACGACAGCGTCGGCAACACCGGCCTGCTGGAGCCCGGCAGCGTGCAGTGGATGACGGCCGGCCGCGGCATCATCCACAGCGAGATGCCCGAGCAGGAAGAGGGCCGCATGGCCGGCTTCCAGCTGTGGGTGAACCTGGCCGCCGCCGACAAGATGCAGCCGCCCGCCTACCGCGATGTGCCACCCACGGGCGTGCCGGCGCTGGTGCTGGACAACGGCGTGCGCATCCGCGTGATTGCCGGCAACGCCCATGGCACCACCGGCGCGGTGACGCGCCCCACCACCGAGCCGCTGGTGCTCGACATCACGCTGCCCACCGGCGCCACGCTGGCCCAAGCCATCCCGGCCGGCCACAACGCATTTTTCTATGTGTACGGTGGTGGCACGGTGAATGTGGGCGACACCGTGGTGGAGAGCGAGCGCATGGCCGTGCTCGCCAATGAGGCGGGCGCCGATGGCGTGACGCTGCACGCCGGCAGCGGCACCCCCGAGGTGCACGTGCTGCTGGTGGCGGGCGCGCCGCTGAACGAGCCGATCGCGCAGTACGGCCCGTTTGTGATGAACAGCCAGGCGGAGATCCACCAAGCGATGTCGGACTACCAGGCGGGCTTGCTGGCCACCTGAGCGCGGGCGGGTCGCCGCCTGCGCCTGCGCCAGATCCGCAGCCGGCGCCCGAGCCGCTCAGGCGCTGGTGGGCGCGGCGGTGGCCTCGGCCACCGGCGGCTGCAGCAGCACCACGCCCCGCCAGCCCATGCCGCGGTAGGTTTCGTAGCCGGGCGTGAGCGCGTGGCCCATCAGTCGGCCATCGCGCAGCAGCGCATGGCCCAGGGTCTCGGCCGAGAGGTCGAGCGGAAACTGCTCTTGCAACTCGCCCACGCCGTCTGAGGCGGCAATCACCCGGTTTTGCCGGTCGAGCAGCAAGGCGCGGGCGCGTGGCCGTTCGTCATCGGTGAAGCGCAGGCCTTGCAACACGGCCTGCGACTGCGCTTTCCAATCAAAAAAGATGCCCAGCACGCCCAGTGGCGCGCCGTCGACGCGGCCACCTTCGCGGATGGCGGTGGCGTAGGTGGCCACGGGCGCCCCGCCCAGGGCCTGCGAGGTTTGGATGTCGGCCGAGACAAAGTCTTGCCCTGAGCCGGTGGCCAGCGCCTCGCGAAACCAGGGCTGGTTGCCCAGGCGACGGCCCACCACGCCGGGGTAACGCTGCGGACGGCCGGTGGCCACCACCTGGCCTTGGGCGTCCAGCACCCAGAGGTCAAGGTACACCGTGTAGCTGTCCAGGATGACGCCCAGGCGCTGGCTGGCGTGCTGAAGCACCGCCGGGGTGGGTGCCTCCAGCGCCTGCACCACGGCCGCATCGGTGGCCCACCAGCGCACGTCGCAGGAGCGTTCGTAGAGGTTGCGGTCGATGATGTCGACCATGTTGAGCGCCAGATCGGCCAAGCGCTGGCCTTGCTGCGCGTCCAGGCGCTCCAGCACCACACCGCCCAATTCGCCCAGGTTGGCGATGGCGCCGGTGATCTCGGCGGTGAAGTCGTCGGCCAGCGCGCTGATCTGGTCGGACACGGTTTTCACCTGGTTGGCGACCACGCCAAAGCCTTTGCCCTGTGCGCCGGCACGGGCGGCTTCGATCAGCGCGTTGAGCGTGAGGTATTTGGTTTCGCGGTTGATCAGCGCGATGCCGCCAATTTTTTCAGCGGCCAAGCGGCCGAGCTCGCGAGAGAGTTCGACGATGTGCCGAGGGTCCGACATCGGGGTCCTTGTTGCAGGTTGGCTGACACCAAACTGTCGCAAGTGCCATGCCCGTTCACAGTGCGGTGCCCTGCCCAAAATCGGGCATCATCGGGCGCCATGCCTGACTCCTTCCGCGCCCCTGCCAACACCGCGGCGGCCCCCGCTGCCACCCATCCCGCCCTCACCACGATCGGCGAGCTGAACTGGCGCTTCTGCGCTTTCGATGGCCTCACGCTGCCCGAGCTGCAGCGCATCCACACCGCGCGCCAGCAGGTGTTCGTGATCGAACAAGACTGCGTCTACCTCGACGCCGATGCGTACGACGAGCCCTCACACCACCTGGCCGCCTGGTCGCCCGCGCACACGCTGCCGCTCGCCTACGCGCGCTTGGTGGCGCCGGGGTTGAAGTACACCGAGCCGTCGATGGGCCGGGTGATCACCAGCGAAGCTGCGCGCGGCACGGGCCTGGGGCGCGAACTGGTGCGGCGCATGGTGCGGCACGGTGAGGCCGTGTACCCCGGCCAAGGCTTGCGCATCTCGGCGCAGTCGCGGTTGATCCGCTTTTATGCCGGGTTCGGCTTTGAGACCGTGGGCGAGGACTACCTGGAAGACGACATCCCGCACCGGGAGATGGTTCGGGTGTCGTCGCGCTGACGCGGGCGCGCCTCGGTCTGCCCGCAGCCTGCAGGCAGACGCTGGCAAGGGCTCAGCTGCCCGACTTCATCGGGCAGGTGTTGATGCCCAGCGCGGTGTAAAGCGGGCAAAAGCCCATGGCGCCGGTGAGCACCGGCACGATGCCGATCCAGCCCCAGGCGCCGATGGTGCCGGTGGCCGCCAAGGTGATCAGTGCCAAGCCGGCGATGACGCGCACGGCGCGGTCGAGGTTGCCTTCGTTTTTGCTCATGGTGTGTGCTCCTGTGTGCGACCGAGGATGGCCGACTGGACGCCAGTGTGATCGTCGGGCCGGGCTTCGTCTGTGACTTGGGTCACACACCATTGGGCCGAGGGTCGGACGCATCTGGCGCCCGACCCTCGGCCACCACACGCAGCGCTGCCGGCTCGCGCAATTCGATGCGCTCGCGCCCCAAGGCCACCCAGCCGGCCTGCTCAAAGCGCCGCAGCAAGCGGGTGACGATTTCGCGCACGGTGCCCAGCTCCTCGGCCAGGGCCTGGTGGGTGGTGTGCAGCACCGCGCCGTGGCCGAGCAAGGTGGCCGCCAAACGCTGGTCCAAGCGCTGAAAGGCCACCGCCTCGGCCAGCGCCATCAAGCCCGCCATGCGTTCGGCAAAAATACCAAACACATGGCGCCGGAACGGTTCGTCTGCCGCCCACGCATCGAAACCGGCTGCGTCGATCAGCGCCAACTCGGTGTCTTGCAACGCCACGCCATGAGCGCTCAGCGGCGCACGGCCCCACAAGCACGAGGCCGACACCACGCACAACTCCCCGGCGCCCAGCCGATACAGCGCCAGCGAGCGCCCACCCGGCGTGCCGCGCGCCACCTGCACCTGCCCCGAGAGCAGCAGCGGAAACGCCCCGCACGGCCGGCCTTCGTCAAACAACACCGTGCCGGCCTTGACGGCCATGAACTGCAGCGCAGGCGCAGGGTCGAGGTGGGTGGGCAGCGGCAACTCGGGGTACGCCCGGCGGACGCGCGCCAGCAGGGGCGAGTCGACGTCGCCGGTGGCAACCGACGTGACAGCCGACGCAGCAGCAGCAGCGATGCGAGCGGAATCAGGCGGCGGCGGCGGCGGGATGAGGCGGCTCATGCGGGCGACTTTAGCGACTCGCCCGGCCGCGGAGACTGCGGCAGATCAGGCAACGGCCGGGTGGCCGCTTCCAGCTGGCCCAACCAGCGCAGCGCCTGCTCGCGAGAATCGCCACACATGTCGGCCGAAGGTTGCAGCGAGGCGCAGACTGCCGGGCGATCCGGGTGGCCGAAAATCTGGCAACGGTTGTCGACATCGCTGAGCTGAATGCAGCGCGCGCCCGCGGCTTTTCCGTGGGGCATGCCAGGGATGGGGCTGCTGATGCTGGGGGCGATGCAGCAGGCGCCGCAGCCGGGTCGACAATTCATGGTCACGACAAGGGGCTAGAAAGAACAGAGAGAAGTGCCGGGCACCCCGTTCTGTTACGGTACTCGGCGTCGTGAGAAAGTTTTTGACCGGACGGGCCACGCACGGCCCCCCTGCCCGGCGAGTGATCGGCCAACAATGCGGAAACCACCACGTGGTGGGGGCCATCCATGCCGCTCAACGGCGCCACCTGACAGGGTTTGTATCGGCCATGTTATCAAGCCCCTCCCGCATCCATCCTGGCACGTCGGCACGCTTGGTTGCACCCAGCATGCATCTGTCGGCGTGTGTGCGCGCCTACGTCGTTCGCAGCACGCTCGGTGTGGTGTTGACGCCCGAGCAGCGTTTGAGCCATTTCCCCGCAGGCGCCGTGTGCGCGATCAATTGGATCGTGGCCGGCGTGATTGAGGCGATGGCAGTAAACGCCGGTGTGGTCATGGGTTCGCGCCGAGTGGCCAGACCCGGCGACATCACCTTCAGTGGCTTGCTGGACCACCCAGCGATGAATTACGACCACGGCCCAACGCATATGTTCTCGGCGGTGTTTCATCCCGATGCCCTGCACGCGTTAACGGGCATGGACATGCCCGCCAGCCTCAATCGGGTGCTCGATGCCCGAACGGTGTTGCCCGCCTGCTGGCTGCCGGCGCTGGAGGCGATACAGCAGGCACCCAACGATGACACGCGCATCAAGCTGCTCGAAGCGCATTTGGCCCCACTCTGGACGCACGTTCAGCGAGAGCACCCGCGCGCGCCCGCGCAGCGCTTCAAGGCGTGGAGCCAAGGGCTGGCCATTCGCGCTTCCGCCGCGGGCTGGGGCCGCAGCCTGCGGCAGTCGGAACGGCGCATCAAGGCCTGGACGGGGCTGAACTTTCGAAAACTCCAGTTGATCAGCCGGGCGGAGCAGACTTTTTTCGACGTTCTCGAAACCGATGACACCCGCGCTTTGAATTGGACTGAAGCGGCGAACGACGTGAACTGGTCGGAGGTGGCCCGCAGAAATGGCTATTCCGATCAGGCCCATTTTTGCAGAGAAGTGCGTGCCATCTCTGGTCTGAGCCCCACAGAGCTGCGCCGGGCAGTGCGAGAGGATGAGAGCTATTGGATCTACCGCGTCTGGATGTGAGGCGCCTGCGCGGCGCATCATCCCAGTGATCCCCGGGCGGCGGTCGCGGGCCAGACGATGTTTCACGTGAAACATGGATCGCAGCACCGAGGCACGCTGCTGCTGCCTCAGGGCGATTTGCGGGGCCGCGCCGTCCGCTGTTCAGCATCAGCGCGCTGCGCGTCACGCCGCGGCCGCGCGCTGCGGACGAAGCGGGCCCTCCCACGCCAAACCACACACCCGATCCGACCGGCAGAAGCCCACGTTCAGTGACTTCCCGCGCCCACCTCCCTACAATCCCGCTTTGCTCAAAAAACAGGCAAGGCGATGTTGTTCCCGAAAGCGTTTGATGTGATCGTGGTGGGCGGTGGCCACGCCGGCACCGAGGCCGCACTGGCCTCGGCCCGCATGGGCCAAGCCACCCTGCTGCTCACCCACAACATCGAAACCCTGGGCCAGATGAGCTGCAACCCGTCGATCGGCGGCATCGGCAAGGGTCACTTGGTGAAAGAAGTGGATGCGCTGGGCGGCGCCATGGCCATCGCCACCGACGAATCGGGCATCCAGTTCCGCATCCTCAACGGCTCCAAAGGCCCTGCCGTGCGCGCCACCCGCGCGCAGGCCGACCGCATTCTCTACAAAGCCGCCATCCGCCAGCGCCTGGAAAACCAGCCCAACCTGTGGCTGTTCCAAGGCGCCTGCGACGACTTGACGGTGGAAGGCGACCGCGTCACCGGCGTGACCACGCAGCTCGGCGTGCAGTTCGCCTGCCGCGCCGTGGTGTTGACCGCCGGCACCTTCCTCGATGGCAAAGTGCACGTGGGCCTGCAAAACCATGCCGCTGGCCGTGCTGGCGACCCGCCCGCCATCACCTTGTCGGCGCGCTTGAAAGAACTCAAGCTGCCGCAAGGCCGTTTGAAAACTGGCACGCCACCGCGCATCGACGGACGCAGCATCAACTTCGCCAAGCTCACCGAGCAGCCCGGCGATGGCATGCCCGGCGCCGATGGCAGCCCGGCCAGCACACCGATGCCGGTGTTCAGCTTCTTGGGCGATGTAGCCATGCATCCGGAGCAACTGCCCTGCTGGATCACCCACACCAACGCGCGCACGCACGAGATCATCCGCTCCGGGTTCGATCGCAGTCCCATGTTCACCGGCGTGATCGAAGGCGTGGGCCCGCGCTACTGCCCGAGCATCGAAGACAAGGTCAATCGCTTTGCCGACAAAGACTCGCACCAGATCTTTCTGGAGCCCGAGGGCCTGACCACCCATGAGTACTACCCCAACGGCATCAGCACCTCCCTGCCCTTCGACATCCAGATCGCTGCCGTGCGCTCGATGCCGGGGCTGGAAGACGCGCACATCCTGCGCCCGGGTTACGCCATCGAGTACGACTTCTTTGACCCGCGCGAGTTGAAGTCCAGCTTCGAGACCCAGGCCATCCAAGGCCTGTACTTTGCCGGCCAAATCAACGGCACCACCGGCTATGAGGAGGCTGCGGCTCAAGGCTTGTTTGCGGGCATGAACGCCGCGCTGCAAACCCGCGGCGATGGCCCCTGGCTGCCGCGCCGCGACCAAGCCTATTTGGGCGTGCTGGTGGACGACCTGATCACCAAGGGCGTGACCGAGCCCTACCGCATGTTCACCAGCCGGGCTGAGTTCCGCCTGCAGCTGCGCGAAGACAACGCCGACATGCGGCTGACGGAAACCGGCCGCGAACTGGGCCTGGTCGACGACATCCGCTGGGCCGTCTTCAATCGTAAGCGCGACGCTGTTTCACGTGAAACAGAGCGACTGCGAACCTCGTGGGTGCGCCCGGCCACATTGCCCGCCACCGACGCCGAACGACTGCTGGGCAAAGCCCTGGCGCATGAGTACCCGCTGGAAGATCTGCTGCGCCGGCCGGAGATCACTTTCGACCAGCTCGCGGAGGTCGCTGCGATCGCCCTGCCCCATCACCGTGTTTCACGTGAAACACTGCGCGCCGAGTTGGGCACCGTGCTGGCCGACAGCGTGATCGAGCAACTCGAAATCAGCGCCAAGTACTCCGGCTACATCGGCAAGCAGGTGGAAGACGTGCAGCGCGCCGCCGAACACGAGAACCTGCGCCTGCCGGCACACTTCAACTACGACGAGGTGCCGGCACTGGGTTTTGAAGTGCGGCAGAAGCTGAGCAAGCACCGGCCGGAAACCCTGGGCCAGGCCTCGCGCATTTCGGGCGTCACGCCGGCTGCCGTGTCGCTGCTGTTGATTCACCTGAAAAAGGGTCGCGGCGGCAGCAGTGCCACTGCCCACGCCGCCAGCAACGAAGCACCCGTGCGGCCTTGAGCAGAGACCCCGCGCCCGCCCCAACCTCACCGGCCCGAGATCCCGTGGACCTGAATACCGCCCCCTTCCAAACCGAACTCCAGCGCATGGCCGAGCAACTCGCCCTGCCGCTGGACGATGCGCAGTGCACCGCACTGGGCAGCTACCTGGCGCTGCTGCAACGCTGGAACGCCACCTACAACCTCACCGCCGTGCGCGACCCGGCGCAAATGCTGACCCAGCATCTGGCCGATTGTCTGACTGTGATCGCCCCGTTGCAGCGCCATCTGGCCGCCCACCCCGACGCGAAACGCCTGCTGGATGTAGGCAGCGGCGGCGGGCTGCCCGGCATCGTCATCGCCGTGCTCTGCCCTGCACTGGACGTGACCTGCGTCGACACGGTCGGCAAGAAGGCCGCATTCATCCGCCAGGTGGCGGCCGAGTTGAAACTGCGCAACCTGCATGGCGAACACGCCCGGGTGGAGGCGCTGAAGGTACCGGCCTTTGACGTGGTGACCTCGCGCGCCTTCGCCTCACTGCCCGACTTCATCTCGCTCACCCGCGAGCGGCTGGCCCCAGGCGGCCACTGGATGGCGATGAAGGGCAAGCACCCGGAAGACGAACTGCACGGCCTGCCGCAAGACATCAATGTGTTTCACGTGGAACAACTGGCCGTGCCCGGCCTCGACGCCGAGCGCTGCCTGATCTGGATGAAGCCTCGGGTCTGACGCATGACGCCAGAAGACCCGATGGGGTGAGCGATGCCGGCCGCGCATCTCGTGCACCGCGCGCCCAGGCTATCTCGCGCGGCCGCCCGCCCTCAACCGCCAGCGCCTCGCCGCAAGGCGAGCATGCGCCCCACCCGTCATCACCCCCCGGAGAGCCTTCCATGCCATCCATGCCATCCATGCCCGGCATCTTGGACTACCCAGCCTTCTGCTTCGCGATCGTGGTGTTTCTCGCCCTGCCCGGCCCCGGCACCTTTGCGCTGCTGACCTCCACGGCCAAAGGCGGCTTCCGGGCCGGCACCGCGGCCACGCTGGGCATCATTGCGGGCGACCAAGTGCTGCTCTGGGCCGCTGTGGGTGGCGTGGCCGCGCTGCTGGCGGCCTACCCCGCAGCGTTCGCGGCGGTGCAATGGGCGGGTGCTGCCTACCTGGGCTGGATGGGCCTGAAACTGCTGTTCGCCAAAGAAGGCAGCACCTCACCCATCCGCATCGAGCCGCGCGACTACGCGCGCCAAGCCTTCTTCATCACCCTGCTCAACCCCAAGGCCATCGTGTTTTACATGGCCTTCTTCCCGCTCTTTCTCGACACCACCCAGCACCCCGGCGCCCTCACCTTCGGCATCATGGCCGTCACCATCGCGCTCATCACCTTGGTGTACTGCCTGCTGTTGTGCGCCACCGCCCAAGCCGTGGCCGCGCAGGTGAGCGCGCATCGGCGCGTGGCCCGCGCGCTGGAGCGGCTGGCCGGCCTGTTCTTGATCGGCTTCGGCCTGCGCTTGCTGCGCCACTGAGACCGCCCACGGCGCCCTTCTCTATAATTCAGCCCTCACACGCGCCGGCCCCGCCGCGCGAGCTGCCACGCCAGGGTCTGGCGCCCTCCCCCCCCTCCCGATCGCCCTTGTTGTCCGCACGCCGGACCCCCGAAAGCCCGCATGGCCCGTATTTTTTGCGTCGCGAACCAAAAAGGTGGCGTCGGCAAGACCACCACCACCGTCAACCTCGCCGCCGGCCTGGCCAAGGTGGGTCAGCGCGTGTTGGTGGTCGACCTGGACCCGCAAGGCAACGCCACCATGGGCTCGGGCATCGACAAGCGTGCGCTGGAACTCACCGTGTACGACGTGCTGCTGGAATCGGCCTCGATTGCCGAAGCCCGCACCCGCAACGACAAAGTGGGCTACGACGTGATCGGCGCCAACCGCGAGCTGGCCGGCGCCGAGGTCGAGCTGGTGGAGCTGGAGCGGCGCGAAAAGCGCCTCAAGACGGCGCTGGCGGCAGCAGACGCAGACTATGACTTCGTGCTCATCGATTGCCCGCCTTCACTGAGCATGCTCACGCTCAACGGCCTGTGCAGCGCCCACGGCGTGGTCGTGCCCATGCAGTGCGAGTACTTCGCGCTGGAGGGCTTGAGCGATTTGGTGAACACCATCAAGCAGGTGCACGCCAACCTCAACCCCGATCTGGAGATCATCGGCCTGCTGCGCGTGATGTTCGACCCGCGCATCACCCTGCAGCAGCAGGTGAGTGATCAGCTCAAAACGCACTTCGGCGACAAGGTGTTCAACACCGTGATCCCGCGCAATGTGCGTCTGGCCGAAGCGCCCAGCTATGGCCTGCCAGGTGTCGTCTTCGACCCCTCATCCAAGGGCGCGCAGGCCTTCGTGACCTTCGCCAAAGAGATGGTGGACCGCCTGGGTGCACCAGCCGTGGCGGCTTGACCGCCTGATCATCCTGCCGCCATCCCGCGCAGGGTGCGGGCTCGGCACGAGCTTGCGTTCAAACGCAGAAATTCTCGCCATGGTCGTCGGGAAGTTCGATTACCGGCATCAGGGCGTGAGACGCGAGGCCTCCCAAGGGTGGCGCTCGGAGCGCTGCGCCGCATTCGCTTTGCTCCGTGTCCTCCGCCGGCCTGCGGCCGGCTCCCCCTTTTACCTGCGCAAAGCGAATGCGGCGCAGGGCTCCCTGAACCGTTGGTGACGTGCCACTTGGGGAGGCACCACGGTCCGAGCTGGGCGGTGATGGGCCGGGCCGATTTGCGGAGGAGGAGGGCACGCGCAGCGGGCCCGGCCACGCAGCAAATAGGCCCGGCCCATCA
>JBEAOO010000342.1:0-11047 GCA_041164825.1 Pseudomonadota bacterium | reverse complement strand
CGTCGCACAGGGCGTGCAGCGACAGCAGGTGCAGTTCATGGATGCGTGCCGGGCGCTCGTGGGGAACGCTGACCAGCACATCGGTTTCTAGCAAATGCTCACGCAGCACGCCGGGTTGGCGTCCGGTGAACGCGACCACGCTCATCTCCTTGCTGTGGGCAGCGTCCACAGCGTCGAGCAAACGGGCGGTATCGGTGTGGGCCGTCAGCAGCAGCAGCACATCGCCGGGCTGACCGAGGGTGGTGATTTGGGTGACAAAAGGCGACGCCGGGCTGCCGCCCGTGAGGCCAAGGTGGATGCTGGCATCGGCACTCAGCGCCAGCGCAGCCAAGGCCGGACGCTCGCGCTCAAAGCCACCCACCAGGGCCGCGGCCAGGTGCTGTGCGGCCAGCGCCGAAGCGCCCTCGCCACACGCCAGCACCTTGCCACCCGACGTGATGCTGCCCACCACGGCATTCACCGCATCGGCCAATGGTTTGGCCAGCAGTTCAGCGGCGGCGTACAGCAGATCAGCGCTGTCGAAGAAGGGTTGCTGCAGACGTTGTTCAAGCATGGGCGCGGATGATATGACACGCCGGTGTCTGCAAGGTTCCACCGCCCTGGGTCAGTGGTAGTCCTCTTCACGCTGGTGGCGCACCGCCAGCACGACGACTTGACTGGCGCTGACGATCTCGTACAGCGCGACGTACCCGTCGCTGCCGAACGGGATGATCAGCTCCCGCTGAGCGGGGTTCTGGGCCGCTTTGCGGAAACTGAAGGGCGTGATGGCCAGCCGGTGCTGCGCCGCGGACCGGATGGCGTCGATGGCCGCTTGGGCGCGATCGAGGTCTTCAGTGGCCTCAGCTTGGTCCAGCAAAAAGTCGAAGAGCCGTTCCAAGTCCGCCTCGGCGGTGGGCGACATCTCAACAATGAAGCTCATCGGCCCAGTTGCTTGCGCTTGGCGTCGAGCTTGGCTTGCAGCTTGTCCAAGACCGTGTCCACGGGCACCGACACACCCGTGCGGTGATACGCCTCGGATGCTGCTTGCGCACGCTCATGGAAGGCTGTTTGCACACGCCTGAAGGCGATGGCGTTGCGCACCGTCGATTCGACGAACTCGCTCAGCGTCTCTCCCTGCTTGAGCACCGACTCCAGCTCAGCCCTCAATTCGGGCTCAACGCGGATTTGGGGGATGACGGCGGACTTCATGGGGGGAATGTATTGCGTTTGCGTTGCGGCGGCAACGGTCGAAGACGGGGGGCTCGATATCGTGATGCTGGGCATCCTGCTCGAGCGCCGGTGCGCCGTGCAGCAAAACTGCTGCTTTTCACGTCTGAATACCCTCGCGCATCCGGCCTCGCACAGGGAAAAGATCAGTACCGACGAGGGCTTAAGATGCTCTCACACCGCCCTGATACACGGACAGCCCAGTTTTATTCGGCACGGGGTGGGGGCTACAACACGTTAGAAATCTCTAGACACACCGCGCGCAATTCAACCAAACGGGAGGCGTATGCCATCTACAGCTAAAACTTCGTTTATCGAAAACAAAAAAGACGTGGAGCGACTCTGGGCAATCCATCAGGAAGTCGCGGGAAAAGGAGCAGGCAGAAAGCACGATGTCGAAGTGCTCAATCGAACTGCCATCGTTCTTATCACTGCATGTTGGGAGTCCTACGTCGAGGATGTAGCAAAGGAATCGCTGGATTTCTTGCTTGCGAACACCCCGAACTCTCAGTGTATCCCATCAAAAGTGCGTGCATTTATCGCACAACCATACCTGAAGCAAGAAGACCCGAGGAAGCTTTGGGAGCTTACAGACTCAGGATGGAAAACGATTATTCTCGCGAAGAAGTCCGAAATCATAGAGAACTGGCTGGGCTCGTTCAACACACCAAAGCCAGCGCAAGTAAATCAGCTATTCGACGAGTTGCTCGGAATAAGAAAAATTAGCGAAAAGTGGCGCTGGAAAAACATGCCGAAAGCAAAGGCCAGCGAGAAGCTTGAGCAATACGTAACGATCCGAGGCAACATTGCGCATCGCATTCGGCACGATGAGCAAGTTTACAAAAACTGGAGCACCGACTACTTAAATCATATAGAGGGATTAGTGGATGCCACCGAATCGGCAATATCAGATCACTTGCAAGGCATTACCACCAAGGCACCGTGGTAGATTTCTAACTGGCGGTTCAACGCGGACGCCAACACTGGCCATGGTTTCGCCATTTTTATGGCCAGTCTTGGTAACCTCCGCCTTCGGCCCCGGCGCCGGTTAACCTGGGCGTTAGGCCTTTCAATACAACCGTACACGCACTCGAGAGGGAAAATTATGTCTCAAGAGTTTTGGCACATCGTTCTAGCAGCAGTTTTATCGAACGCTGTAGCTCTTGCAGCGCTTGGTTTCCTGTTCAAGTCACTCACCGGGCATCTCCTCGATAAGGACATCAATAATTACAAATCAAAGTTGGAAGCAGAGAATTTAAAGTTGCACATTTCCTATGGTGGAATTTTTGAAAAACAGGCAGAAGCAATTATTTCCATTTACTCAAAGCTTCTTTCGCTTGAACTTGGTGCCAACGCGGGAAGCTTATCAACACCAGCGCAATGGAATGCATACAGAGATTCCATTCAAAGCACCTCAAACCATTATCATGAGCAGCGCGTTCTGATTCCCAAAGAGCTAGATGAAAAAATAATGGGAGCTATACAAAGTGCAATTGAAATACTTGTCAACTCTACAAGTGGCAGAACGCCTGATTTGTTCGCCGAAAAATTCAGAGAGGCAAAAAATTGCGCTCTTCTCGAAATGAGGAAATTGCTTTCCGTTGGCGCAAAAGAAAGCAAATGAATTAAGATAAAGCAATGAGCCCAAGCATAAAAAACCAGGTTAGGCATAATAACAAAACGTTTTGCCGTGGCACTCTATCTAACCCACCGTTCTAACCTTCTGAATTCAAATGTCGAGTCGGCAGACGACCTGATAATCCCCTCCCTCACCCCACATCAAACGCCCCCCGCAGCCACTGCAATTCCCCGCCATCGATCGCCACCACATCAAACCGGCAGGGCGGGGGGCTGGCGTAGCGGAGCAGGTGGTGCTGAGCTGCCAGGATGATGCGGCGCTGCTTTTGCGGGGTGATGCTGGCGGCGGCGCCGCCTTGGGTGCGGCTTTGGCGCTGGCGGACTTCGACGAACACGAGGGTGCCGTCGCGGTCGCGCAGGATGAGGTCGACCTCGCCGCCGCGTGCTCGGGGGCCGGCGGCCACCCGATAATTGCGGGCAACCAGCGTCAGCCCCTGGCGCAGCAAGTGCGACAGGGCGCGCGCTTCACCTTCATCACCCAGGCTTTTTGTTGTGACCACACCCGATGCCTCCGTGCTGCTGCTTCAAGCGGCCCGCGCCGCCGCCGCAGGCCAGCAGTATCCGGCGGGGGCGTTGTACGTCGTCGCCACGCCGATTGGCAATTTGGCCGATCTGAGCCTTCGTGCCATCCATGTGTTGTCGCTGGTGGACGCCGTGGCCTGCGAGGACACGCGCCACAGCGCGCCGCTGTTGCGCCACCTGGGGCTGGACAAGCCTTTGCTCGCTGTGCACGAGCACAACGAGCGCGAGGCCGCGGCCGGCGTGCTGCTGCGCCTGGCGCGGGGTGAGCGCGTGGCGTATGTGAGCGACGCGGGCACGCCCGCCGTGAGCGACCCGGGCGCGGCGCTGGTGGCCGCCGCCCAGGCCGCGGGCTACCGCACCATTCCGCTGCCGGGTGCCAGCAGCGCGGTGGCGGCGCTGAGCGTGAGTGGCAGCACGGCGGGCACGGGGTTTGAGTTCGTCGGCTTCATGCCCACCAAGGGCGGCGAGCGGGCGCTGGCGCTGCAGGCGCTGGCGGCGCGGGCCACGGCGCAGGTGCTGTTTGAGGCGCCGCACCGCATTGAGGCGCTGGCCAAGGCGCTGGCCGAGGCGCTGGGTGCGCGGCCCGTCACGGTGTGCCGGGAGCTGACCAAGCAGTTTGAAACCGTGCACACGCTGCCTGCGGCCGAGCTGCCGGGCTGGCTGGCGGCGGACGCCAACCGGGTGCGCGGCGAGTTTGTGCTGGTGGTGCATGGCCAGGCGGCTGCTGAGGACGATGCTGGAGCCGCCGCGCACGACGCGCTGCTGCGCCCGCTGCTGGCCGCGCTGCCGCTGAAGCAGGCGGTGGCGCTGGCGGCCGAGGTGACGCAATCGCCACGCAATGCGCTGTATGCGCGGGCGCTGCTGATCAAGGCCGAGGGTGGCGCTGAAGACGACGGCGATTGAGAGACTGCCGCAGGGGCATCGCGCCGGGCACCGGCACGCGGCGCCCCCCGCTCCTACAATGAATTTCACTCTGCACTCTGCAAGGACAGGCCCATGATTTCGCGCGAACCCACCCTCGAACGCCTGGCCATTGCCCGCTCGCTGCTGCTGGAGCCCTTTGGCCTGACCGACGCCACGCTGTCGCGCGCGCTGGCGGCCATTGCCACGCACCGCATCGACGACGCCGACCTCTATTTCCAGTACACGCGCAGCGAAGGCTGGAGCCTGGAAGAGGGCATTGTGAAGAGCGGCAGCTTTGGCATTGACCAGGGCGTGGGCGTGCGTGCGGTGGCGGGCGAAAAAACAGCCTTTGCCTACTCCGACGACATCTCGGAAGCCGCTTTGCTCGACGCCGCCCACACCGTGCGCACCATTGCCGCGGCGGGCCAAGACCGCAAAGTGAAGGTGAAAGCACCCAAGGTGGCGCGCAGCCGCGTGCTCTACGCGCCCATGGACCCGATTGCCACGCTCGACAGCACGAAAAAGGTGGCGCTGCTCGAGAAGGTGGAAAAGCTCGCCCGCGCCAAGGACCCGCGCATCAAGCAGGTGATGGCCGGCGTGGCCGCTGAATACGACGTGGTGATGGTGGTGCGCGCCGATGGCACGCTGGCCGCCGATGTGCGCCCGCTGGTGCGCTTGTCGGTCACGGTGATTGCCGAGCAGACCGTGGCCGGCGAGGTGCGCCGCGAGGTGGGCTCGGGCGGCGGCGGTGGCCGTTTTGGCCTGGGCTATTTCCAGGACGATGTGATCGAGGAGTATGTGAATGCGGCCGTCAACGCCGCGCTCACCAACCTCGATTCGCGCCCGGCCAAGGCCGGTGTGATGAGCGTGGTGCTGGGCCCGGGCTGGCCCGGCGTGCTGCTGCACGAGGCCATTGGCCACGGGCTGGAAGGCGACTTCAACCGCAAGGGGTCGAGCGCATTTGCCGGCCGCATTGGCCAGCGCGTGGCGGCCAAGGGCGTGACGGTGCTCGACGACGGCACGCTGCCCGACCGCCGCGGCTCGCTCAACGTGGACGACGAGGGCCACGCCAGCCAGCGCAATGTGCTGATCGAAGACGGCATCTTGAAGGGCTACATCCAGGACAGCATGAACGCGCGCCTGATGGGCGTGGCGCCCACGGGCAACGGCCGCCGCGAGAGCTACGCCGCCGTGCCCATGCCGCGCATGACCAACACCTACATGCTGGGTGGCGACAAGACCAAGGAAGAGATCATTGCCGGGCTGAAAAAGGGCATCTACGCCACCAACTTTGGCGGTGGGCAGGTCGACATCACCAGCGGCAAGTTCGTGTTCTCGGCCTCGGAAGCCTTTTGGGTGGAAAACGGCAAGATCCAGTACCCGGTGAAGGGCGCGACCATCATCGGCAACGGCCCCGATGCGCTCACCCGCGTCAGCATGATCGGCAACGACATGCGCTTGGACACGGGTGTGGGCGTGTGCGGCAAAGAGGGCCAAAGCGTGCCTGTGGGTGTGGGCCAGCCGACGCTGCGCATTGACGGGCTGACGGTGGGCGGCACCGCCTGATCCGCACTCAGGGCCACGCAGTGACCCGCCACTGCACTTCATGGGGATGGGCCGCGCCGGCCCACTTGGCCTAAGCTGACCCGCAGCAGCCGCGCCCACGCATGGTGCATGGACGGCACGCAGCGGGGAGGCCCATGGCAGCCACTGGCATCTTCATCAGCTACCGGCGCAGCGACCTGCCGTTTGCGGCGGGCCGCTTGGGCGATGCCTTGGCGCGCGAGTTTGGCGCCGACCGCATTTTTCGCGACATCGACGACATCGAGCCGGGTGCCGATTTCACCGAGGTGCTGCACGGTGCCTTGAGCGCCAGCGCGGTGCTGCTGGTGCTGATCGGCAAGGACTGGTTGCACACGCCGGGCGATGGTGGGCGCCGCTTGGATGAACCCGGCGACTGGGTGCGGCGCGAGATCGCTTCGGCGCTGGCGCGTGATTCCGGTGTTGTTGGCGGCGGCCCCCATGCCCACCGAGGCCGAGCTGCCGGACGACCTGAAGCCGCTGTGCCGGCGGCAGGCGGTGACGCTGTCGGACGCGAGTTGGTCTCAGGACGTGGCACGCTTGATCGACACGCTGCGGCGGGTGTTGCCGGAGCCGGCCGCAGTTGTTGCAGTGCCCGCGCCTGACCCTGCCGCGCTGGGCGCGCGTGTTTCGGCCGACGCCGCCGCGTCGGCGCCCGGTGCCGCTCCGGGGTCTGTTGACGCCACCACGCGCGCCTCCAACCTGCCGCCCGCCGTGGCCGAACTCGCCAGCCGCGTGGGCGCCGAGGCCAGCAAGTGGGCGCGGCGCCTGATGATGCTGGGTTTGGGCCTGGGCGCGGTGGTGGTGGTGCTGACGGAGCTGTTGGTGCGTGCCTGCAATGCCGACACGCCGGACGTGAGTGGGCTGTGGTTTTCCGATGCTGGCGCGCCGCACGACTTTCAGCGCCAGGCCGATGTGGATGGCGAGCGGCGCTATGCGGTGGACGCCATCCAGGCCGACTTCAGCCGCTGGGCCTGTGACGCCAAGCCGGGCTTTTTTGCCAGCATCGAGATGGACTGCCGGGTGATGCAAGGAGACGTGGTGGCCGAGCGGTTGCGCTGCGAGAACCTGCAGGTGGCCACGGCGCCGGCGGCCATCTCGGGCAGCTGCACGTCGGACCGCGACGGCCGCACGCTCAAGCTGCAATTGCGTCGCCCACCGGCCTGACACGCGCATGACAGCGCAAGCGCTGTGCCCCCGCGCCACACTGCGGCTCGCAAAAGCGCTTGACCCGCGCCAAGGGGTGCGTGGTACATTGACCCTCATGCGTTTCGCTCCTCGCTTTTATTTTGCGTACTTTTGGTTCTCGCACCGCTCGGCGGCCGGAGAGGCGAATTCGTAAGCGAAACGACAAGCGCACTGAATCTCCGAACACCGCCGAGCTCACCCTCGGCGGTTTTTTTTCGTCCGGACCTGCTTGGTCTCGATGTCGGTTGAGCAGCGCGCACCCACCTGTCCACAAACACCTTGAGGAGACATGACCATGAATTCGAAGTCCGGCAACAGCATCGAGGGTTGGTATGCGCAGACCGAAAAGACCAGCCAGATCGACGACCAACGGATCCAGAACGTGATCCCGTTGCCGCCCCCCGAACACCTGATTCGCTTTTTCCCGATCGCCGGCACGGCGGCGGAAGCGCTGATCAGCCAGACCCGCCACGCGGTGCGCCAGATCATGCACGGCGAGGACGACCGCTTGCTGGTGGTGATTGGCCCCTGCTCTATCCACGACCCGGACGCCGCCATCGAGTACGCCAAGCGCCTGAAGGTGCTGCGCGAGCAGTACAAGGGCACGCTGGAAATCGTGATGCGCGTGTACTTCGAGAAGCCGCGCACCACGGTGGGCTGGAAGGGCCTGATCAACGACCCGTACCTGGACGAGAGCTACCGCATCGACGAAGGCCTGCGCATCGCCCGCCAGCTGCTGCTGGAGATCAACCGCCTGGGCGTGCCGGCCGGCAGCGAGTTTCTGGACGTGATCTCGCCGCAATACATTGGCGACCTGATCAGCTGGGGCGCGATTGGCGCGCGCACCACCGAGAGCCAGGTGCACCGTGAGTTGTCGTCTGGCCTGTCGGCACCGATCGGTTTCAAGAATGGCACCGACGGCAACATCCGCATCGCCACCGACGCGATCCAGGCGGCCGCGCGCCCTCACCACTTCTTGTCGGTGCACAAAAACGGCCAGGTCGCCATCGTTGAGACCAAGGGCAACCCGGATTGCCACGTGATTTTGCGCGGCGGCAAAACGCCCAACTACGACGCAGCGCACGTGGAAGCCGCCTGCAACGAGCTGGTGGCCGCCAAGTTGCACGGCTCGCTGATGGTCGATTGCTCGCACGCCAACAGCAGCAAACAGCACCAAAAGCAGATCGAGGTGGCGGCGGATGTGGCGGCGCAAATGCGCGGTGGCAGCAAGCGTATTTTCGGCGTGATGGTGGAAAGCCACCTGGTGGGCGGCGCCCAAAAGTTCACCCCGGGCAAGGACGACCAGACCAAACTGGTCTACGGCCAAAGCATCACCGACGCCTGCATCGACTGGGACGACTCGGCCCAGGTGCTGCAGGTGCTGAGCGATGCGGTGAAAGCTCGCCGCGGCTGATGGGCCCCGCTCACCTGGGGCAGGGCTGACAGGGATGGCGCGGGCCGCGGTGCCCGCGTCACAATCACGCCCTGATCCCCACAGCCGCCAGGTGAGCCCCATGCGCCATGAAGTGACCGTTGTTTTTGATGCCCAACGCAGCCTGGACATCCCGGTGGACGCGGGGGACCTGCCGGCGGCCGATGCCGCTCGGCGCTGGCTCCACGATGAGTTTGTGCGGCTGGACTGCACGCCGCTGCGCGCCAGCGGCAAGCTGCTGACGGCCGACAAGCTCGTGGCCGTGGCGCAGGAGGTGGGCCCGTCGGGTTTCGAGGACTCGGCGTGGCGCTCGGCTTACGGTCGCGCGGCTTGCGCTGTGATGGGCCGGCCCGCTGTGCGGGTCGATTTGCTGGTGATGGCGGTGCGCGCGGCCTGAGAGGCTTCAGCGGCCGCCAGCCTCAGCAGAATCGCCGTCTGCGGCGATGCCTTTTTTCAACCGCTCGCTGCGCCAATAGACGTCGTCGCCACCCAGCCCGTCGAGGTTGGCGCGGTTGAGCACGCGGGCGAGCACAAACATCAAATCCGACAGCCGGTTGAGGTACTGGCGGGGTTCGTCGCGCACGGTCTCGGCGGCGCCCAGCGACACCACCGCCCGTTCGGCCCGGCGCGCCACCGTGCGGCACACGTGGGCCAGCGCGGCGCTGCGTGTGCCCGCGGGCAAGATGAATTCAGCCAGGCGGGGCAGGGCGGCGTTGTGCGTGGCCAGCGCCTCGTCCAGGTGCAGCACGGCTTCTGGTTTCAGCAGCTCGAAGCCGGGGATGCAGAGCTCGCCGCCCAGGTTGAACAGCTCGTGCTGAATCACCACCAGCAGCTCGCGCACGTCGGCCGGCAGCGGCTCGGCCAGCAGCACGCCGATGTGGGAGTTGAGCTCATCGACATCGCCCATGGCTTGCACGCGCAGGTGGTCTTTGGGCACGCGGGTGCCGTCGCCCAGGCCGGTGCTGCCGTCGTCGCCGGTGCGGGTGGCGATTTGTGTGAGTCGGTTGGCCATCGGGGCTCCTGTGTCAGAGCCGGCAGTTTAGCGAGCGTGCCGAGGAGGCACGGCAGCAGGGTTGAAAGCCTGGAGACGCGCGCTGGCGCGTTGGCTGGCCGTGGGGCTCAGGCCGCCATGCGGCCGGCGCTGGCCGCGGCTTGGCGCCGGCGTGCGGCCACGTCGCGCAGTTTCATCACCAAAATGCTCAGCGCCAGGGCCAGCGTGATGGCGTTGGCGACGATCACCGGGGTGGCATCGGTGGCCACGCCGTAGGCCAACCACAGCGCGACGCCGGCGGTGAACATGGAATACATCCACACCGAGATACCGCTGAAATCGCGCGTGCGGTAGCTCTGCCACACCTGAGGCACGAAAGACGCGGTGGTCAGCAACGCTGCGAAGAAGCCAGTGGTGTCGGTACTCATGGTGAACCCTTAAGGGATAACCATTGTACCTGCCTGTTTTTTGAGCGGGGTCATGACGCGCAAATCCCTGTCGGGCGCTGCGCCGCGGTTCACGCCGATCGTCAGACCCCGTGCATGGCATGCGCTGCCCGCGCGGGTCGGATGGCTCACGGGCTGGGTGCCGGCACCGACCAGCGCTGGGCGATGGCGCCGTGGCTGTCTACGCTCTCCAGGTGCACACCGAAGCCCCACAGCCGGCCCACGTGCTTGAGCACTTCTTGCGCGCTGTCGGCCAGTGGGCGGTTGTTGTGGCGGGTGTGGCGCAGGGTGAGCGAGCGGTCGCCGCGCAGGTTGACGTTCCAGACCTGGATGTTGGGCTCGCGGGTGCTGAGGTCGTACTGGCGGCTGAGCGCTTCGCGCACGCGCTTGTAGCCCGATTCGTCGTGGATGGCGGAGACGTGCAGCTCTTTTTCTTTGTCGTCATCGACGATGGCAAAGAGGCGGAAGTCGCGCATCAGCTTGGGGCTGAGGTACTGGCCGATGAAGCTCTCGTCCTTGAAGTTCTGCATCGCGTGGTGCAGCGTGGGCAGCCAGTCGGCGCTGGCGATGTCGGGGAACCAGGCGCGGTCTTCGTCGGTGGGGCGCTCGCAAATGCGCTGGATGTCGGTGTACATCGCAAAGCCGAGCGCATAGGGGTTGAAGCCGCTGTAGGCGCGGTGGGTGACGGCCGGCTGGTACACCACATTGGTGTGCGACTTGAGCCACTCGATCATCATGCCGTCGCTCAAATGGCCGTCGTCGTACATGGTGTTGAGCAGCTTGTGGTGCCAGAAGGTGGCCCAGCCTTCGTTCATCACCTGGGTTTGGCGCTGCGGGTAGAAGTACTGCGCCACCTTGCGCACGATACGCACGATCTCGCGCTGCCACGGCTCCAGCAGCGGCGCGTTCTTCTCGATGAAGTACAGCAGGTTCTCTTGCGGCTCTTCGGGGAAGCGCTTCGTGGCCAGCGCCTCTTCGCCGCGATCGGCGCGCTTGGGCAAGGTGCGCCACAGGTCGTTGACCTGCTGCTGGGCATGGGCCTCGCGGTCTTTGCGCTCGGACAGCTCTTGCGCCAGACTCTTGCGGCTGGGGCGGCGGTAACGGTCTACCCCGTGGTTTTGCAGGGCGTGGCAGCTGTCT
>JBEAOO010000341.1:0-4540 GCA_041164825.1 Pseudomonadota bacterium | reverse complement strand
CCATGGGCATCAAACTGGCCAAGCCCGATGCAGACGTGTTCTGCATCACAGGCGAAGGCTCGATCCAGATGAACATTCAGGAGCTCTCGACCTGCTTCCAGTACAAGACGCCGGTCAAGATCATTGCGCTCAACAACCGCTTCCTGGGCATGGTGCGCCAGTGGCAGCAGCTCGATTATGGCGGCCGCTATTCGCACAGCTACATGGACGCGCTGCCGGACTTCGTGAAACTGGCCGAGGCCTATGGCCACATCGGCTTGAAGATCGAGCGCCCGGAAGACGTGGAAGGTGCTTTGCGCGAAGCGATTCGCCTGAAGGACCGCACCGTGTTCCTCGACATCCGCACCGACCCGACCGAAAACGTCTGGCCGATGGTGAAGGCAGGCAAGGGCATTTCCGAAATGCTGCTGGGCTCCGAGGACCTGTAAACGGCTGAGGGTGGTCGACTGCCCGGGCGTTACCGCGCCTGGCTCGGCGGCTGTCTTTGTCCGCGCCAGATCGGTGCCGTCCCTCCATCCTGATTGCGTCCCCATGCGTGGCCAAGCCACTCCGGCGATCCGCCGGCGTGAGTGAAGAGCGCGCGAAACGAGACCCCATGAAACACATCATTGCCCTGTTGTTGGAAAACGAAGCCGGCGCGCTCAGCCGCGTGGTGGGCCTGTTCTCGGCCCGCGGCTACAACATTGAGAGCCTGACGGTGGCCCCCACCGAAGACGCCTCGTTGTCGCGCATGACCATCGTCACCACTGGCTCAGACGAAGTGATCGAGCAGATCACCAAGCACCTGAACCGCCTGATCGAGGTGGTGAAGGTGGTGGACCTGACCGAAGCCAGCTACACCGAGCGCGAGCTCATGCTGATCAAGGTGCGCGCGGTGGGCAAGGAGCGCGACGAAATGAAGCGCATGGCCGACATCTTCCGCGGCCATATCATCGATGTGACCGAGAAGAGCTACACCATCGAGTTGACGGGTGATTCGAGCAAGCTCGACGCCTTCATTGAGGCCCTGGACCGCAGCGCGATTCTGGAAACAGTGCGCACCGGCACCAGCGGCATTGGCCGTGGCGAGCGCATCCTGCGCGTCTGATCTGCGCGCCACACGACACACAATTCCTGATTTCACCCCTTCGGCGCCGGGGCACGCTTGCGTGACCCGGATGCCAGTCCCCTGAGGGGGCGGGGAGACCGGTTTGGGGCGGCCCGGCACCGGTTTTCCTGATCATTCCCTCCGCCCCTGACCGACCGATTACTCTGGAGAAAACCATGAAGGTTTATTACGACAAGGACGCTGACCTGAGCCTGATCAAGGGCAAGAACGTCACCATCATTGGCTACGGCTCGCAAGGCCATGCCCACGCCCAAAACCTGAACGACAGCGGCGTCAACGTCACTGTCGGTCTGCGCAAGGGTGGCGCGTCCTGGGCCAAGGCCGAAAAGGCCGGCCTGAAGGTGGCCGAGATCGCTGATGCGGTCAAGGCCGCTGATGTGGTCATGATCCTGCTGCCCGACGAGCAAATCGCCACCGTCTACGACAACGAAGTCGCCCCGAACATCAAGGCCGGCGCCTCGCTGGCGTTCGCCCACGGCTTCAACGTGCACTACGGCCAAGTCATCCCCCGTGACGACATCGACGTCTGGATGGTCGCACCGAAGGCCCCGGGCCACACCGTGCGCGGCACCTACGCTCAAGGTGGCGGCGTGCCCCACCTGATCGCGGTCTACGCCGACAAGTCCGGCAAGGCCCGTGACCTGGCCCTGAGCTACGCCGCGGCCAATGGTGGCGGCAAGGCCGGCATCATCGAGACCAACTTCCGCGAAGAAACCGAAACCGACCTGTTCGGCGAACAAGCCGTGCTGTGCGGCGGGGCCGTCGAGCTGATCAAGGCTGGTTTCGAAACCCTGGTGGAGGCCGGCTACGCGCCCGAAATGGCGTACTTCGAGTGCCTGCACGAACTCAAGTTGATCGTCGATCTGATTTATGAGGGCGGCATCGCCAACATGAACTACTCGATCTCGAACAACGCCGAATACGGCGAGTACGTGACCGGCCCGCGCATCGTGACCTCGGCCACCAAGGACGCCATGCGCCAGTGCCTGAAGGACATCCAGACGGGCGAATACGCCAAGTCCTTCATTCTGGAAAACAAGGCCGGTGCCCCGACCCTGATCTCGCGCCGTCGCCTGAACGCCGAACACCAGATCGAAGTGGTGGGCGAGCAACTTCGCGCGATGATGCCTTGGATCAAGGCCAACAAGCTGGTCGACAAGACCCGCAACTGATCGCGTGTTGATGGGCCGGCCGGCGCTTGCAAGCGCCAGCCCGTTCGCGCCGACGGCCTGCCAGCAGTGGCGGGCCGTTTTTCGTTGTGAACTGAGCTGGAGCTGCTGTGCTGGCTGACGATTCACGCCGTCAATGGCGGGCCGATGTCCAGCCGGCATTCTTGCGAATAAGCGGCCCTTCCCGCAAATCGGGGGGTGAGGCAGGCCGGACATATGCCCCCAGTTCCGGGGGAAATGTGCCCTACCGCATAGAGGGAACTGGCAAATGACTGGTTCGTGTTGCCTAGAATTCCGTGTGAAAAAAATGAGCGCTTTCCCGATGTACTTCAGCCGCTGGATTTTGACCTTCGGATGCCTTTGCTTGTTCGGCCAGAGCGGCTTGGCGCTGGATGTGAAGGCTGCTGGCGCAGCGCTCCCTGCCGCAACTCCGGCGGCTGTGCAAGCGCGCCTGCGCGATGGCGAACAGGCCTTGGATGTGCAGCGCTGGGATGTGGCCAAGGCATCGTTCGAGGCTGCCATTCAGGCCGCGCCGCAAGACGCTGCAGGGTGGTTGGGCCTGTCCCGATGGGGGCGGATGGTGGGCGATTTCGGGGAAGCGCAACGCACTCTGGCGCGCGCGCAGGCGCTGTCGCCGGGGTCGCCGGCGGTGCTGCGGGCCACGGGGCAACTGGCGGCTGACCAGCGTCAATATGTGGCTGCAGAAGCTGCTTTCCAGGCCGTGGTGCGGGCGGATCCTCGCAATGTGCAGGCTGTTGCCGACTTGGCCGCGGTGATGGGCAAGAATGGGCGTGCCGAAGATGCGCGCCGCATGTTGGACGATGCGCAAAAGGGCCGCACGGTCAGCATGACTGACATGCTCAGTTTGGCGAGTGCTTACCAAGTGGTCGGTCAACCCCACGCCGCACTGGCGCTGTTTGACAAAGTGCTGCTCGCACGGCCCGAGTCTCTGATCGCTCAAACAGGTCGTGGCGACAGCCTCTACATGCTGGGGCGTTACGCGCCAGCCCTGGATGCGTACCTGCTGGCCTTGGGATTGGCTGCGCCTGGGCCTCAACTCCACTTCAAGCGTGCTCGCACATTGGAGGCCATGCAATGGCTGCCAGAGGCCGAGGCTGGTTATCGCGATGCTTTGCGACTCGATCCTGCGCACGTGGCGTCCCACCACGCCTTGCGGGCGCTGGCCTTGCAGCGGGGCGAATCGTTGAACGAGGTGCTGGCGCTGGCTCGGCAGGGCGTGGCCCAATCCCCGACGGCGTCCATGTATGACGTCCTGGGTGCCGCGCTGCTTGCGCGCAAAGACAACGACGGTGCGCGCAAGGCGCTGGCGCAAGCTGTCGCGCTGGCCCCTGATCGAGACGACTTTCGCCGGCGTTTGGCCGCGGCCGGTGGGGCCGCCTCGGCCGCTGGCCAGGTGGCAGGGGTTGTGTCGGTGGCCGGCATCGCGTCGGCGCCCGCTGCCGTGCACTCAGCCTCGGTAGTGATGGCGTCGGGGGCGGGCGCCAAAGTATCCGTGGCATCGGCGCCTGCTGCGGGCAAGCCAGCGGCGCTGCCTGCCGCGACACCGGGCGCCGCCGTGAATGATGCGGCGCAGCAGGTGGTGGCTGAGCGCCTCGCGCAATGGGCGGCCGCTTGGAGCGCCAAAGATGCCTCGCGCTATTTGTCTTTTTACGGCACGGGTTTCGAGCCAGCGAAGCGGCAGTCGCGCAATGATTGGGAGCGTGAGCGACGTGCTCGTTTGGGCAAGCCTGGGTCGATCCGTGTGCAGGTGGCTTCGCCCGTGATGGAGCGCCAGGGCGATGTGGTGAAGGTGACATTCAGTCAAGACTACGAGGCCGCCGATTACAAGGACAGCGCCCGCAAGCAATTGGTCTGGATCCTGGAGGCTGGTCAATGGCGCATTCGCAGTGAAGCGGCGCTTTGATTTGAGCCGTACCGACAGGGTTTTGCACCGGACCGCCGCGGCAACGGTGGGGTGGCTGCGGTATCCTCCAGCCTCATGAGTGATCCGATTCCTGACCCCGACCCCGAAGCCCTTGACGTTGATGCCGACATGGACGAAGTCCGGCTCCCTCGCCGCAAAGGGTTATACATCCTGCCCTATCTGTTCACCCTGGCCGCCTTGTTTGGCGGCTTCTATGCGGTGGTGATGGCCATGAATGGCCGCTTCGTGCAAGCGGCCATCGGTGTGTTTTGTGCCATGGTGCTCGACAGCCTCGATGGCCGTGTTGCGCGCATGACCAATACCCAGAGTGCGTTTGGT
>JBEAOO010000340.1:0-13666 GCA_041164825.1 Pseudomonadota bacterium | reverse complement strand
CTGGGTGGTGCCCGGCCCAACCTCGATGCCGAGGTGGCCGCGCGCCAGCACGACGCCCGCTCGGCACTGGCCCTGGTCTCGCACCTGCCTGGCGCTGAAAATGCGCTGTGGGACACGCTGGAGCACAGCTACTTTGCGCGCCACGACGCGGGCGACATCGCCTGGCACGCGCGCGCCTTGTCGCGCCACGTGCAAGCCACCGAGCCGGTGGTGCGCGCCCGCCCCTCGCCGCTGGGCGAAGGGCTGCAGGTGCTGGTGTACTCGCCCGACCAGGCCGATCTGTTTGCGCGCATCTGCGGCTACTTCGAAGGTGCAGGTTTCAACATTTTGGACGCCAAGGTGCACACCACGCGGGCGGGATACGCCTTCGACACCTTCCAGGTCATCAGCCAATACCTGAACGACCACCCGCGCGACATGATTTCGCTGGTCGAAAACCAACTCACTGCAGCGCTGGCCGAGACCGGCCCGCTGCCCGAGCCGGGCCGTGGCCGCGCCTCGCGGCGGGTCAAGTCGTTCCCGGTCAAGCCGCGCATCACGCTGCGCCCCGACGAGCGGCGGCAGCGCTGGCTGCTCACCGTCTCCACCAGCGACCGCTCGGGCCTGCTCTACGCCATTGCGCGCGTGCTGGCGCAGCACCGCATCAACCTGCAGCTGGCCAAAATCAGCACGCTGGGCGAGCGCGTGGAAGACACGTTTTTGATCGACGGCGCCGAGTTGCAGCACAACCGCTCGCAACTGCGGTTCGAATCGGAGCTGCTGGACGCGATTGCGCCCTGAGGGTGTGGGCGGGCTGAATGCCACCACCTTCTGACACGAGTTCGCGGTCAAACGCATCCAAAGTGCGGCAGACGGCAGGGGCTGTTTTCGGCCCATTGCCGCACTGGGCCAAGGCCGCTTTTCGTTCGCCGATCGGCGCGAGGGCGGCAATGGGCCGGGGCGATTTGCTCCCTGTCCTCCTGGTCCTCCCTTCGGTCGGCCCATTCCCCCTTTACCTCCGCAAATCACCCCGGCCCATCACCGCCCCACCATCACTGTGGCATGCGTCAACATGGCATGCCACCACCGGTTTGGGAAGCGCTGTGCCGCATTCGCTTTGCGCAGGGGGAGCCGGCCGCAGGCCGGGGCGGAGGACACGGAGCAAAGCGAATGCGGCGCAGCGCTCCGAGCGCCAGCCTCAGCATGAGGTGAGCCTCAGTGCAGCGATCCGAACCTACCGGCCATCGAGCACGTGTACCCTCGGCCGCAAGCCCCGCACATGTGCTCCGATCAACCCATGCTGCCCGGCCAACCGAGCTGCACCGGTCCGCGATGTGGGCGGATGCGCACCGCACTGTCGTGACCTCGCATCCATCGCGGCTTGACGACCATCAAGCCGCACCCCCCACAACCCTGGCAAGCTGAGGATCTCATGCGCGAAAGCCAAGCCCTCGTCGAATCCCGTGCCTTTGGCGCGCGCACCGTGCCCACGCTGCGCCCCATCGGGTGGCTGATGGCCGGCTGGAAAGACTTCATGCGCTGCCCACTGCCGGGCTTGCTGCACGGCGTCGCACTGGCCGCCTTTGGCGCGCTGATCTTCGCGGCGCTGCGGCACCAGTTCTGGTGGATGGCCGGCGCGTTCTCGGGCTTCTTGTTGGTCGCGCCCATTTTGGCCACCGGCCTCTATGCCGTCAGCCGCGCGCTGGAGCGCCATGGCCACGCCAGCCTGGCCACCGCCTTGGGCGCTTGGCGCCCACGCGACGGCCGCTTGATCGTGTTCGGCGTGCTGCTGGCCACGGCCGGCACCGGCTGGGTGATGACCTCGGCCTCGCTGATCACTGGCTGGGCGCCGCAACCGGTGCGCAGCCCGCTCGATTTTTTGCGCATCGTCGTGCTGGCCGAGGACAACCACCTGTTTGAGATCTGGCTGGCGCTGGGCGCATTCTTGGCTGCGCCGGTGTTTGCCTCCAGCGTGGTGGCCCTGCCGCTGTTGCTTGACCGCCAAGTGGGCGTGCTCGCCGCGGTGTTTGCCAGTTGGCGCGTGGTGCTCAACAACCCCCTGCCCTGCGCCATCTGGGCCGGGTTGATCATGCTGCTCACGGGCATCGGCATGGCCACCGCCATGCTGGGCCTGGTCGTCATCGTGCCCTGGCTGGGCCACGCCAGTTGGCACGCCTACCGCGACATGGTGGACACCTCGGGCCTGCGCGAGCAGCCCTAACGACAAACGCCCATGTTCGGTTTCACGGAAGAACAAATCGCGCAGTTCGGCCTGACCTTCGGCATCAGCGCCTTCATGCTGTACATGGTGTTCATCATCTTGCAGCTGGCGCGCGAATCGAAAGCCGGCCGCTTCGGCACGTTTGTGCTGATGGTGGGCTTGGGCTTTGGCCTGGTGGGTTTTGCGGCCAAGGGGCTGATCAAGTATTTTCTGGCCGGCATCACCGAGTGACGCTGCGGAGCTGTCGGGCATGAAAAAAGGGAGCCTCGCGGCTCCCTTTGTCGTTGGGTGAATGAAGCGTCAGCACAAGCCAGCGCATCAAATTTTTACCCCATGTGCAAGCCGCCGTTGCAGCTCATGTCGGCACCGGTGGTGAAGCCCGACTGTTCGCTGGCCAACCACGACACCATGGACGCGATTTCTTCCGGCGTGCCCAGACGCTTGATGGGGATGGTGGCGATGATTTTGTCGAGCACGTCTTGGCGAATGGCCTTGACCATGTCGGTGGCGATGTAGCCCGGGCTGATGGTGTTCACCGTCACGCCCTTGGCGGCCACCTCTTGGGCCAAAGCCATGGTGAAGCCGTGCATACCGGCCTTGGCGGCCGAGTAATTGGTCTGGCCGAACTGGCCCTTTTCACCGTTCACCGAGCTGATGTTGATGATGCGGCCCCAGCCCTTGTCGAGCATGCCGTCGATCACCTGCTTGGTGACGTTGAACATGCTGTCGAGGTTGGTCGACATCACGGCGTCCCAATCGGCCTTGCTCATCTTGCGGAACTGGCCGTCGCGCGTGATGCCGGCGTTGTTCACCAGCACGGTGACGGTGCCGTGCTCAGCAACGACCTTCTCAAAGGCGGCGACGGTGGAGTCCCAATCGGCCACATTGCCGACCGAGGCGTAGAAGGTGTAGCCCAGGGCTTTTTGCTCGCCGATCCACTTTTCGTGGTCGCGGCTCGGGCCGCAACCGGCGATGACGGTGAAGCCGTCTTGGTGCAGGCGCTGGCACATGGCCGTTCCGATGCCACCCATGCCGCCGGTGACGTATGCAACTTTCTTGCTCATTCGATTCTCTCCAAGGATTGATGCGGGCTGCAAGCCAACGCGCACAGCGTCGCCGCAGCCACGGCCCGGGTCAACGGGGGTTCTCCCCGGTGGGCCGATGATTCTTGGGACGGTGCAAGCTGCTCGCCGGGCACCGCCCCGGGGACGATCAGCGCTCGATGGTCAGCGCGATGCCCATGCCGCCGCCGATGCACAGGCTGGCGATGCCCTTCTTGGCGTTGCGCTTTTGCATTTCGTGCAGCAGCGTCACGAGCACGCGAGCGCCCGACGCACCGATCGGGTGGCCAATGGCGATGGCGCCGCCGTTGACGTTGACCTTGCTGGTGTCCCAGCCCATTTCCTGGTTCACGGCACAGGCTTGGGCGGCGAAGGCTTCGTTGATTTCGAGCAGGTCGAGGTCAGACGCTTTCCAGCCGGCACGCTCCAGCGCACGGCGCGAGGCCGACACCGGGCCCATGCCCATGATGGCGGGATCGAGGCCCGACGAGGCGTAAGAAGCGATGCGACCCAGCGGGGTCAGGCCCAGGGCCGCAGCCTTGGCAGCGGTCATCACGACCACGGCGGCGGCGCCGTCGTTGATGCCCGAGGCGTTGCCGGCGGTGACGCTGCCGGCCTTGTCAAACGCGGGACGCAGACCGGCCAGCACCTCGGCGGTGGTCTTTTTGTTCACGAACTCGTCGGTCGAGAACGAGACCGGATCGCCCTTGCGCTGCGGGATCAGGAAGGGAACGATTTCGTCGTTGAAGCGGCCGGCTTCTTGCGCGGCCACGGCTTTTTGTTGCGAGGCCAGGGCCAGCGCGTCTTGCATGTCGCGGGTGATGCCGTACTGCTTGGCCACGTTCTCAGCCGTGGTGCCCATGTGGTAGCCGGCGAAGGCGTCGTTCAGGCCATCGGCCAACATGGTGTCGAGCAGCTTCCACTCGCCCATGCGCACGCCATCGCGCGAGCCCGGCAGGATGTGCGGGGCCATGGACATGCTTTCTTGGCCACCGGCAACCACGATCTCCGAGTCACCGTCGCGGATGGCTTGGGCGGCCAGGATCACGGCCTTGAGGCCGGAGCCGCACAGCTTGTTGATGGTCATGGCCGGCACGGCGTGCGGCAGGCCCGCGCGCACAGCGGCTTGGCGGGCGGCGTTTTGGCCGGCGCCGGCTTGCAGCACCTGGCCCAAGATCACTTCATTGACTTGCTCGGGCGACAGCCCGGCGCGCTTGAGCACTTCGGTGATGACGGCGCTGCCGAGTTGCGAGGCCGGCACTTTGGCCAGCGAACCGCCGAACTTGCCGACCGCAGTGCGGGCTGCCGAAACGATGACGATGTCTTGGGTCATGGGGAGTCTCCTGTCTAGGGGGTTGGATCTGGGGGCTCAGAGCGCGTGAAAGGTTTCAGCGAGCTCAGGCTTTTTGCTTCACATAGCGGCCAGGGGCCGCCTCAATGATTTTGTACTTGCGGTTGCCCGGTGTTTTGGGCGCGGCCACCAGCTTTCCGGACTGACCTTTGAGCCAGTTGGCCCAGTCGGTCCACCAGCTGCCGGGATGTTCTTTGGCTTTCGCCAACCAGTCGTCGGCCTGGGCTGGCAGGGCCGCGGTGGCACCGATCCAGTGCGAGCGCTTGCCTTTGGCGGGCGGGTTGATCACACCAGCGATGTGGCCCGAAGCCCCAAGCACAAAGCGGACCTTGCCTTTGAGCAGTTGCGTGTTGCGGTAGGCTCCATCCCAGGGAACGATGTGGTCTTCGCGCGAGCCATACACGTAGGTGGGCGCGGTGATCGCACCGAGATCGACCTTCTCGCCGCACACCACCGTCTTGCCCGGCTGGGCCAGGTTGTTTTCGAGGTAGGTGTTGCGCAGGTACCAGCAGTACATGGGGCCCGGCAGGTTGGTGCTGTCGCTGTTCCAGTAAAGCAGGTCAAACGGCGGCGGCGTTTCGCCCTTGAGGTAGTTGCCCACCACGTAGTTCCACACCAGATCATTCGGGCGCAGAAAGCTGAATGTGGACGCCAGCTCTTGGCCCTTGAGCAACCCGCCACCGGCCGCGCTGTGGGGGCCGATGCTCATTTCGCGCATGGCCACCATCGGCTCGTCGACGAACAGCGACAGCACGCCGGTGTCGCTGAAATCAAGGAAGGTGGTGAGCAGCGTCATGCTCGATGCGGGGTCTTCGCCACGCGCGGCCAACACCGACAAGGCGGTGGCGAGCAGCGTGCCGCCCACACAGAAACCGAGCGTGTTGATCTGTTCGCTGCCGCTGATCTCTTGCACCAGGTGCACGGCGCGGATCACGGCGTCGTCGATGTACTGGTCCCAGGTGGTTTGCGCCAGCGACTCGTCGGCATTGCGCCAGCTGATGACGAACAGGCGATGGCCTTGCTCGACGGTATAGCGGATCAGCGAGTTCTCAGGCTGCAGATCCATGATGTAGTACTTGTTGATGCACGGCGGCACGAACAACATCGGCCGCTCGTGCACCTTGGCGGTGAGCGGCTTGTACTCGATCAGCTGGAACAGCTCGTTCTCGAACACCACCGAGCCTTCCGACGTGGCCACGTTGCGGCCCACTTCGAACACGCTCTCGTCGGTTTGCGACAAGTGGCCTTGCTGGATGTCGTGCAGCAGGTGTTGCACACCCTTGGTGATGCTCTCGCCCTGGGTGTCGAGCGCTTTGCGCTGCGCCTCGGGATTGAGCGCCAAGAAGTTGCTGGGCGCCGAGGCATTGACCCACTGCTCGACCGCAAAGCGGATGCGCTGGCGGGTTTTTTCGTCGCCCTGCACCTGATCGGCCATCTGCAGCAGTGTGCGGGCGTTCAGAAGGTACATCTGCGCCATGTAGGCGCTGGAGGGGTTGGCCTGCCACTCGCTGCCGGCGAATCGGCGGTCGGTGATCTTGGGCGGTGGCGGCGCGGCCGGCGCATCAGCGGGCTTGAGGCCGGGCAGGCTTTGCAGCGACTGGTTCCAGAGCTCGGTGGCTTGCTTGAGGTAGTCTGTTTGCAAGCCGCCCAGCGCGGGCACGGGCAACTGCACGCCCGACATGGCTTTCCACATCTGGCTCATGTTGTTGCCCAGAATGCGGGCAGCCTCGGCGGGGTCGGAACCCAGGCCAGAAGCAAAGCCCTGCAGCGGGGGCGCTTTTTTGTTGTTCATGTGTCTCCTCTCGGGGATGCAGCCTGATTTTTTTGGGGCTGCTGTTCCGGGTTGTACGCGGCAATGCTTACCGCGTCATGACTTCAATTATCACATTGTAGTTTAGTTTTTCATCTTGCAAAATGTACCTGGTGGCAATCGCGTGGATGTATGTGGTGCTGATGATGGCGCTCGCCGAGGCCACCAGCAAGCAGGGGACAGTGCTGGGCGCGGTCTTCACCTTTTTGCTGTACGGCGCCGCGCCGCTGGCCTTGGTGCTGTACCTGATGGGCACGCCCGGGCGACGCCGACGGCAGCGAGCTGCTGAACGCGCCGCCGAGGCAACAGCACCGAGCGCGGCACCAGAAGCTGCCGGAGAAACAAACCAGGGCGATGAGGCCGCGGGCATGGCGCCGGCATCTTCAGCGCACGATCCAGACCGCCGCGGCGAGCCGGCCGGTGACGGGCTCGCGCCGGTAGGAAAAGAACCGTGATGGGTCGCTGACGGTGCACCGCTGGCCGCCCGACACCTGGGTGAGGCCCGAGGCCCACAAGCGGTCGCGCGCCAACTGAGGCAGGTGGGCCAGCCATTTGCCGGGCACGGCGCCCGGCACAAAACGCGCGGCGTCGGGCGTGTTGACCTCAGCGCCAAATGCGGCCAACACATCCGCCCCCACCTCAAACTGCGCCGGGCCGATGCAAGCGCCCAACCAGGCGTGCAATTCGCTGGGCGCGCACCCCGCCAGCTCGCACAGCGCCGCCACCGTGTTTTCCAACACCCCGCCGGCCAGACCGCGCCAGCCGGCATGCGCCGCCCCCACCGCGCGGCCGCCGGGTGCGGCAAACAGCACTGGCAAGCAATCGGCCACTTGCACGACGCACGCCACACCGGGCGCGGCGGTGACGCAGGCATCGGCCACGATCTCGCCGGCCGGGCGCAGTGCATCAGCAGGCTGCAGATGCGCCACCGCCACGCCGTGCACCTGCCTCAAAAACACCGGCGCGCCGCCGAGTGAGGCGGCAAACCGGGCTCGGTTGGCCGCCACATGCGCCGGGTCATCGGCCACCGCTGCGCCCAGGTTCAAGCTGGCATACGGCCCGTCACTCACGCCCCCGTGACGGGTGCTCATCAGCGCACCAACGCCTGTGGCCGCCCACTCGGGCTGCAGCCAATCGGCGTGCGGCGCGCTCATGCTTGCGCGTCCGGGCAGGCCGAGGGCTGGGTCTGGCTGAAGGCCGGCAGCGCCATGCACGCGTCGACGATGCGCATCACCGTGGGCAGGTGATCGAGCCGAGCCTCAAAACGCTGGGCGTTGAAGATTTGTGGCACCAGCGTGAGGTCCGCCAGGGTGGGCGTGTCGCCGTGGCAGAAGCGGCCGGTGGCGGGATGAGCGGCCAGTTGGCGCTCCACGGTCTCGAGCCCGGCTTCGATCCAGTGGCGGATCCAGCGGTTCTTGTCGTCCTCGCTGATCTTCAAGTCATGCACCAAGAAGCGCAGCACGCGCAGGTTGTTGAGCGGGTGGATCTCGCACGCCACATCCAGCGCCAGCGCGCGCACCCGGGCCCGGCCGAGCGGGTCGGCCGGCAACAGGGGCGGCGTGGGGTGGGTCTCTTCGAGGTATTCAATGATGGCCAGCGACTGCGTGAGGCTGTTGCCCTCGTCGCGCAGCAGGGGCACGAGCTGCGCCGCGGCCATCTCGGCAAACGGCGCTTGTTTTTGCTCGTTGCGCACCAGGTGCACGGGGATGTAATCGTAGTCCAGCCCTTTCAGCGCCAGGGCGATGCGCACCCGGTACGAGGCCGACGATCGGAAGTAGTTGAAGAGTTCCATGGCGCGGGCCCGCAACAGGCCGAGAAGGAGTGTGGGATCAGTCCGAAAGATGATGCCACGCGCCCTGCCCTCGCCGCGCCGCGCCCGCAGCCAACGAAGGGCCGCCCGCTACACTGCCGGCCATGCTTTCAGCCCGCAGTTTCAAGTTTTGCAAGACCTGTGGCGCACCGGTGACTTACCAGGTGCCTGCCGACGACAACCGCGAACGCGCCACCTGCACCGGCTGCGGCGCCATCCACTACGAAAACCCCATCAATGTGGTGGGCACCGTGCCGGTGTGGGGCGAGCAGGTGCTGCTGTGCAAGCGCAACATCGAGCCGCGCTGGGGCAAGTGGACGCTGCCCGCGGGCTTCATGGAACTGGGCGAAAGCACGGCCGAGGGCGCACTGCGCGAAACCATTGAAGAAGCCGGCGTGCAGGTGGAGATGCAGGCGCTGTTCAGCGTGCTGAGCGTGGTGCGTGTGGGGCAGGTGCATTTGTTTTACCGAGCGCGCATGCTGAGCCCCGAGGTCGACCCGGGGCCGGAGACCATCGAGGCCCGGCTGTTCACGGAAGCCGAGATCCCGTGGGACGAGATCGCCTTTCACACCGTGCGTGAAACCCTGGAACGCTACTTCGCCGATCGCCGCCTGGGTCAATTCGGCGTGCACTGTGCCGATATCGCGTGATGACCTCACCCAGCCCGACGGAAGTGACCGCTGTTGTTGACCGCGCCCCCGCGCCCGTGACAACCGCACCTTTGGCCTCGCCCGCCGTGCCCTCGCCGCCCGCATCCCCACGCTTGCGCGAAGACCTGATCCACCCCGACCCGCTGCTCGACTGCCTGGTCGAGGTCTGCCGCCTGCATGGCCAAACCGCCTCGCGCGCCTCGCTCTCGGCCGGCTTGCCGCTGGGCGCCACCGGCCAGGGCACGCTCACGCTGGATCTGGCCGAGCGCGCCGCCGCCCGCGGCGGCATGGCCACCCGGCTGCAGCGCCTGCCGCTGACCGGCATCGACAGCGCAGCCCTGCCCGCTGTGCTGATCCTGCACGACAACGCGGCCTGCGTGCTGCTGGGCTGGGAGGGCGACACGGCCAAGCTGCTGCTGCCCGAAACCGGCCAGGGCGCCGTGCAACTCAGCCGCGAGCAGCTCGCCGCCCGCTACAGCGGCGTGGTGTTGTTCGTGCGCCCGCATTTCCGCTTTGACGCCCGCACGCCTGAAGTGCGCAGTGTCAAAGCCCGGCATTGGTTTTGGGGCGCTTTGCTGGAGCAGCGCTTTGTCTACCGCGATGTGCTCTGGGCCGCGCTGCTGATCAACCTGTTTGCGCTCGCCTTCCCGATGTTTTCGATGAACGTCTACGACCGCGTCGTGCCCAACCACGCGATCGAGACGCTCTGGGCGCTGTCGATTGGCGTGTTCTTGGTGCTCAGCTCCGACCTGTTCATGCGCAAGCTGCGCAGCCGGTTTGTGGACGAAGCCAGCGCGCGCATCGACGTGCAGATCTCGGCCCTGCTGATGGAGAAGGTGCTGGGCACACGCTTGGAGCACCGGCCCGAATCGGTGGGCTCGTTTGCCTCCAACCTGCGCGGCTTCGAGCAGGTGCGCGATTTCATCGCGTCGAGCACCGTCACCGCGCTGGTCGACCTGCCCTTTGCGCTGATCTTTGTGGTGGTGATCGCCTGGATTTCGCCCTGGCTGGTGTTGCCGGTGATCGTCACGTTTGCGCTGATCTTGTTGCTCGGCTACGTGCTGCAGCACCGCCTGCATGAGCTCTCGGAGTCGACCTACAAGGCCAGCGCGCTGCGCAACGCCACGCTGGTGGAGAGCCTGACCGGGCTGGAAACCATCAAGTCGCAAGGCGCCGAGAGCGTGATCCAGGCCAAGTGGGAGCGCGCCAACGCCTTTTTGGCGCGCACCAACGTGACCATGCGCGGCCTGTCTTCCACCGCCATGTACGGCACCAACTTCCTGATGCAGGGCGTGTCGGTGGCGGTGATTTTGATTGGCGTGTTTTTGATCAGCCAGCGCGAGCTGACCATGGGCGCGCTGATCGCATCGACCATGTTGTCGTCGCGTGCACTGGCCCCGGCCAGCCAGATCGTGGGCCTGCTGATGCAGTACCAAGGCGCACGCACCGCGCTGGACAGCCTCAACAAGTTGATGGACAAGCCGGTGGAGCGCCCGCTCGGCCAGCACTTTGTGCAGCGCCCGCAGCTGCGCGGCGAGATCGAGTTCCGCAATGTGCACTTTGCTTACCCCAACCGCGACGACGCGGCGCTCGACGGGGTGAGCTTTCGCATCCAGGCTGGTGAGCGCGTGGCACTGATCGGCCGGGTGGGCTCGGGCAAATCAACGCTGCAGCGGCTGATGATGGGGCTCTACCAACCCACGCAAGGCGAGGTGCTGCTCGACGGCGTCGACCTGCGTCAGCTCGACCCGGCGGACGTGCGGCGCAATATGGGTTACGTGTCGCAAGACGTGACGCTGTTCTACGGCAACCTGCGCGACAACATCACCTTTGGCCTGCCCTACGCCGACGACTCGGCCGTGGTGGCTGCGGCCGAGGTGGCCGGCATGACCGATTTTGTAAACCGCCACCCGCGCGGTTTTGACATGCCGGTGGGCGAGCGCGGCGAATCGCTCTCGGGCGGGCAGCGGCAGACGGTGGGCATTGCCCGCGCGGTGCTGCACAACGCACCCATCTTGCTGCTGGACGAGCCCACGAGCGCGATGGACTTCTCATCAGAGGCGCAAATCACCCAGCGCATCACCGCCTTTGCCGAGAACAAGACCGTGGTGCTGGTGACCCACCGCACCTCGCTGTTGTCGATGGTCAACCGGGTGATCGTGGTGGATGGCGGCCGCATCGTGGCCGACGGCCCACGCGACCGCATCATGGAAGCGCTGGCCAGCGGCCGCATTGCGAGGGCTGCGTGATGAATGAGCTCGACCCCAAAGCGGCAGCCGACACCGGTTCGCCCCAGGCTGTTGCCCCGTCCAGCCCCGAGACGGGCCCAGCGACACCCCCAAAATCCACGCCAGCGGCGCCCCCGGCCAGCTCGGCCGCAGCGCCCTCGTTGTCGTTTGCCGCCCACGCCGGGCGCAGCCTGCTGGCCGTGCTGGCGCCGCTGACCGACCGCCTGTTTGGGCCCGCCGTCAGCGCACAAGCCGCTGACGACGCAGGCTTTCGCAGCTTCGAGACCGATGCCGACGCCGTGATGTCGCGCGCTCAAACCCAGCGCGCGCAAACCATCGTGCGCGCGGCCGCCGTCTCGGTGCTGGCGCTGCTGGCCTGGGCCACGCTGGCCAGTGTGGACGAGGTGACGCGTGGTGACGGCAAGGTCGTGCCCTCGCGCCAACTGCAGGTGCTGCAGGCGCTGGACGGCGGCGTGGTGTCCGAGATCCTGGTGCAAGAAGGCCAGGTGGTGGAAGAAGGCCAGATGCTGCTGAAGATCGACGAAACCCGGGCCACGTCCGGGGTGCGCGAGAGCGCAGCGCAATCGATTGCGTTGCGCGCTCGCCAGGCCCGCCTGCGTGCCTTGGCCGAAGGCGGCGCCTTCGTGCCGCCCGATGCCCGCAACAACCCCGAAGACCGCCGCACGGTGGACGAAGAGCGTCGCCTCTACGAGACCCGGGTGTCCGAGCTCAGCAACCTCGTGGGCATCAACCAGCAACAGCTGTCGCAACGCCAGCAAGAGTTGAGCGAGATGCGCGCGCGCAAAACCTCGGCCGAACGCAGCCTGGAGCTGAACCTGCAGGAACTGAACAAAACCCGACCGCTGCTGGCCACGGGCGCCGTGTCAGAGGTGGACGTGCTGCGCCTGGACCGCGAGGTGTCGCGGGCGCGCGGTGAATCGGAGCAGGCCGGGGCGCAGATCGCCCGGGTGCAAGCGGCCATTGGCGAGGCGCAGCGCAAGATTCAGGAAACCGAGATGGGCTTTCGCAACGAGGCGCGCAAAGAGCTGTCCGAGGTGATGGGCAAGATCAACGCGCTCAATGAAGGCGCGGTGGCGCTGGAAGACCGGGTCGACAAGGCGCAGGTCAAGTCACCGGTGCGCGGCCGCGTGCAGCGCCTGCTGGCCAACACCATTGGCGGCGTGGTGCAGCCGGGCAAAGACATTGTGGAAATCGTGCCGCTGGACGACAAACTGGTGCTCGAAGCCAAGGTGCAGCCCAAAGACATCGCCTTCATCCACCCCGGCCAAGCGGCCACGGTCAAGTTCACCGCCTACGATTTCTCCATCTACGGCGGCTTGGACGGCACAGTGGAAAACATCAGCCCCGACACCGTGGTGGACGAACGCGGCAACGCGTTCTACCTGGTGCGCGTGCTCACCTCGCGCGCCACGTTCAGTGAAAAAATGCCCATCATCCCGGGCATGACGGCCGAAGTGGACATCCTCACCGGGCGAAAAACGGTGATGTCGTACCTGCTCAAACCGGTCTTGAAGGCCAAGGCCTACGCGCTGCGAGAGCGCTGACCGCTGTGACAACCGCCGCATTCGCGGCGGTTTTTGTTGGTGCAGTGCACTTTTCCTCGATTCCGCCTCAAGTCAGCATTCTGTCGGCCGAAAAGCCGTCAAGGGTGTTTGTTGGCGCCCGATGCTTGCCTGCCTTATTGCCCCCTTGTCTGCGGGTTTTGGTGCATCAGTTCACGAAAGAATTGATGCCACGCGCAGATAGCGCAGGGACGCGCAGTTATCCTCTGCAGCAACTGTTTCTGACTCCTTTACTGTCAAAGGTCTACCCATGCCCGTCATCGTTCAAACCGTGCAAGGTCGCGTCTCCGGTCTGTGGGGCTCGGCGCAAATTCGCCAGCCCGATGGCTCGCTGCGGCTGCTGAAGATGGGTGACCTGGTGCACCGCGGTGACGTAATCCTGACCTCGCAAGACGGCATCGTGCAGTTGACGCCCGAGCAGGCGCCTGCGCCCAAGGTGGCAGAGACAGAGGTTGACCGCGTCATTGAGGCCTTGAACCAGGACAACCCCACCGTGGTGTCTGCCGCCGGCCTGACCGGCGGTGGCGACGGCGGCTTCGAGCCTGGCCTGCGTGTGGGCCGTGTGCAAGAGGCCGTGACGCCCGTGGCGCTGGCCCAGGGCTTTGACAACAGCGCCGTGCAGGCGGCCCAATTCGACACCCTGCCCCAACAACAAGTCGCCGCGCCCACGGCCACGTCCGATGTGGCGGGCAGCTTGGCCGAAGACGGCACCCCGCTGACTTTTGACCCGCGCGTCAATGACACCGGGACGGGCAACCTGACGGTCAGCAGCGTCAACGGCCAGCCGATTTCGGTGGGCAACCCGGTGACGATCGCCGGGCAAGGCACGGTGGCGCTCAACCTCGACGGCACGCTGACCTTCACCCCGGCCAAGGACTACAACGGCACGGTCACCTTCCCGTACACCGTGACGGACGGCAGCGGCCAGACTGCCGCGTCGACCATCACCGTCAACGTGACGCCAGTCGAAGAC
>JBEAOO010000339.1:0-16143 GCA_041164825.1 Pseudomonadota bacterium | reverse complement strand
CCCCTTGGCTCTTTGGCTGTTCAGTCTTTGGGTCAACCCCGGCCAGCGGCCTGCGCACGCAGTGGCGTCATGCGGCCTCCTTGCACACGCCCCCAACCGCTCGTGAACTTGCGTCCCGCGCCATGGACGGCCGCCCTGGCTGGATTGATCGCTGCCTTGGCTTGGCCCTGGGTGTGGACCCGCTTTGGCGGACCGAGCACCGACGGCACCACCGAGCTGATCATCGCCACCCTGCTGGTGATTGCCGTGCCCGCCCATGCGCTGGTGGTGGGCTGGGGCCGATCAACCGCAGCAGCGCCCGCCGGTGCCGTGGATGTGGCCCTGCTGCAGCGCATTGGCGCATGGCTGGCGGCTGCGACAGGCGTCACGGGCTTGCGGGCGGTGTTGGGCGTGTAGGCCGCTGCCTGATCAGCGTCTGGTCGCGGCATCCTCGGCGACTTGTTCAGTCGTCGCCCCAGCCGCTGGCATCGGTGCTTGAATATATGCATTGAATATGCATAATGGCGCATGGCCTTCGAGTTCGATCCTGCCAAAGCCAAGGCGAACATGCACAAGCACGGTGTGAGCTTTGCGCATGCAGAGCAGGCTCTTCGTGATCCGATGGCATTCACCATTGAAGACCCGGACTCCAGAGCGGAACAGCGGTTTATCACCTTGGGTGCAGACGCACTTGGCCGCGTGCTCGTGGTTGTCCACACCCAGCGCGAAGAGCGGACGCGCCTGATTTCCGCTCGCAAGGCCAGTCGAGGCGAAGCGGACCAATACCATGCGTGACGACTACGATTTCAGCAAAGGCAAACGCGGCGCCGTCATTGCGTCGCCCGGCAAGACCCGCATCACCATCATGCTCGACGACGATGTGATTGAGCACTTCCGCGCGCAAGCGGAGGCCGAAGGCGTCGGTTACCAGACACTGATCAATGCCCTGCTGCGCAAGGCCGCCGTTGGCGCCAGCAAGGCGAAGCCAGAAGCCAAGCCGCTGACGGTGGCAACTTTGAGGCGGGTGTTGCGGGAAGAGCTGGGCGCCGCTTGAGTTGTCTGAGCAGGTGTGACAAGGTCGATGGTGAGTTGCGGATTTGTGGCACATGGGAGACTGGGTGTGAGAATCCGTCGCCCGCATCATGAAGAGTTTCGATTGCTGCTTGCAATTCCCCTGCGAGTCGAAATTTCACAATCAGGAAAAGTGTGGACATGCCGAATGAAATCTGGGCAGCAATTGTTGGGGCTCTCGTCGGGGCTTGGATAACCTACCGCTTCGCGCTCACTCTCGCTGAAAAGCAGTTCGGCCACCTGCGGGAACTTTCCAAGATTGAAGCCCGCCGCTCAGCGGCTCGTGACTTCTTTGAGGCGTTTGCTCCAGAACTCGCAATTCTTAGATCTGGCGCATCCACGATGCTGGACGTCACGGACCTTTTACGAGATGCCTTTAACAGCCGGCACTCACGGGCGGTCGAGATATTCGGTCGTCACCTGCCATCCACGGAGCGGGCAGCATTTTTTGATGATTGGCTACGGCATTGCTACGGCTGCACTGAGACCGGCGAGCCAATGTCACCGAACGATGCTGACCTTGGCATGCCACATGACACCTTGCTCTATTTGCACTTCAGCGAACATTTCCCTGGGGCGGGGAGTCAAGGTTCAAGACTCCGTGCTCTTCTCAGCTTGGAGCGCTTGACAGCCTATGCAGCAGATCACTAGTCCGGCAACATCAATGCTGCGGCACCAACCCCCGCCACGCATCGATGTCCACCGACGGTGGCTCGCCGCCCAGTGAGGGCAGCTGCGCCTGCACCCAGGCGATGCCGGCTTCCACGCTGTCGATCATCGGCAGGTTGATGCGTTCGCGCACGGCGGGGGCGAAGCCTGCCAAGCCGGCGCCGCCGAGGATGATGCCGTCGACTTGGCCGGCGACGGCGTTGCAGGCTTGCACCAGGCGCTGCACGGCGCGCTCGGGGTCGGCGGCGAGCTCGGCGCCGCTCTCGGTGAGGGCCTCGATCTGCACCAGGCCTTGGCCCAGTTGGTGGGCGCGCGCAAAGCGTTGCAGCATGGGCACCCACGCGGGGCCGCCGGTGACGATGGCGTAGCGCTTGAAGCGGGCGTCGGCGGCGCGCAGTGCGGCCTCGGCCAGGCCCATCACGGGGGCGGTGGTGAGCTCGCGCAGGGCCATGGCGCCGGGGTCGCCAAAGCAGGCCAGCAACACGGCGCGTGGCACGCCGTGTTGGATGACGTGGCGCATGTAGGCCTCGGGCACGGCGTGTCCGGCCACACCGTAGCTGAGTTCGCTGGCAATGTAGTGGCCGCCAAAACGCGCGGTGGCGCTGTGCACGCGGGCGGTGTCGCCCAACTGCTGCTGCAGCGCTTGCGCCACGCGCTCGGTGACGGCGGGTGTGGTGTTGGGGTTCAGCACCAGCAGGTCGGGGGTCATGCGTCGGCGGGTGAGTTCAAACCAAAGGGATCAAGCCGCGCACATCATCATGCGGCGCGGGGTGGCGGCGTGCGCGTCAACACGGTGAGCAGCGAGGCCTCTTGGGGTGCTTGCGGCGCCAGCACCAGGCCGTCTTCGATGTGTTGCAGGTGGGCCGTCATCAGCGCGCTGGCGGCATTGGCATCGCGCAGCTTCAGGGCCGCGAGCAGGGCGCGGTGGTCGTCGCAGTTGCACAGCGGGCGGGCGCCGCGGGTGGTGGGCAGGGGAGCGGCGGGTTGCGGGCCGAAGGTCATCAACACCAGCGAGGTGCGCGACACCAGGCCGTGCAGCATGCGTCCGAGCGTGGTGTGGCCGGCGCGGTCGGCCAGCAGCAAATGGAAGGCACCGGAGTGGCGGATCTCGGCCTCGCGGTCGCCGCGCTGGCGGGCGGCTTCTTCGTCGCGGATGTTGCGCGCCAGGGCCTGCAGATCGGCGGTGGTGAGGCGCGCCACGCAGTGCTGCACCAGGGCCGGCTCGATCAAGCGACGCGCCTCAAACACCTCACGCGCATCGGCCACCGTGGGCACGGCGATGGTGGCGCCGCGATTGGGGATGAGCGTGACGATCTGCTCTTGCGCCAGCCGGATCAGCACCTGTCGGATGCGCGTGCGCGACACGCCGAAGGCCTGGCCCAGCGTGTCCTCCACCAGCTTGGTGCCAGGCTGCAGGCGGTGGTCCAGCACGGCGTCGATCAGACGCTGGTGGATGTCCGCATCGGTCAGCGGCGGGGGCACGAGGCTGGGCATGGTGCGTTCAGTGCGTCTGCGGCAGGCTCAGCCACCACGCCGCTTGCGCAGCGCGAAGGTGATGCCCAGCGTGATGCCGATGGCCAGCAGCGAGACCAGCGTGGTCACCGTGCCCAGCGCGTAGATGGCCGGCGTAGTGACGGTGGAGGTGAGGCCTTGCAGCTCCAGCGGCAGGGTGTTGACGTCGCCGATGGCTTGCGAGGTGCGGGCGATTTCGTCCCAGCTGAGCGTGAAGCCGAACATCGCCACCCCCACCAGCGAGGGCGCGATCAGCGGCAGCACCACGTGCTTGAAGCTCTGCCAGGGCGTGGCGCCCAGGTCGCGCGCAGCTTCTTCGTACGCGGGGTTGAAGCGGTTGAACACGGCGAACATGATCAAGAGGCCGAAGGGCAGCGTCCAGGTGAGGTGCGCGCCCAGGCCCGAGGTGTAGAGACCCATCAGCGTGGTGTAGCTCTCCAGCGCCTCGGTGCTGCCCCAGGTTTCGATCAGCGCGCGGATGCCGGTGTCGATCAAACGGAACTGCAGGCCGATGCCCAGCGACACGATGATGGACGGCATGATCAAGCTGCCCACGGTGACATAGAACAGCGCGCCGCTGCCCTTGAAGCGCCCGCCATCGGCCTTGCGGAACGCCAGCCCCGCGCCCAGCGACATCAGCACCGTCAGCACCATCACCACGCTGCCCAGCGCCAGGCTGCGCTTGAGCGCGGCACCGATGTCGACCACGCCCAGGCCCTCGGCCAGCTTGCCGTACCAGTGAAACGACCAGCCGCGCATCGGGAACACCAAGCCGCCTTCGGGCCCCTGGAAGCTCAGCACAAAAATGGTGGCCACGGGGCCATAGAGGAACACGACGAACAGCGCGAACAACAAGGCCAGGGGCCAGAAGCCGGGCGCGCGTGGCTCGGGAGCGTGACGCATCAGAAATCCTTTGAAAACGCGGCCCGTGAGGCGGGGCAGGGTTGAGGTCGCCCAGCGGCCGCCGGGGATCCGGCTTGGCCGGGCCCAGGGTGGCGCCCCCTTGAGGGGGCGCGCGAAGCGTGCAGGGGGTGGGACATCCTCAGAGGGCCTTTCGGAGGTCAACCAAGCGTTGCAGGCCGACGACCATCATGCCGACCACGAACAGCAGCAGCACGGCGTTGGCCGCGGCAAGCGGGAATTGCAGGTAAGAGGTCTGCACCTGGATCACCTTGCCCACTGACGCGATCTGCTGGCCACCCATCACGCCCACGGTGACGAAGTCGCCCATCACGATGGTGAGCACGAAGATGGAGCCGATCACGATGCCCGTGCGGCACAGCGGCACGATCACGTTCCACAGCGTTTGCCAGCTGCTGGCGCCGGCATCGCGCGCGGCCTCGATCAGCGAGCGGTCGATGCGCATCATCGAGTTGAAGATGGGCACGATCATGAACATGGTGTAGAGGTGCACAAAGGCCAGCACCACCGAGAACTGCGAGAACAGCAGCCACTCGATGGGCGCATCCACCAGCCCCATCGCCATCAGCATCTGGTTGACCAGGCCATTGCGGCCCAGCAGCGGCACCCACGAGATCATGCGGATCACGTTGGAGGTCCAAAACGGAATCGTGCAGAGCACGAACAACGTGGTCTGCCACAGCAGCGACTTGACGTGGAAAGCCAGGAAGTAAGCCAGCGCAAACCCCAGCACCAGCGTGACGGCCCAGGTGATGAAGCTGAACTTCAACGTCGACAGGTAGGTGGCCAGCGTGAGGCAGGGCTCGGCCAGGTTGCTGCAGCCCTGGAACAGCGTCAGGTAGTTCTCGAAGGTGAAGCCGGGCACCAGCTTGTACTCGTCTTGCGGCCAAAAGCTCACGGCGCCAATCAGCACGAGCGGCGCGATGAAAAAGAAGACCATCACCGCCGCAAAGGGCGTGGCCTGGAGCCAGGGGGCGGGCGCTTTCATGGCGGTGGTGGTGTGGTGTGTGGGGTGTCGAAAAAAGGCAGAGACGAAGCGGGCCGGCCACCGGTGCAGCGCGCCGGCCCGCGTCAACAACAACAGCAGGTGTCAGGGACGAATCAGCGCAGCATCAAGCCGCCACAAATTCGTTCCACTTCTGGACCATGTAGTTGTTCTCGTCCATCACCGCGTTCCAGCAGGCGATGCCGCCCATGCGGGCTTCGTAGCTGCCGCCGTCGCGCACGGCGCCGGCCTTGGCCAGCACGTCGCCATTCGGGCTCTTGATGTCTTGCGAGGCGGGCTTGCCTTCCATCCAATAGGCCCACTCGTAGGCGTCCATCTTCGACTTGGCGGTGTCGAGCACGGCGCTGTAGTAGCCCTGGCGGTTGAGGTAAGCACCGGCCCAGCCGTCGAGGAACCAGTTGATGAACTCGTAGGCGCCGTCGAGCTTCTTGCCGCTCAGCGTGGTTGGCAGGCCAAAGCCGGCGGCCCAGGCGCGATAGCCTTCCTTGAGCGGCTGGAAGTTGCAGGCGATGCCCTTGGTGCGCACGGCGGTGACGGCTGGGCTCCACATCGACTGGATCACCACCTCGCCCGAGGCCATCAGGTTGACCGACTCGTTGAAGTCCTTCCACAGGCTGCGGAACTGACCGGCCTTCTTGGCTTCAATCAGGGTCTTGATCGTCAGATCAATTTCCTTCTTGGTCATGTTGCCCTTGTCGGGGTACTTGTAGATGCCCATGGCCTCCACCACCATCGCGGCGTCCATGATGCCGATCGACGGGATGTTCAAGATCGCGGCCTTGCCCTTGAACTCGGGGTTGAGCAGCTCGGCCCAGGAGGTGATGGGGCGCTTGATCAGATCGGGCCGGATGCCCAGCGTGTCGGCGTTGTACACGGTGGGGATCAGCGACATGTACTGCGTCGGCGACTTGGCGAAGACCTTGCTCTTTTCGCCTTCGAGGTAGATCACCTTCTTGGGCGCCGTGCCTTGGTCGCCCACGGCCTTGCCGGCCACCATGCCGGTGGTGAACAGGGGGGTGATCTTGTCGGCGTTTTTGATGCGCTTCACATCAATGCCCTTCAAGTTGCCGGTGGGCACGATCTTCTTGAGCGAGAAGTACTCGGTGTCGATCAGGTCAAAACTGTTGGGCGCGGTGACGGCGCGCTTGGTGACGTCGTCGGTGGTGACGGCCACGTACTGGATCTTGATGCCGGTGTCTTTCTCAAACTTCTCGGCAATCGTCTTGTCCTGGTTCACGGCCGTGCCCAGGTAGCGCAGCACGATCGGGTCGGCCGAGAACACCGACGGCGCCATGCCGCTGGCCAAGATGCCGGCCATGCCTTGCAGCAGTTGGCGGCGGGGCAGGCCGAGCGAGCTCACGGTCTCGGTGGCCGTGGTCAGGGCGGGCTGATCGGTGGACTCGGGAGAAGTTGAACGTTGGCTCATGATGGGTGCGAACTCCAGGGTTGAGAACGAAGGGCAGGGGGGAGGGAACGGGGTCGAACAGGAAAAAATCGGGGCAGCGGTCAGGCCGCTTCAAGCGTGTGCGCCATGGATGGGTGCCAGTGCGCTTGGGCCGCGTCGCCGGGCGCAAACGGCGCGGCGTCAAAGGTGGCTTCGGGCAGCATCACGCTCATCTCGCCCACCTGGGGGTGGTCGAGGCCCAGCAGCACATACGTGCCTTGGTACTCCACGGTGCGCACAGTGGTGGCCAGGCTCTGGTGCTCGGCCGGGGCCTCACCGCGGCTGAGTTGCACGCGGTCGGTGCGCACGGCCAAATCGCCCGGCAACACGTTGTGGGCGCCAATGAAGCGCGCCACAAAAGCGGTGCGCGGCGCGTTGAATACCTCGTGCGGCGTGCCGGCTTGCTCGATGCGGCCTTGGTTCATCACCACCACCAGGTCGGCCAGCGCCATCGCTTCTTCTTGCGAGTGGGTGACGTGCACAAAGGTGATGCCGAGCGACTTTTGCCAGCCCTTCAGCTCGGCGCGCATCTTGATGCGCAAGAAGGGGTCGAGCGCGGAGAGCGGCTCGTCGAGCAGCAACACCTTGGGTTCCATGATCAGCGCACGCGCCAGCGCCACGCGCTGCTGCTGGCCGCCGCTCAGCTCGCCCGGCTTGCGCTCGGCCAGGTGGGCCAGCTCCACGCGCTCCAGCAGTTTTTGCGCTTGTGCCGTGCGCTCGCTGGCGGGCACGCCGCGCATCTTGAGTGCAAAGGCCACGTTGTCGCGCGCACTCAGGTGCGGGAACAGCGCGTAGCTCTGAAACATCATGGCCGTGCCGCGTTGGCCGGGCTCGGCGTTGGTGATGTTGCGGCCGCCCAGCACGATGTCGCCTTCGCTGGCGGTCTCGTGGCCGGCAATCATGCGCAGCGTGGAGGTCTTGCCGCAGCCCGAGGGGCCGAGCAAGCAGCAATAGCTGCCGGCGGCAATTTTCAGGTCGATCGCATTCACCGCCAGCGCATCGCCGTAGCGTTTGCTGAGGTGCACCACTTCCAGATCACTTGGGCCCGACATGCCGCCTCCGTCACTTGAATGACGAAGCATTTGCACAAGCCGTGCCAGGCCGGTCAGCGGGGTGCGAGGCGCACTCAGGCACCCATTGCATACAAAAATTGGGCGCAGATTGCATACAAAAGGTGCGCGCGGCCCAGCGTGGTGCGAAGTGATGCGGTGCCGCTGCATCGCCTTGGCGCATGAGGGCTACCCCTCACTTGACCGCCCGCTGGCGCGCCACTGAAAATCTAGTCCTCTAAAGGACTTGGCCCCACAGGCCCCACCAATGAACACCGTGCGCTCCCTCGTGGAAGCCGAACCCGGCCAAAGCCGCTACGGCGCGCTGGCTGCGGCCATGCGCGCCCGCATCGTGGCCGGCGAGTGGCCGCCTGGCAGCGCCATCCCGGCCGAACAATCGCTGGCGCGTGAACACGGCGTGGCCCTGGGCACCATGCGCCGCGCGCTCGATCTGCTGGCCGAGCAAGGCCTGGTGGAGCGCATCCACGGCCGCGGCACCTTTGTGAAACAAGGCCTCACCGGCGCGCCCATGCTGCGCTTCTTCCGCTTTGGTGAAGCGGTGGGCGCGGCGCCGCGCTCGCGCATCTTGGCGCGCGAGGTGGTGCCGGCCTCGGCCGACGTGGCCCGCGCTCTGGGTTGCGGCCCGGGCGAGCCGGTGCTGCGCCTCAAGCGCCTGCGCAGCGTCGGCGAGCAGCCGGCGCTGTTTGAAGAAATCGTGGTGCCCTTGCCGTTGTTCAGTGCGCTGCAAACCTTGGCGCTGCCGGACTGGGACGATTTGCTCTACCCCCTGTTTGCCGAACGCTGCGGCGTGTTTGTGCACCGGGCGGTCGACACCATCGGCTTTGCCAGCCTGGGCGCAGCCGCCGCGCGGGCGCTGCGGCTGCCCGCCGGCCACCCGTGTGCCCGCGTGCAGCGCCAGGCCTTTGACCTCAGCGGCCGCTGCGTGGAGTGGCGCACCACGCTGGGCGATGCCAACGCGTTTCAGTACACCGTTTCCATCACCTGAGGCCTGTTGACGCCATGACCCCTTTGCCTGCCCTGAACCGCCGCCAGCTGTTGGGCGCTGCTGCGGCGGCCAGCGCGCTGGCCTTGCCCATGCGCCCATCCCACGCCGCAGCCGAGATCGCTGGCGGCAAGCCGATCACCTTGATGGTGAGCTACCCCGCTGGCGGCGGCGCCGACGTGATGGCGCGGCTGGTGGCGCCGCGCATGGCCCAGTTTTTGGGCCAGCCGGTGGTGGTGGAAAACAAACCCGGCGCCAGCGGCACCCTGGCCGCCGCCCAGGTGGCGCGCGCCGTGCCCGATGGGTTGACGCTGCTGCTCGATGCCTCGTCGTTCGCCGTCAACCCCGCGCTGTTCGACAAACTGCCCTACGACCCGGCCACCGCCTTTGCGCCGCTGGCGGTGCTGGCGGTGTTTCCCAATGTGCTGGTGTGCACGCCCAGCTTCGAGGCCAAAACCCTGGCCGATGTGTTGCGCCTGGCCCGCGCCCAGCCGGGCAAGTTGGCCTATGCCTCGTCGGGCAATGGCTCGGCGCAGCACTTGGCTGGCGCCTTGTTTGAAGCCCAGGCCCAGGTCGAGATGACGCACGTGCCCTACCGCGGCGGTGGCCCCGCGCTCACTGATGTGATGGGCGGCCAGGTGCCGCTGTTTTTTGCCAATGTGGCGTCGGCGCTGGGGCACATCCAGTCGGGCCGTTTGCGCGCCTTGGCCGTCACGTCCAAGCTGCGTGCCCGCGCCTTGCCGCAGCTGCCATCCATGGACGAGGCCGGGCTCAAGGGCTACGAGGTGCTGGAGTGGAACCCGGTGTTGGCACCCGCGGGGGTGCCCGCAGCCGTGCGTGCCCGCTTGGTGGCCGCACTGCACCACGCCATGGCCGATGCCGAGGTGCTGGGCCGCGTGCGCGCCTTGGGTGGGGATGTATTTGGTGGCGGCGAGGCCGAAGCCACCAGCTTCTTGAATCAACAAACCGCCTTGTGGGCGCGCGTGGTGCGCGAGCGCCACATCACGCGGGAGTGACGATGGCATGGAGCCCCCACACCTCGCCCGCCCAGGCCGCCCCGAGCGGCTGGGATTGCCACGTGCACGTGTTTGATGCCGCGGCCCCCGTGCGCCCCGGCCACTACCAACCCGCCCACCACCCGCTGGCAGAGATCGAGCGCACCGCCGCGGCCATGGCGGTGGGCCACCTGGTGCTGGTGCAGCCCAGTGTGTATGGCAGCGACAACCGCGTGCTGCTGCAGGCCTTGTGGGCCAGCGGGGGGCGCCACCGCGGCGTGGCGGTGGTCGATGCCGACATCAGCGATGCCGCGCTCGACCAGCTGCACGCCGCCGGTGTGCGCGGCATCCGCTTCAACCGCGTGTCGCCCGCCGGCCACCAGGGCGATGCGGCGGCCGAGGTGCGTGCGCTCGCCCCCAAGCTGCGCGCCCGCGGCTGGCATGTGCAGTGGTACGTGGCGGCCACCGAACTGCAACACTTGCCAGCGCTGCAACGCGAGACTGGCCTCACCTTCGTGCTCGATCACCTCGCCAGCGTGCACGCCGCACTGGCACCCGCCTCGCCGCTGTGGGGTGCTTTGCAGGCGCTGGCCGACGCGGGGGCGTGGGTCAAGCTCTCGGGCTGGTACCGCCAGGGCGGGCAGGCGCCGTATGCGTCGCTGCACGCCCAGGTACAACGCCTGGCCGCGCTGTTTGGTGCCCACACCGTGTGGGGCTCCGATTGGCCGCACACCAGCGTTGATCCGCACGCCGTGCCCGACTACGCGGCCACCCTGGCTCCGGTGGCCGATGCCCTGGGCGCTCAGGCGGCGAATGACATCTTGCGTCAGCACGCCGCCCGCCTTTACGACTTTCAACTCACTGAAGAGACCCTGCCATGACCCAGCACGCCACCTTTGACCTGCCACGCCGCCAATGGCTGGCCCAACTCGCCGCCCTCGGTGCTGCCGCGGCGCTGCCCGCTGCCGCCCGTGCCGAGGCCTGGCCCAACAAGGCGGTTCGTTTTGTCGTGCCCTTCGCCCCTGGCGGCAGCTCCGAGATCGTGGCCCGCGCCGCCGCGGTGGAGCTGGGCAAGCTGCTCGGCCAAAGCGTGTATGTGGAAAACAAGCCCGGTGGCGCCGGCAATGTGGCCATGGGCGAAGTGGCCAAGGCCGATGACCAGCACACGCTGATCCTGGGCCACATCGGCACGCTGGCCGTGAACCCCTACATCTTTGACAAACTGCCCTACGACCCCATCAAAGATTTCCGCCCCATCAGCCTGCTCGCCAAGGTGCCCAGCCTGTATTTGGTGCGGCCCGATCTGCCGGTGAAAAACCTCAAAGAGCTGGTGGCGCTGGCCAAGGCCAAGCCCGGCCAGCTCAACTACGGCTCGGCCGGCAACGGCAGCGCCGGCCACCTGGCCATGGAGTACTTGAAGATGGCCACCAACACCTTCATGCTGCACGTGCCCTACCGTGGCACCGGCCCCCAGCTCACCGATTTGTTGGCGGGCCGGCTTGATGTGGCCTCGGTGGGTGCCCCGGCCGTGATGCAGTTCATCAAGGCCGGCAAGCTGCGCTGCATTGCCACCGGCACCACGCAGCGCTTGCCGCAGCTGCCCGACGTGCCCACTGTGGCCGAGCAGGGCTACCCCGGCTTCGAGATGACTCAGTGGTACGGCCTGCTGGCCCCCGCCAGCCTGCCGCAAGCCGTCGCCGACACCTTGGCCAGCGCTGCCGCCAAAGCCATGCGCCAGCCCGCCGCGCTGGAGATGCTGGCCAAGGACGCGGCCATTGCCGTGGGCAGCACGCCGGCCGAATTCGCCAAGTACATCGCGCTGGAGCAAAAGCGCTGGCAGCCGGTGATCGCACGCGCCAAGATCAAGCCCGATTGAGCACCGGGCGGGGCCGACGGGCGCGCTTATTCCGCGTCGGCCTGCTCCGCCGTTTGTTCGGCAGTTTGTTCCGCCAGATAGCGCTGCATCAGGCCAAAAAAGCGGTCGTAAAACGGCCCGGCCGGAATCGTCTCGCTGGCCACCTTCACCAGCGAGTCGTCGGTGGCGCCCATGGGGATCGACACCGAGCCAATGGCGCTCAGACCCACGCTGGCCGAGTTGGCGCTCTTCTTCAGCGCGTAGCGGTCCTGGATCGCGTTCACATACGCGGTGGCAATCTGCCCGCCGCGGCCCTCGGGCGCGCACACCACGTTGAATGAGATCTGCACATGCACCTCGCCCTCGGGCTGGAAGCTCTTGCTGCCGGTGATGAAGTCGGGCCGGGTGGTGCTCAGCACGTAGCCCTGGCTCAGCAGCGCGCGGCGCGCAGCCTCGCAGGTGGTGGCCACGTTCGCGTCAAACAGCCGCGCAAAGGTCTCTGTCGATTCGAAGTTTTCCTTCTGGTAGACCTTCACCTGGCTCGCCGACGAGGTGTTGGCGCAGCCCCCTGCCAGCGCGCTGAGGGCCATCACCAGCAGCGCAGCGGCCCAGCAGGCGGGGCGTGGGTGGCGCGCGTGCGCAGAGCGGGGAGTGACGTGCGGCGCGGACATGGCCCAGACTTTAGCGCGGGCCGGGCCGGGTGATGTTGCGCCTGCGTGGCTCGGGCGTTGCGGCACCGTTGCGCGCGCTGGTGCTGCGGTTTGAACGACGGATTTCACGATAGATCGTGCGATGAATCGCGCGGCATGTCTGGCCCCGTGCGTGGCGACCGGGTGTGCGCGGTGTCTGTGGTGTCCACAGCGCGCCCGTGTGCAGCCCTTTCTAAAATCACCGCACCCCCTTCAACTCCCAGGCGAAGCCCACCATGTCTCACGCACATCGCATTGCCGTCATCCCCGGCGACGGCATCGGCCAGGAAGTGATGCCCGAGGGCCTGCGCGTGCTGCAGGCGGCGGCCGAGCGTTTCGGCATCGCGCTGCAACTCACGCCCATCGAGTGGGCCAGTTGCGACTGGTATGCGCGACACGGCGAGATGATGCCGCCCGACTGGAAGGCGCAGCTGCAAGGCATGGACGCCATTTTGTTTGGTGCCGTCGGCTGGCCCGCCACCGTGCCCGACCACATCTCGCTCTGGGGCTCGCTGCTCAAGTTCCGGCGCGAGTTTGACCAGTACATCAACCTGCGCCCGGTGCGCCTGTTTGACGGCGTGCCCTGCCCACTGGCTGGCCGCAAATCGGGCGACATCGACTTCTTCGTCGTGCGCGAAAACACCGAAGGCGAATACACCAACCTCGGCGGCACCATGTACGCCGGCACCGAGCGCGAAATCGTCATCCAGGAGTCGGTCTACAGCCGCTTCGGCACCGACCGGGTGCTCAAGTACGCCTTCGAGCTGGCCCAGTCGCGCGCGCGCCAGCACCTCACCGTGGCCACCAAGAGCAACGGCATCGCCATCAGCATGCCCTGGTGGGACGGCCGCGCCGACGCCATGGCGCAAAACTACCCCAGCGTCACCGTCGACAAGCAGCACATCGACATCCTCTGCGCCCGCTTCGTGCTCCAGCCCACCCGCTTTGACGTGGTGGTGGCCAGCAACCTGTTCGGCGACATCCTCAGCGACCTCGGCCCCGCCTGCACCGGCACCATCGGACTGGCCCCCTCCGCCAACCTCAACCCCGAGCGCAGCTTCCCCAGCCTGTTCGAACCCGTGCATGGCTCGGCGCCCGACATTCACGGCCAAAACATCGCCAACCCCGTGGCCATGATCTGGTCTGCCGCGCTGATGCTCAACCACCTCACCGGCGGTGCAGGCGCCGGCCGCGCCGCCCACGACGCCATCGTGGCCGCGATTGAGCACGTGCTGCGCGCAGGCCCCCGCACGCGCGACCTGGGCGGCAGCGCCAGCACGACGGAGATGGGGGAGGCGATTGCGGCGAGGGTGCTAGCCGGCGGCTGACGCTGCCGTCACACGCGAGCGCCTGACGCAAGAGAAGGATCCAGGCCAAGACAAGGGGCCAAGACCCGCGCGAGGGCAGGGTGTGGCCCCCTCTCCCCCTGGGAGAGGGCAGGGGTGAGGGCTCGCCCCCTCGCCAGAACCTCGCTGGCAAGAGCCCGCCCGCCAGCGCCTCACTGGCCAGGGCCCACCCACGTGTCAGCGCCTCACGGCGAACCCGGCGCCACCTCAAACAGCGCCCGCAACAAGCCCTCCGCCCGCGCCTGCCCCTCAGGCGTCATCGCAACCGCTTTGGTGCGACCCACCGGGTCGCTGATGAAGCCTTGCGCATGCAGCCGGTCCATCGCGTCCCAATCAAACGTCTTCCACACCCGGTCGCCATCGTGCAGACCCAGCAGAAGCAGGGCCAAGACTGCGTCGTCAATGCGTTGCTTGTCCAGTGCCATGGTGGTGGTGCTCCGGTCAGTTCAAGTGCAGCGCGTCGAGCGGGCTGCGCGCGCCCATGCCGCTGACCTTCAGCACATGGGTGTAGATCATGGTGGTGGCCACGTCTGAATGCCCCAGGAGTTCTTGCACCGTGCGAATGTCGCTGCCCGATTGCAGCAGGTGTGTGGCAAAACTGTGGCGCAGCGTGTGTGGCGTGGCTGGCTTGGCGATGGCTGCGCCAACCAAAGCGCGTTTGAAGGCGCGCTGAAATGTTTGTTCGTACGCATGGTGGCGACGCACCACGCCACTGCGCGGGTCCACCGCGTGGTGGTCTTGCGGGAACACCCAAAACCACGCCCAGGTGTGCCCGGCGCGGGGGTATTTGCGCTCAAGCGCATGCGGCAATTCCACGCCGGATGTGCCATCCGCCGCATCCCTCGCCCAAACTGCATGCACGTCAGCCAGTTGGCGACGCAATTCGTCCGCCAGCGATTGAGGCAGCATCACCACGCGGTCCTTGTCGCCTTTGCCTGAGCGCACAAAGATCGCGCACTGCCCAAAGTCCACATCCTTCACCCGCAACTGCAGCGCCTCGCTGATGCGCAGGCCCGTGCCGTAGAGCAATCGCGCCAGCAAACGATGCGTGCCCTCCAGCCGATGCAACACCTGGCTCACCTCCGCCTGGGTCAACACCACCGGCAAACGGCGCTTCGGCACCGGCCGCCCAATCTCGGTCATCCAGGGCAACTGCAGCCCCAACACCTTGCTATACAAAAACAACAAGGCCGACAAGGCTTGGCGGTGTGTGGACGGAGCCACTTGGCGCTCCGCCGCCAGATGTGTCAGGAAGGCCTGCACCTCGTCGCCGCCCATCTCTGACGGATGTCGCAGGCCATGAAACCGGATGAACGCACGGGCCCAAAACACGTAGGCCTCTTCGGTGCGCAGGCTGTAGTGCAAGGTTCGCACCTGTTGCCGCACGCGGTCCAGCAATCGCGGCGGCGCGGGTTCTTGGCCCGGAGCAGCTGCGCCGGCAGCTGGGCCGCCATGTACCTCGCGCTTCAATCGCGATGCTGTCTTGGCCCAAACGTCCGTCGCATTCGGCATCTTCAGCCTCCATTGGCAAGACGCTGCACCTCGGCCAGAATGCCCGCACCAAGTGCCGCTTTCGACGGCAATTTAGTGCTGTATGCCCATACAGTCAATCAGGGGGAAGTCTTGATGCCACAGCCACTTAGCGACGCGGCGCGCCGCCTTGATACACGGACAGCGCCGGTGTTATCCGTCAGTCGCGCCCTGGTTCGCCTGCGCCGTGCAGCCGGGCTGCCGCTTTTCACGTCTGAATACGCTCGTGCACTTGGCCTTGCGCAGCAGAAAAATCAATGCCGACCAGGGCTTAGCATCGCTGGCGCGCACTTTGAAAAGCGGACAGTCACGGTGTTATGCGTCACTTGGTGCTGTCCATAACACGTTAGGCTTTTGGGTACCTTGAAAGCCAGCTATATGGCGCATCTCTCGCCATTTATTCTTCGTTAAACAACACGATTAAATCCAGGAAGCAACATGAACCTTCAAGACTCCCAGGCCATTTTCCTCTGTGGGTTGGTCGCATACTTGATCACAAGAGCGGTGTACCAAAGGAAAGCCAAAGTTGCAGCCAGCTCGGCTTCTAATCACTCCACATCGGTGGACAAGACTCTCATCCTTCTCGTCATCGTTGGCCAAATATTTTTGCCGTTAGCATACGTATTCACCTCTTGGCTTAATGCCGTCTCTTTCCAACCTGTCGCCTACTCTACGCCACTGGGCGCAGGGCTCTGGCTGGTTGGAATGTGGCTGTTCTGGCGCTCTCACGCGGATCTTGGAAAGAACTGGTCCGTTGGGCTTGAGGTTCAGCAAAACCATCAGTTGGTAAAGCACGGGGTGTATCGCTTCATCAGGCATCCCATGTACGCATCATTCATTCTCTTTGGCCTCGCACAAGCAGTACTGCTGCCCAATGCGGTTGCAGGCCCTAGCGCATTGCTCGCCGTGCTGCTTCTCTGCATGGTCCGGGTTCCGCGCGAAGAGGCCATGATGTGCCAAGCTTTTGGCCAAGAGTACAAGACCTACATGCAAACAACAGGTAGTGTTTTTCCATCCATGCTACGGCGACGTGTCGCGTGAGTTCACAGACGAAGTGCAACACTGTGCCTTCGC
>JBEAOO010000338.1:0-5681 GCA_041164825.1 Pseudomonadota bacterium | reverse complement strand
CGCGCCAGTCGCGCTCGAACAAGGTGGTGATGACCTCGCGCGCCTGCGGGCCGGTGCCCGGGGCCGTGCCGATGAGCGCGCGCACGGCGCCCGAGCCCGCGCCCAGCGCGTCATCCAGCAGCTGCTGCACGGCCTTGGCCTCGTTGTAGGCACCGGGCAGCGGGCCGTAGAGCGCGGCGTCCACCAGCGGCTCGCCGATGACGAGCAGCGGGTCGTCACCGCGCGCGTCGCGCACGGGGGCGCCGTGGGTGGCGATGTCGAGCCGGCGCAGCAAGCGGGTGCGGAGCGCCCAGGGTTTGCGGTCGGGGGCGTCAACACCGCGGCTGTCGAGCAGCTCCCAGGGGATGCCGGCGGTGCCGTCGTCGAGCTGCATGACGAGGTCGTTGGCGCGGGCGCCGGGCTGCTCGGCGTCGCCCCCCAAAAAGGCCTCGATCTCGGGCGGGATGAGCAGCTGCCAGAGCGTGCGGCCGATGCTGGGGTCGGTGGCGTCGTGGTTGGAGGCCTCGCGGATCAGCGAGCGCAGCAGCTTGGCCTGGGTGCGCTGGGCGCTGACTTCGGTGCGGGCGCGGCGGGTGTCGAGCGAGTAGGCGATGGAGCGGCGGCGGCGCATGCCGGGGGCCACGGCGGGCGCGCTGGCGTCGCCGCCGTCGGCCGCGTCGAGGTCGTCGCCCACGGGCGCGGGCAACACTTCATCGACGGTGCGCACGGTGATGCTGTCGTAGTTGCTGCCGCGGTAGTTGGGGTCGGACGGCCGGCGGCGCGCGCCGAGCAGCGATTGCACCTGGGGCGCAAGCGCGAAGGCGCTGGGCTCGCCCTCGGCCAGCGGGTGCAGGCCTTGCCAGGCCTCGGCGGCGCGGTCGAGGTAGAGCTCGACCAGATGGATGTGGCCCACCAGCGGCCAGGCGGCGCGCGGGTTGCCGGGCTCGCTGCCGTTGCCGGCGTTGCTGCCGTTGCCGAGAAGGCGCGCGTTGGCCTCGGCCAAGCGCTGGTTGGCCTCGCGCACGCCGAGCGCGATGGCTTGGGCGGACGTGCCGGCCGAGATGCCTTGGCCCCCGCTGCCGAGCAGCGTGGCGGCCAGCTCGATGGGCGCGGTGAGGCCGGCGTCGTGGTGGCGCTGGGCCAGCGCAATCACGGCCTGGCGCACGGTGTTGCACAAGGCAGGCAGGCGCAGCTGGCCCTCGCTGCCCAGGCCGGCCACGATGACTTGCGCCGGGCGCGGCAGCTGCTGCGCGGTGAGCGTGGCCTCGGCGCGGTTTTCAAAAATCTGGTGTGTGCCGGGTGCTTCGGGGTACAGGCCGCAGGCGAGGGCTTGCGACATGGCCTGGCCGATCAGCGTGTCGACCACCTTCTCGGTGCCGGTGAGCTGGCTGGAGGCGTAGTGGCCGAGCAGCAGCGGCTGCTGGATGAACTTCAGGTTGCCGTTGGCGATGGTGATGCGCAGCACCGGCGGGGCCGAGCTGGCCGCGTCCACGGCCACCGGTTTGGCCTTCCGGCGGATGCCCGGGCCCAGGCTGAGGCCGCGCAGGCTGGCCTCGTCGGGCGCGAAGTCGGACTGCGGTGGCTCGACCAGCACGAACTGGCGGCTGCGGTCGTCGGCCAGCGCACCGGCCCGGCCACGCTGGGCGGGCAACACCAAGCTGGGCAGGCGGCTGGTTTGGCCGGTTTCCAGCAGCTCCAGGTAGCCGCGGAAGACGTTGGGGTCGTCGGTGGCGGCGCAGAGTTCGTCGTGCGCCACGTCGGGCGCGCGGTACATGGCGATGCCGGGCAGGCGGCCCGAGGCCCAGGCCACGGTGCCGTCGCCATCGGGCGTGGCGATGAACTCCAACTTGGGCGGCTGCCAGGTCTCGGCCAGCGGGTCGGCGGTGAGCTGGTAGTCGATGACGGTGGCGGGCTGGTGGCCGGCCACGTAGACGACGTGTTCGGGCGAGAGATCGGGCTGAGCGGTGAGCAGGCGCCAGGTCTCGCGGGCGGGGCTGAGGGCGTCGGGCCCGGCAGGCGGGAAACTGGCTTCGAGGCGCTCGCGCAGGTCGGTCCACAGGCCCGGGTCGGCATAGTCGCGCTCGCCGGCCAGGTGGCCGAAGGGCAGCAGCTCGGCCAGGCCGGGGTAGCGGCGCACGATGTCGATGACGGCGTTGGTACCGCGGGTGAGGTCGAGCAGCGCGAGCTTGCGCTCGGTGGGGTTGAAGCCGGTGAGCCAGCGCACGGCCTCGTGCGAGCCGGCGTTGGGTGTGCCGAGCATCAGCAAGCGGCTGCCGGGCAGCGCTTGCAGGCGCTTCCAGGCGCGGGCACCGTCGGGGTCGGCGATCATCGCGCGCGTCACCAGCCCGCCCATCGAGTGGGCGACGATGCGCAGCGGCACCTTGCGCTGCTCGGCGTCGGTCAGCGCGTCTTCGAGCTTGGCGCGCAAGAGCTGCGCAGCCACGCGCACCGATTGCCGCCAGTCGTAGGCCACGCTGTGCAGGCGGTGGGTGGGGGCGAGGTACTCCAGCAGTGGCGCGTAGAAGTCGTCCACCAGGCCATCGGGCTCCACGCCCTGGGCCTCGATGGCGATCTTGCCCAGGCCGCCAAAGGCCAGCGGGCCGTAGCGCAGCCAGACGCCGCTGTCGTTCACCCGCAGGCCGCTGCCCATGGTGCCGGGCACGAGGATGGCCACGGCCTTGCGGTCGCTGCCGTCGCGGCTGCTGCGCAGTGCGGCGCGGGCGCGCGGCTCGGCTTGCACCGCCAGCTCAATGGGCAGGTAGCCGGCCGTGGCGCCCTCGGGGCGGCGCAGGCCTTGCACCAGCCAGCCCAGTGAATCGGGGTTGGTGAAGTAGCGGAAGTGCTGCACCAGCGGGCCGCGCGCCAGCTTGAAGCGCGCCTTGCCAGGCAGCCGCGTGATGCCGCCGGCCATGGAGCCGGTGTTGACCACGAGGTCGTGGTCGGCGCTGTAAAACCAGTCGAGCGCCAGCAGCTTGAGCTGGGCCCAGCGGCGGTCGGGCGCCAGATCGCCCGTGATGGCGCTCAGGTCCGCCGCGGTGCGCAGCGTGGGCCAGCGCAGCAGCTGGGTCAGCGGCGAGGCGGGCATCATGGCTTCGATGCCGGGCAAGGCGCGCGGGTCGGTGCGCTCCTTCACCACCTTGAGCAGGAAGTCGAGCGTGTCGCCGATGAAACCTTCGGGCGCCAGCGCGCCCAGCACCGACAACCAGCGGTCGAGCCGGCCCGAGGCCAGCGTGGTGCCGCGCGCCGGGCAGGCCACGCGGATGTAGCGCTCGATGCGCGGGGCGGCGGTGTCGAGCGCCTGGAGCAACAGGTCGAGGTCGCGCTCGTCGTTGGCGTAGTCGCTGCGCAGGGCGTCGGCGTCGGGCTTGCCCAGCGCCCGCAAACCGGCCGGGGCTTCGTTGATTTGGCCGCGCGCAAACAGGCCGGCGGCGAGCGCATCGCGCACCGGATCGCCCGTGGTGGTGTCGCGCTGCGCCAGGCACAGCAGCTCGCCCACCAGGCCGCCGCGCGAGTGCGACACGAGGTGAACGCGGACGCCATGGGGCAGGCGCTGGGCCAAGGCCAGCGCATTGGCCACCGGGCTTTGGGTGAGGGTGAAGTGTTCGAGCGCGTAGATGCGCGCGCCGTAGGCCTCGCGCAGCGCGGCGCGGGCTTGGGCGGCGGCTTGCAGTTCGTCGGCCGTCGCACCCTTGGCGTTGGCGCCGGCCGTGGCGCGCAGGGCGCCAAAGCTGCCGTCAAAGCTCGACATCGTGCCGTGCAGAAACACCAGCACGGGGGCATCACCGGCGGGCAGCAGCTCGCCCTCGGGCAGCAGCGTCATCGCCGTGCTGCCGTCGTCCAGGCCGACGCGGTAGAGGCCGGGCGTGCGGCCGAGGCGCTTTTTGTCGAGCACGGCGCCCAACTGGCGCGCGGCGGCGCCACTCACATCAACGCCGAAAAACTCCAAGGCCGAGATCGCCACGTTGGCCAGACCGCGCTGCGCCGGGGCGCCGCTGCTGGCGGGGTTCAGGCCGGTGGACACGGTCCACACGCCATCGGCCGCCGCAGCTGCACCGCTGCGCTGGCCGCGTTGACCCGCCGCGCCCGCCACCGGGGCTTGGCCGTGCTCGCGCAGCAGGTCGTCCGCGCGGGTCCACCACACCAGGCCATCGGCCAGCTCCACCTTCACCACCTCGTCGGCGGCCACATCGAGCGTCACGGCCTGCGGGCTGGCGGCGGCGCCATCGCGCTTGGCCGGGCCCACGGCGCCCAGCGCCACCCGGCGGTGGGTGCTGCCGGCGGGCAAGCCCGCTGCGCCAGGCAGCGCGGGTGCCGCGCCGCGGGTGAGCGCGCCGGGGAGTTGGATGCGCAGCAGCTTGGCGGGCTCGGCCAGATGCGGCGCAGCAGGCGCCAGGTCCACCGGGGCCAGCCCGGGCGATTCCAGCGTTGGCAGCGCCGCTGCGGCGCTGGGCCGCAACGGGGCAGCGCGCTTCGCCGGGGTGCGCTTCTTGGGGGCGGGGGCCACGGATGCGGGCGTCACAGCGGCTGGTGTTGCAGCGGCTGGTGCGGCGGAAACCGGTGCCGCGGTGCGGGGCTTGCCGCTGCGGGCGGGCTTGCGGGAGGTGGCCATGGTGCGGGGCGTCCTGTTGTTCGGGTTATCGCGTCGGGCTATCGCGTTGTCTCGTCGGCGGCCGTGTGGGGCAGCGTGGGCGCGGCGCGAACACAGGCCGCCCGCGGACGCTGCGCAGCACCGCGCCCACAGCGTAGTCAGATGGCGGGTTTGTGCACTCCCTAGCTTCCCGGGGGCCCGGGTATAACGGCCGACCGCCGCGCCCGCCCTTGCGCACCTGCTCAACGGCACGCTGCTTCCACCAGACGCCATGACCCGCCTGCGCCTCACGCTGCTCACCGCCCTCACCCTGCTCGCCTTTGCCGGCAATTCGGTGCTGTGCCGCATTGCGCTGCGCCACACGGCCATCGATGCGGCCAGCTTCACCAGCGTGCGGCTGGTGTCGGGCGCGCTGGTGCTGGTGTGGATTGCCCACCGTTGGCGCGCCGACCGCGCGGGCGGCGGCAGCTGGGGCTCGGCGCTGGCCTTGTTGGCTTATGCGGCGGGCTTCTCGTGGGCCTACACGCAGCTCAGCGCGGGCACGGGCGCGCTGCTGCTGTTTGGCGCGGTGCAGGCCACCATGATCGGGCGCGGGCTGTGGGCGGGCGAGCGGCTGCTGGGGCGGCAATGGGCCGGGCTGGCCATGGCGATGGGCGGCTTGCTGGGACTGATGCTGCCGGGGGCCTCGGCCCCGCCGCTGCTGGGCGCGACGCTGATGGTGGGCGCGGGCGTGGCCTGGGGCGTGTACTCGCTGCGTGGGCGCGGTGCGGGCGACCCCACCCGGGTGACGACCGGCAACTTCTGGCGCGCCGCACTGCTGGCACTGGCGATGAGCGCGGTGCTGCTGCAGCAGGCGCGGTGGGATGCCGCCGGCCTGGCCTGCGCCGTAGCCTCGGGCGCAATCACCTCGGGCCTGGGGTACGCGCTTTGGTATGCAGTGCTGCCGCAGCTGCGCGCCACCACGGCCGCCACCGTGCAGCTCAGCGTGCCGGTGCTTGCGGCGCTGGGCGGCATGGTGCTGCTGGGCGAAACCATGTCGCTGCGCTGGGCCCTGGCCGCGCTGGCGGTGTTGGGCGGCATTGCCGCGGTGGTGTGGGGCAAGGCACGCGGTTGA
>JBEAOO010000337.1:0-4069 GCA_041164825.1 Pseudomonadota bacterium | reverse complement strand
CGCCAGGGCCGCCGCCAGGGCCGCCGCCAGGGCCGCCGCCAGGGCCGCCGCCTGGGCCGCCGCCTGGGCCGCCGCCAGGGACGCCGCCCCTGGGGAGGAGCGATCAGCCGCTGACGCGGCGCTTCAACCCACGGTCTTGAAGCTGCAGACGTCCGCACATGATCTCTACCTCAGCATGATCAACGCTGAGCTGCGCGAGATCGTTGCGCCCGCCATCACGTCGACCACCAGCGAGGGCTGAGCCATGAGCGTAGCCCAGCACCAGCCGCGCCTCACCGAGGCCGACCTCGACCAGCTCGAAGCTGACCGCCTGCCGGTGCCAGCACTGCGCTTGGTCGTCAACCCGCCCGCAGAGCAGGCCAAGCCGCTGCCCACCCCGTGGGATGTGGAGACCAGCCACCCGCGCATCACCATCGCCGTGATCGTCGGCACCCTTGCCGTCACGCTGTTCCTGAGCTGGCTGGCCGATGCGGGGGTGAAGCTGTGAGCGCGCCCCGGTCCCTCGTGCGCAAGCTGCACGCTGCCGAGCTGCTGCACCTGCGCGAGGTGCTGGCCGAGCAGCAGGCACAGATTGAGGCGCTGCAGGCCGAGGTGCAAGACCTCCAGCGCAGTCTGAGCTGGGCCGACTCCCGAGCCGACATGTTCCACGACGCCCTGAACGACGCCGTGGAGGCTCGCCCCTGCCTGTCCATCGGCCTCTCGACATCCGGCCAGCTGGGTCTGCTGCAATGAGCGCCGAACCCCGCACCGAGCGCCACGCCGCGCTGACGCTGCTGGACGAGCGCGAGGGTCACCACCAGGTCGACACCTTCCGCCGTGTGCTGCAGGGCAATGCCTTTGAGCCGCACCGCCCGCAGCGCTTTGCTGCCACCCGCCGCGTGCTGCGCGACCTGGTCGAGTTCCTCGCCCAGCCGTCGCCCTTCCGCGGCCGCTGACCCACGGAGGCCGCCATGCCCCTGTCCACTGCTGCCGCCGCCGTCACCATCGGCCTGCATCTGGCCACCGCCCACTTCGGTGGTGCACCCAACTCGCCCCACGTCGAGAACGTGACGCCGGGCCTGTACCTGCGCACCGCCAGCGGCATCACCGCTGGCATCTACAGCAACTCGGAAGGCGGCACCAGCGCCTACGCGGGCCAGACCTATGAGACCGACAACGGGCGCTTTGCGCTCACCGTGGGCGCCGTGGTGGGCTACCGCGTGGCGCCCATCCTGCCGCTTGTGGTGCCCAGCGTGCGCTTCAACCCCACCGAGCAGGCAGGCCTGCGCCTGTCCTACATCCACAACCCGCTGCGAGGTGCGCCCAGCGGGCTGCACCTCTCGGCCGAATGGAGCTTTTGAGCCATGAGCCCCCACACCTTTGCCGCCCTCGTTGCCGCTGGCGTCGGCCTGCTGCTCATCCTGGCGCTGCGCTGGGCTGTACGCCAGCTGCAAGACCTCGATGCCCACCTCGACGAGCTCGACGGCATCTCGCCACTCGACCGCGCCGCGGCCCAAGCGAAGGAGCTCGACCAATGAGCGCCGCCGGCATCACCCCCGAGGCCTGCCTGCAGCCCGAGCTGCTCGGCCTGCCGCCCGCCCCAGTGCAGACGCCCGCACGCGCCGCCACCGAGGCCGCCATCGCCCACGGCTGCCCGCTGCGCCTCTGCGTGATGGGCCGCACCGTGGGCCCCGCCACAGTGCGCGAGGGCAGCCACGGCGCCGTCTACCTGGAGGCGCTCATCGAACAAGACATCGCCCACCACCCCCAAGCCCTGCGCCTGTGGGCGAGCCACCGCATGACCGACATGGGCAGCGGCGCGCTCACCATCGACCGCGCCCGCAAGCTGGCTGCGCGCATGCCCACGGGCACCTCGGTCATCGTCGTGGGCTCTGGCCTGGAGACCTGCCACCAGGCGGGCCAGCCGAGGTTCCGCCTGCTGCAGGTGATGTCTATCGCACCCGAGGTCGAGCACCTCGCGCACATCGGCGCCCGCCCCGCACCCACCGCTGCGCCCGCTGCGCAGCAAAGCGAGTTCGCATGCTGAGGCTCGGCCGCGACGCCTTCGAGGTGCTGCACACGGTCGACGGCGCCCAGGTGCTCAACCTCTCGCAGTGGATCGACTTCCGCGATGGCACCACCGCCGTGTTGCACAGCGTGCGCGCCGGTACCAGCGCCGATGCCTGGCTGCGCGCCGTGCAGACCGACGAGCGCGACATCGGCACCGGGCCCTGGGCAGTGTTCGACGTGCGCCACGTGCTGCCCCGCACCTTCGAAGCCGAGCTGCGCCGGATGCCCTGCCGCGACTACCGCGGCATGGAGCTCTACACGCTCCGCCAGACCTTCCGCAACCGCACCGAATTTCTCACCGCCGTGCGTGAGCACGCCATCAACCAGCACCGCACCACCAGCCACGAGACCACTCATGTCGCAGCCTGAAAACACACCCAAATTCCCCGGGCTGCACGCCCGCATCGCCACGGCGGCCGGCCAAGAGATCGACCTCTTGTGCCCTGCCCCTGAGTCCATCGACATCTACAGCGTGGCGTGGAGCCTCAGCCAGCTCAACCGGTTCACCGGCCACGCCTTGCGCCCCTACAGCGTGGCCGAGCACTCGCTGCTGGTCAGCCACATTGCCGAGACTCAACTGGGTCTGGATGTCAACGGCCAGCTGGCCGCCCTGCTGCACGACGCGCACGAGGCTTTCTGCGGTGACCTCCATACGCCTGGCAAGCAGATCGTCGGCGAGGCCTGGCAGCGCTTTGAGCGCCACCTGGAGGCGCACACCCATCGGGCTTTTGCAATCAGCACCGCCTCGCGCATCCACGGTGCCGCCATCAAGCTGGCCGACCTGATGGCCCTGGCCACCGAGCGCCGCGACCTGCTGGCGCCCCACCTGCCCGCGTGGCCCGTGCTCCGCGACATCCAACCCGTCGACACCGACCTGCGCGCCACCGAGCGTCGCGAGACCGGCTGGGAAGGCTGGCGCGACCGTTTCCTCGACCGTTTCCACCACCTCGAAAGCGCCCGCAACCACGCGCTGTTTGCCCAAAAGATCACCACCGGAGCATCAGCATGAGCAGCAACCACACCCTCACCACCGGCAGCCTTGCGCACCGCGTCTGCCTCTACTTCGGCAAGCACCGCGGCGAGGTGCTGAACGATGCAGACATCGCGCTCAAGTTTGATGCCGAGCGCAAGACCATCCCCACCCTGCTGCACAGCGCCGCGCTGGCCCAGTACCTCGCCAAGCGCCCCGGCGCCCCGGGCACTGGCGCCATTTACAGCGCGGGGAAGAAGCTGGACGAGGCGCTCAACACCGAGCCCTTTGACTTGGCCGCAGTGCTCCAGCCCCAAGATCCGCCCCCAGCCAAGGCCACGGCCAAGCACGAGGGCCCACCCATCCCGCGCGGCGTCATCTCTCCCGGCAAGGTGCCGCCAGCTGCCAAGGCCGTGGCCCGCCCGCAGATGGACATCTCCGCCATCGAGATCGTGGTGCGTACCGACGTGCCCCTGCCCACCAACGAAGGCCCGGCTAAGCGCGTGAGCCAGTGGCTGCCGATCCTCGACAAGCTCACCGCCGCGGGCATGTCCATCGAGCTACCCCACGAAGCCATGAGTGCCGTGCAGAAGGCGCTCATCAACTACCGCAAGGTCACCCGCCGCAACATCGTGACGCGCCGCACCGGACCGAAAACCTTCGGCGTCTGGCGCCTCGCCGACCTGCCCGCCCAGGAGCAATGACCATGTCCGACACCATCATCCAGATCCCGCTCGACGAGCTGCACGACAGCCCCACCAACCCGCGCCAAACGTTTGACGATGCCAGCCTGCAAGAGCTGGCCGCCGACATCAAGAGCATCGGCCGCGTGCTGCAGCCGCTGCTGGTGCGCCCGCGCATCCCGGCGCTGTTCGCTGGCGACCCGAGCGCCGCCACTGGGTATGAGATCGTCTTCGGCCACCGTCGCCGCCGCGGCGCCGAGCTGGCCGGCCTGTCGGCCGTAGCCTGCATGGTCCGCAGCATGACCGACCTGGAGGTGCAGCGCACCCAGATCAGCGAAAACCTGCAGCGCAAGGACGTGCACCCGTT
>JBEAOO010000336.1:0-5982 GCA_041164825.1 Pseudomonadota bacterium | reverse complement strand
GCCGATGTGGTGCTGCAAGCGCTGACCGATGTGCGGCAAAAGGTGGTGCTGGCCTCCACCAGCGCGGGCCTGGTGCGCGAGTTGCAGCTCAAGCTGACGCTGCGCTACCGCATTCTGCGCGGCAGCGGCGCCGTGCTGCTGCCCGACACCACGCTCGCCCTGACCCGCGACATGAGCTACAGCGAGGCCAGCGCGCTGGCCAAAGAGAGCGAAGAGGCCGAGCTCTACCGCGTGATGCAAGACGATGTGGTGGACCAATTGATGCGCCGCTTGGCGGCGGTGTCGCTGGCGCCGATCCCTGCCCTCGCGGCATCTGCCGCCTCGGCCCCCTGAGGCGCTGCCCCCCCCGCCATGCAACTGCGCGCCGACCAGATCCACGCCCACATCGCCCAAGCCGCGAGCAAAGGCTTGAAGCCCATCTACACCGTGTGGGGCGACGAGCCGCTGCTGGCGCAAGAGGCGCTCGATGCCTTGCGCGCTGCGGCGCGTGCCGCCGGCCACAGCGAGCGCGAGGTGCACACCGTCGCCGGCGCGCACTTCAACTGGAGCGGCCTGCTCGGCGCGGCGCAGGCCATGAGCCTGTTCGGCGACAAGCAGTTGATTGAGATCCGCATCCCCTCGGGCAAGCCCGGCAAAGAGGGTTCCGACGCGCTGCAGCGCTACTGTGCCGCCCTCAGCCCCGACGTATTCACACTGGTGCACCTGCCCAAGCTTGATCGCCAGCAGCAGCAAGGCGCGTGGTTCAGCGCGCTCGATGGCGCGGGCGCCACGGTGCGCGTCGACCCCATCGACCGCAAGGCCCTGCCGGCGTGGATCGCCCAGCGCTTGTCGCAACAAGGCCAGCGCGTGGCGCCGGGCGAGGACGGGCAGCACACACTGGGCTTTTTTGCCGACCGCGTGGAAGGCAATCTGATGGCCGCGCACCAAGAGATTCAAAAGCTCGCGCTGCTCTATCCCGAGGGCGAGCTGAGCTTTGAGAACGTCGAAGCCGCGGTGCTCAACGTGGCGCGCTACGACGTGTTCAAGCTCTCTGAGGCGGTGCTGGGTGGCCAGGTGGCGCGCGCGCTGCGCATGCTCGAAGGCCTGCAGGCCGAAGGCGAGGCCGCGGTGCTGGTGCACTGGAACCTGGCCGAAGACATCCGTGCACTGCAACGCGTGAAAAGCGCCGCGCGCAGCGGCAAACCCATCGGCATGGCGCTGCGCGAAGCGCGCGTGTGGGGCGCCAAAGAAAAGTTGTTTGAGCGCATCGTGCCAGGCCTGGACGACGACGCGCTGGCCGCCCTGCTGCAGGCCGCCCACATCTGCGATGGCCTGGTGAAGGGCCTGCGCCACCCCGATTGGCCGAGCGAACCGTGGGATGGCCTGCGCCGGCTGGCGCTGCAAACGCTGGATGCCGTGCGCTCGGCCGCCGGCAGCGGCCGTGGGCGCACCGCCGCACGCCGCACTGCATTGACGCTGCACCGCTGATTACACTCACAGCCCACCCCACGCTGCAACCACGATGCCGCCCTTGCTGAAGTTGATGCGACCCCACCAGTGGGTCAAGAACGTGTTCGTGTTCGCCGGCCTGATCTTCAGCCACAGCTGGCGCGACCTCGCCATGTTGCAGCCGGTGTTGGGCGCCTTCGCGGCCTTCTGCGCCGTATCGAGCGCGGTCTACATCCTCAACGATTGGCGCGACCGCCACGCCGATGCGCGCCACCCGACCAAGTGCAAGCGGCCGCTGGCCAGCGGCGCGGTCTCGCCGACCGCCGCCGCCGTGGCCTGTGGGGCGCTGCTGGTCTTGGGCGGCCTGCTGGCTGGCAGCAACGTCACCTTGTGGGTGCTGCTGGTGATCTACGTGCTGGTCAATCTGGCCTATTCCCTGCATCTCAAGCGCGTGCCCATCGTCGATGTGTGGGTGATCGCCAGCGGCTTCATGCTGCGCTTGCTGGCTGGCACGCTGGCCATTGGCGTCGAGCCCTCGCGGTGGATGCTGCTGACGGGCCTGTTCACGGCCCTGTTTCTGGGCTTTTCCAAACGCAAGGCCGAGACCTTCCACGATGCGGCCAGCCAACGCGCTGTGTTAGCCGAATACCCCGGGGCGCTGATCGACACGCTCATGGCGGTGTGCATGGCCGCCACGTTGATGACCTACGGCCTGTTTGCCACCAGTGATGCCGCCGTGGCGCAACACGGCGAGCGCCTGACACTGACAGTGCCGCTGGTGGTGTTCGGCATGATGCGCTACGTCCACCAGGTGCACCAGGGCCGTGGCGAAGACGTCTCCCGTGAGTTGCTGAAAGACCCCTGGACCCTGGGCTCTGCCTTTGCGTGGCTGGCGGTGTTCCTCGGCGGCCGCGGCGGATGAGCAGCGCTGTTAGTGCCCGCATCCCCGGCCCCTGGCGCTGGGCGGCGCTGATCGCCTTGCTGGCCGCCACGGCTTACGCGGCGGCCATGGCGATTTTGGCGCCGGCAGCGTTGTCATCGCTGCCGCGCTTGTTCTCGCCCACCGGCGCGCTGGCGGCTGTGTTGTGCCTGCTGAGCTATGCGCTGCGCGGCTGGCGCTGGCAGCGCTGGATGCACGTGCTGGGCCGGCCGCTGCCCGCGCCCCAAGCGTTGCGCATCTACCTCTCGGGTTACGCCTTCACCGCCACGCCCGGCAATGTGGGCGAGGCCGCGCGCGGCCTGCTGCTGCCCGGTCAGCCCCTGACGGTGAGCCAGAGCCTGGCCATCTACGTGGCGGAGCGCGTGGCCGACCTGCTGGGGCTTTTGGTGCTGGCTTTGCCCGCCTTGTGGTGGTTGTTGCGCCATGTGCCCTTGGGCTTGGCCAGTGAGACGGCACTGATCGGTGCCGTGGTCGGCGTGCTGCTGCTCGCACTGGTGGCCGCGGTCGGCTGGCGCCAGCGCGCAGTGCTGCTGCGCCGCTGGACCGGTGCGGCCCACAGCCTGGCCTGCCTGCGCCAGGCACCTGGCAGTTGGCTGGCGCTCACGCTGCTGGCATGGTGTGCCCAAGGGGTGGCGGTGATGGCGCTGTGCCAGAGCCAGGGCTTGGACTTGTCGTGGCCGCTGGCCATGGGCGGATACGCTGCGGCAATGGTGGGTGGCGCGCTGTCCTTCTTACCGGCGGGCCTGGGGGGCTGCGAAGCGCTGCTCAGCACATGGCTGGTGGCGCAGGGTGCGCCGCTGGCACTGGCGCTGGCCCTGACGGTGCAGATCCGCCTGGTGACGCTCTGGCTAGCCGTGGCCGCCGGGGCCCTGAGTCTGTTGTTAAATGCGCTCTTGTCGCGCCGCTCGGTGAACGCATGAACACGCTTGCCGCCACGTCCGTGGAATCCCCTTCTCCGTTCCCGTGGCGCTGGCTGCTGCTCGCCGGCATCGGCTCGCTGCTGATGCGCCTGTGGGTGGCGGCCGTCATGCCGGTCACCGGCGACGAGGCCTTCTTCTACTGGTGGGGCGTGTTCCCGGCCTGGGGCTACTCTGACCACCCGCCGATGGTGGGCTGGTTGATCTGGCTGATGCGCCAGACGCTGGGGGACAGCCTGTTCTCGATCCGTGTGCCGGTGGTATTGCTACCTGCCGCGCTGGGCGGCTTGTTGTGGTGGGGCTTCTCGGCCGTGGACCGGGTGCGCACCGGCTGGGCGGTGGCGCTGTTTTGGTTGGCGCCGGTGAACTGGCTCAACACCATGATCACCACCGACACGCCGCTGATCTTCTGGAGCGCCTTGGCCGTTGCCAGCCTGGCGCGCGCCGAGCGGCGAGAGAAACTCGATGGCACGGCCTGGGCGCTGTACGCGCTCAGTGGTGCGGCCATGGGCGGCGCGGTGATGTCCAAGTACTTCAGCGCCCTGCTCGGCCTGGCGATGATTCTGTACTTCGTGATCCACCGCCGCGAGCGCCTGCACGCGCTGGCGCTGATGCTGCTGTGTGCATCCCCCGGCCCGGCCCTCAACATCGCGTTCAACATGAGCCACTGTTGGACCAATGTGATGTTCAACGTCTACAACCGCAACTCCGGCGAACACACCGAGTTGCGCAAGCCGCTGGCCTACATCGGCTTGATGGTCTATCTGCTCACGCCCGCCGCGGTCTGGTACGCCGTGAAGGCCCGCCTCGACGTGCTCGCCACCTTGCGCGGCAGGCCGCTGCTCGCGATGCTGGTGGTCGTACCGCTGGCCTGTTTTGCGGTGCTGTCGCTCAAAAAAATCATCGGCCTGCACTGGGTGCTGTCGTTCTACCCGCTGCTGTTCGTGCTGCTGGGTTGGTCGCTGCCGGCCGCGTGGCTGCAGCGCTGTGCCAAGGGCGTGGCGGTGTTCACCGGCCTGCATGTGGTCGTGGCGCTGGCCATGGGGGTGGCAGGCATGTCGGCGTGGCAACACACCAAGCTCTACCCGTCTGTGGTGCGCAGCATCAAGGGCGCCGAGATCGTGGCGCAGGTGCAAGCGCCCGGTGTGGTGGTGATGGCCAATGCCTACACGCCGGCCTCGATTTTCGGCTGGGCGCGGCGCGCGTACATGCCCGTGTTCGGCCCCGGCCGCTTCCACGCACGGCAGGATGACCTGCTGGTGGACTACAGCATCTACGAGGGCCAAACCATCCGCGTGCTGGCGCCCGACGCACCCAACTTGGCGGCCGACTACGCGCCTTATTTCAACGCGGTGCGCACCTACACCATCACGCAAGACGGCGCCGTGTTCCATGTGATCGAGGGCACCGGCTTCCGCTTCGAGGCCTACCGGCGCGGCGTGCTGCAAGAGGTGAACCGCCTCTACTACAACATCCCCACCTGGTTGCCGATGACGCACTGCGGCTACTGTCAGCGCCTGTGCGGCGCGGATCGCTGCTCACGCGAATGACGAACACCAACCCGCCGCCGCCCGCCACCGGCCGCATCGTCGCGTTTGATTTCGACGGCACGCTCACGCGCGGTGACTCACTGCTGCCCTTCTTGTGGCGGCACCTGGGCGCAGGGGGCCTGGCACGCGCGCTGCTGCTGTCGAGCCCGTGGCTGGCGGCGTTTGCGCTGCGCCTGATCGACAACGAACGCGCCAAGACCCACCTGCTCCGCGCCGCCTTGGCGGGCCGATCGCTGGTGGAAGTCGAAGCCTGGGCAGACACCTTCGCACGCGACCACCTGCCCGGCCAATGGACCCCCTGGGCCCTCGCCCGCCTGCGCGCCCACCAAGCCGCGGGCGATTGCTGCGTGATGGTCAGCGCCTCGCCCGATGTGTACTTGCGCGCCGCGGCCCGCAGCCTCGGCATCCCCGTGCTGCTGTGCACCGAGTTGGAGATCGACGCTCAAGGCCGCCTCACCGGCCGCATGCACAGCCGCAACTGCCATGGGGCAGAAAAAGTGAACCGCCTGCGCGAGTGGCTGGGCGCCCGTGCGCCCGCCGACGGCCAGCCGCTGGTGGACGAGGCCTACGGCAATTCCTCGGGCGACCACGCGATGCTCAATGCGGCTCGGGTGGGGTGGATGCACGACCGGCCCTGGTCACCGCGGGTCTGAACGCCCCCCCGCTCCTGGTGCGGTGCAAAGAGCACTGTGCCGCATTCGCTTTGCTCCGTGTCCCCCGCCAGCCTGCGGCCGGCTCCTCCTTTGACCTGCGCAAAGCGAATGCGGCACAGTGCTCCCCCAACGTTGCCGGCACGCCAACAAGTCGCATGCCACGGTGTGTGCAGGCAGCAAGGGGCCGGAGCACATCGGCCCGGCCCCTCGCCGCGCCCACCTCAGTAACCGCGCGAACGATCCACCAAGTGGGCCGGCACACGGCCCGCACGCCACGCCGACACGTTCTCGGCAACCACCCGCACAGCGGTGAGCGGGTCGGTCTGCGCGGCCACATGGGGCAGCACGGTGACCTGCGGGTGCGCCCAGAACGGATGGTCGCTCGGCAAGGGCTCTTGCGCGAACACATCTAGCACCGCGTGGCGCAGCTGCCCGCTGTCCAGCGCCGCCAACAGGTCGGCCTCCACCAGGTGCGCGCCGCGCGCCAGGTTGAC
>JBEAOO010000335.1:0-7999 GCA_041164825.1 Pseudomonadota bacterium | reverse complement strand
CCATGGGGTTGATCCAGGGCGAGAGCATTGCGGCGCGGTTTTTTCACCGCCTGGGTGCCTCGCTGCTGGCGCGCACCATCTGCGCTTCGGCGGGCGGCGAGGCGCTGGCCGCCACCTACGGCGGCAAGGTCGGCATGCACTTGGCGCAGTTTGCGCACAGCCAACTCATCCTGATCTGGGGCAGCAACTCGATCGCCTCGAACCTGCACTTTTGGACCTTTGCCCAAGCGGCCAAACGCAACGGTGCCAAGCTGATTTGCATCGACCCGCGCCGCACCGAGACCGCCGACAAATGCCACCAGCACATCGCCCTGCGCCCGGGCACCGATGGCGCGCTGGCGCTGGGCTTGATGCACGAGCTGATCGTCAATGACTGGCTGGATCACGACTACATCGCCCAGTACACCGACGGCTGGCCCGCGCTGCGCGAACGCGCGTTGCAGTGGCCGCCCGAGCGCGTGGCCGAGGTCTGCGGCATCAGCGCCGACGAGGTGCGCGGCCTGGCGCACGACTACGGCACGACGAAGCCCGCCGCCATCCGCCTGAACTACGGCATGCAGCGCGTGCGCGGCGGCGGCAACGCGGTGCGGCTGGTGGCCATCCTGCCCTGCCTGGTGGGCGCGTGGCGCTCAGCGGCGGGGGGCTTGTTGCTCTCGTCGTCGGGCTGGTTTCCGGTGAATCGCGCGGCGCTGCAGCGGCCCGATGTGCTCGGTGACCGCCGCCCGCGCACCATCAACATGAGCACCATTGGCGATGACTTGCAGCGCGAGACTTCGGCTGAATTCGGCCCGCGCATCGAGGCCGTGGTGGTCTACAACAGCAACCCGGTGGCGGTGGCGCCCGACTCGGTGCAGGTGGCGAAGGGCTTTGCGCGCGACAACCTGTTCACCGTGGTGCTCGAACATTTTTTGACCGACACCGCCGACCATGCCGACTACGTGCTGCCCGCCACCACGCAGCTCGAACACCTCGACGTGCACACCAGCTACGGCCACACCTCGGTGCTGATCAACCAGCCGGCCATCGCGCCCGTGGGCCAGGCGCTGCCCAACACCGAGATCTTCCGCCGCTTGGCGCAGCGCATGGGGCTGGACGACGCGTGTCTGCAAGAGAGCGACGAGCAGCTGGCGCGCCAGGCCTTCACCCGCGATGTCGACTTTGATGTGTTGAACGCGAACGGCTGGGTGCAGCTGCCGATTGCCGATGCGCCATTCGCCGAAGGCGGGTTCCCCACACCGAGCGGCCGCGTCATCATTGACTCACCCATCTACGGCGTGCCCGACCACGTGCCCAACCTCGAGAGCGTGCAGAGCAACCCGGCGCTGGCCGCGCGCTACCCGCTGGCGATGATCTCGCCGCCGGCGCGCAATTTTTTGAACTCCACCTTTGTCAACGTCAAGAGCCTGCGCGACATCGAGGGCGAGCCGCTGGTGGAAATCCACGCCGACGACGCCGCGCCGCGCGGCATTGCCGACGGGCAAATGGTGCGCCTGTTCAACGCCCGCGGCAGCACGCTCAGCCGCGCCCGCATCAGCCTGCGTGCGCGCCCCGGGGTGGTCAATGCGCTGGGCATCTGGTGGCGCAAGCTCGGCGCCGATGGCAGCAATGTGAACGAGCTCACCCACCAGCAGCTCACCGACCTGGGCCATGCGCCCGCGTTTTACGACTGCCTGGTGGAGGTGGCGCCGGCATGAGCGCCGGCCGGGTGGTCTGGCGTCGCGGAGTGGCCGCCGTGCTGGCCGGAGTGATGCTGCTGGCCGCCTCCGGCTGCAGCACGGTGGGCTACTACGGCGCCTCGGTGAGTGGCCACCTGGCCTTGCTGCGTGCGGCGCGGCCGGTGCCCGAGGTGCTGGCCGACCCGGCCTCGCCCGAGTGGCTCAAAGCGCGCTTGGCGCTGAGCCAGCGCATCCGCGATTTCGCCGTGAGCGACATCAGCCTGCCCGACAACGCCGGCTACCGCCGCTATGCCGACCTCGGCCGCAGCGCCGCGGTGTGGAACGTGGTGGCCACGCCCGAGCTGAGCCTGACGCTGCAGACCTGGTGCTTCCCCATCGTCGGTTGCGTGGGCTACCGCGGCTACTTTGACCAAGCCGAGGCCGAGGCCTTTGGCCAGACGCTGCGCGCGCAAGGCCTGGAGGTCAGTGTCTACCCGGTGCCGGCCTATTCCACGCTCGGCCGCTTGCCCGGCGACTTCTTTGCCGACCCGCTGCTCAACACCTTCATCCGCTACCCCGAGGGGGAACTGGCGCGGTTGATCATCCATGAGCTGTCGCACCAAGTGGCTTATGCCGCCGGCGACACGCTGTTCAACGAGTCGTTTGCCACCGCGGTGGAACGCATCGGCGCCGAGCGCTGGTTGGCGCAGCGCGCCACGGCCGAGGCGCGTGAGGACTACGCGAAGTTCGACGCCCGCCGCCAAGACTTCCGCGCGCTGACGCTGGCGCACCGCGAGAAGCTGGCCGCGCTCTACGCCAGCGCGGCCCCTGACGCCGACAAACGCCGTGACAAAGCCTCGCTGCAGGCGTCGCTGCAAGCCAACTACGCCCGCCTCAAGGCGGAGCGCTGGGGTGGTTATGCCGGCTTCGATGGCTGGTTTGCGCAGGCCAACAACGCCTCGTTCGCCGTGCAAGCGGCCTACACCGCCTGGGCGCCGGCGTTTGAGGCCTTGTATGCCGCGCAGGGCCGTGACTTCCCCCGCTTTTTTGCCGAGGTGCGCCGCTTGGCCGCCTTGCCCGCCGAGCAGCGCCGCGCGGCGCTTGGCGCACCGTGATTCTTGTTTGACTTCTTCTGAACCCAGCCCATGGCCGACCTCCACATTCACCGCGATCACACCCTGGGCCTGGCCCGCGCCCGCGAGGTGGCCGCGCGCTGGGCCGCTGAGGCCGAGCAGCAGTTCAGCATGCAATGCAGCAGCCAGTGTGGGCCCGACGGTGATGTGCTGAGCTTCAGTCGCAGCGGTGTGAAGGGCGAACTCGCCATCAGCGCGACGGCCTTTGCCCTCACCGCGCAACTCGGTTTTCTGCTCGGCCCGTTTGCGCCCACCATCAGCGCGCAGATCGAGAAAAACCTCGACGATTTGCTGGCCAAGAACAAGGCCTGAGGCGGTCGTTCATTCATCCATTCGTTCGACGGCTGGCGCGAGGGCGGTGATGGGCCGGGCCGATGTGCTCCGTGTCCTCCTGGCCCGCCCTGAGGTCGGTCCATTCCCCCTTGACCTGCGCACATCGGCACAGCGCTCCGAGCACCTGTCTCAACCGGCCGGCCCCTTATTTCAAATCTTCAATCAGGTCGATGTACTGCTGCTGGGCTTCAGCCTCGGGCAGCGCGCCCAGTGCGTGCCATGCATCCCACTTGGCGCGACCCACAAAGTCGGTCATGCCAGGCCGATCGCCGCTGGCGGGGCCGCTGCTGCCTTGTTTGTAGAGCGCATAGAGCTTCAGCATCGTCATGTTGTCGGGGCGTTCCGGCAGCGATTTGGAGTCGGCCACGGCGGCGAGGAAGCGGGTGTTCAGGTCGGTCATGGGATCGGAAGTCATCAACGAGTCAATAAAAGGGTGGCAAGTGTCGCCGCAGCACCTGTTGTGAGCACCGGGGCGGCGCCAAAACCCTCAATGGGTCCGCGCCTGGGTGCTCGCCTCGTGCCCTTGTGCGCCGAGTGGCCCGCTCACTCGCCCATCTCGGCCTTGGCCATTTCGATGTCCAGCCACTCGGTGGCGTCCATCGGCGTGCTGGCGGCGGCTTCGGCATACAGCACTTCGGCGTCTTTGCCGCGGCGCTCGCCTTCGAGCATCAGCATGCCGTAGGCGCAGGCCACTTTGGCGATGGCCGAGCCCGGGTTCAGGCGCAGCGCGGTGCGCAGCAGCACCAGGCCTTGGTCTTTGCTCACGCCCTGGGTGCGGCCCAGCAGCGCGCCAATGCGGTCGATGATTTCGGCGTGAAACACACCCAGCGCCACGTGCGCATCGGCATGGCGCGGTTGCAGCACGATGGCTTGCTCCAGCGCGCCGCGGATGCGTGCGCTCAGGCCCTCGCTGCGCGCTTGCGCCAGGCTGATGCCCTGGGCATAGCGGCCCAGCGCGTAGCCCAGCAGGTAGTGCGCGTTGGGGTTGTGGGGCTCGGCCTGGGTGTGGCGCTCGGCGCGCTCGGCGGCCGAGCGAAACAGCTCCAGCTTGCGCCGCTCGCTGGGCTCCAGGTAGTGCGCGTACATCACCTGCGCTTTGTTGGCCACCGCAATGCCGGCGGTGCCAGCGGCCAAACCGGCTTCCACCGCGGCCTCAAAAGATCCCGCGTGATACAGCCCCCACGCGGCCTGCACCGCTGACAGCTGCGGCCAGGGCTCGGCATCGCCCAGGTGCAAGCGCGGCCACAGCGTGGCCAAGCCCGTTGCACTGAGGGCAAAAGCGGAACAGCCACAGGGCAAGGGGTTCCAGGGGAGGTGAGGGGCGGCGGTCATGCGGGGTCCGGGGCGCCTGAAGGCAAGGGCCGGCGTGGTGAGAATCTATCAGCAAGCCGGGGCAGCTTCATCCGCATTGCCCACAAGGACAAGGCGCGATCAGGGCGCGCTGCCTACAATCCCGCCGGCCATGCATGCCATCTCCTTCCAGAACGTTTCCAAACTCTACGCCGGTGCCCGCCAAGTGCGCGCCTTGCATGAGGTTTCCTTCCACATCGAGCAGGGCGAGTTTTTCGGCTTGCTCGGCCCCAACGGCGCTGGCAAAACCAGCTTGATCAGCATCTTGGCGGGCTTGTCGCGCGCCAGCAGCGGGCAGGTCACGGTGATGGGCCACGACGTGGTGGCCGACTACGCCGCCGCGCGCCGCGCGCTGGGCATCGTGCCGCAGGAGCTGGTGTTCGACCCGTTCTTCAGCGTGCGCGAGGCGCTGCGCATCCAGAGCGGCTACTTCGGCGTGCGGAACAACGACGCTTGGATCGACGAGCTGCTGGAACACCTGGGCTTGAGCGACAAGGCCGACGCCAACATGCGCCAGCTCTCGGGCGGCATGAAGCGCCGCGTGCTGGTGGCGCAAGCGCTGGTGCACCGCCCGCCCGTGATCGTGCTCGACGAGCCCACCGCAGGTGTGGACGTGGAGTTGCGCCAGACGCTGTGGCAGTTTGTGTCGCGCCTGAACCGCGAAGGCCACACCGTGCTGCTGACCACCCATTATTTGGAGGAGGCCGAGGCCTTGTGTGGCCGCATTGCCATGCTCAAACAAGGCCAGGTGGTGGCGCTCGACCGCACCTCGGCGCTGCTCGCGGGCCGCGCCAGCACCATGCTGCGCTTCAAGCTCGATGGTGAGTTGCCCGCCTCGCTGCTGCCCAAAGCGCGCATCACCGGCCGCATCGTGCAGGTGAAGGCGCAAGACGCGGCCGAGGTTGAGCAGGTGCTGGCCACGCTGCGCGGCGCCGGCTGTCAGCCCGAAGATTTGGAGATCGGCCGCGCCGATCTGGAGGATGTGTTCTTGGAAATCATGCATGGTGGACAGGCGTCGGTGACGGCCTCGGCGCAAGCGGGGGTGGCGGCATGAGCACGGTGAACCACACGATCTGGTCCGGTGCAGCCACGCTGCTTTACAAAGAAGTGCTGCGTTTCTGGAAGGTGGCGTTCCAGACCGTGGCCGCACCGGTGCTCACCGCGGTGCTTTACCTGATGATCTTTGGCCACGTGCTCGAAGACCATGTGAAGGTCTACGAGACCGTGCGCTACACCAGCTTCCTGATCCCGGGGCTGGTGATGATGAGCGTGCTGCAGAACGCGTTTTCCAACAGCTCGTCGTCGCTGATCCAGAGCAAGGTGACGGGCAACCTGGTGTTTTTGCTGGTGGCGCCGCTGTCGCACTGGGCTTGGTTTGTGGCCTATGTGGGTGCGTCCATCGTGCGTGGGCTGGTGGTGGGTGCGGGCGTGATGGCCGTGACGGTGTGGTTTGCGCCGCTGAGCCTGGCCGAGCCGCTGTGGGTGCTGACCTTCGCGCTGCTGGGCGCGGGCATGTTGGGCGCGCTGGGGCTGATTGCCGGGCTGTGGGCCGAGAAGTTCGACCAACTCGCGGCCTTCCAAAACTTTGTGATCATGCCGATGACCTTCTTGTCGGGCGTGTTCTATTCGGTGCAATCGCTGCCCGCCTTTTGGCAGGGCGCCAGCCACCTGAATCCGTTTTTCTACATGATCGACGGCTTCCGCCACGGCTTCTTTGGCGTGTCTGATGCCTCGCCGTGGCTGAGCTTGGCCGTGGTGGGCGGGGCCTTTGTGGGGGTGTCGGCGCTGGCGCTGCACCTGCTGCGCATCGGCTACAAAATCCGCTCCTGAGCGCGGATCGCTCACACGGGTAAAATGCGACGCATCATGGCCGATCCCACCCCCTCCGAAGTTCAGCGTTTCATCTCGCAAGGCTTGGCCTGCGAGCACCTCGTCGTCGAGGGAGATGGCCGCCATTTTTTCGCCACCATCGTGTCCAGCGCGTTTGAGGGCCTCAACCGCGTGCGTCGCCACCAGCAGGTCTACCAGGCCCTGGGCGAGCGCATGCGCGAAGAGATCCACGCGCTGTCGATGAAGACCTTGACGCCGGCCGAATGGGCCGCCGCACCTGCGGCCGCCGACACCGGTTCCGCCGCCTCCCACCACTGAGACACCTCTACCGGCCGCAGATGTTTGCTGCGGCTGACGGTGGGGCGTGGCGTGACGGCCGCTCCCACCCGCCAGCCGGGTGACCGCAGGGCCTTTTCACCGCACACGCACCCCCCATGGACAAACTCATCATTCGCGGTGGCCGCGCCCTGCAAGGCGAACTCACTGTGTCCGGCGCCAAAAACGCCGCGCTGCCTGAACTCTGCGCCGCCATCCTGAGCGCGGAGCCCGTCACGCTGCACAACGTGCCGCGCCTGCAAGACGTGAGCACCATGCTCAAGCTGCTGCGCAACATGGGCATGACGGCCGAGCGCAGCGAGAGCCAGCCCGATGTGGTGGCGCTCAACGCCGGTGGCCTGACCAACCCGGAAGCGCCGTACGAGCTGGTGAAAACCATGCGCGCCTCCATCCTGGCCCTGGGCCCGCTGCTGGCCCGCTTTGGCCACGCGCGCGTGTCGCTGCCCGGCGGTTGCGCCATTGGCTCGCGCCCGGTCGATCAGCACATCAAGGGCCTGCAGGCCATGGGGGCTGAGATCACCGTGGAGCACGGCTACATCTTGGCCAAGGCCAAGCGCCTCAAGGGCGCCCGCATCACCACCGACATGGTCACCGTCACCGGCACCGAAAACCTGCTGATGGCTGCCGCGCTGGCTGAGGGCGAAACCGTGCTGGAAAACGCCGCCCGCGAACCCGAGATCCCTGACCTGGCCGAGATGCTGATCGCCATGGGCGCCAGGATCGAAGGTCACGGCAGCAGCCAGATCCGCATTCAAGGCGTGGACGCGCTGCACGGCGCCACCCACCGCATCGTGCCCGACCGCATCGAGTGCGGCACCTTCTTGTGCGCGGTGGCCGCGGCCGGTGGCAGCGTGCTGCTGAAAAACGCGCGGGCCGAGCATCTGGAGGCGGTGATCGAGAAGCTGCGCGAGGCCGGCGTGGGCATCGAGAGCGGCGCCGACTGGATCCGCGTGACCGGCAACGGCCGCCCGCGCGCCGTGGGCTTCCGCACCAGCGAGTACCCGGCCTTCCCGACCGACATGCAAGCGCAGTTCATGGCGCTCAACTGCATTGCCGAGGGTGGCGCGCGCATCACCGAGACGATTTTTGAGAACCGCTACATGCACGTGAACGAGCTCGTGCGCCTGGGCGCCAAGATCGAGGTCGACGGCCACACGGCCCTGGTGACCGGTGTGCCCAAGCTCTCGGGCGCCAGCGTGATGGCCACCGACTTGCGCGCCTCGGCCAGCCTGGTGATCGCCGGCCTGGTGGCCGAGGGCGAAACCGAAGTCGACCGCATCTACCACCTGGACCGCGGCTACGACCAGATGGAAGCCAAGCTGCGCAGCGTGGGCGCCGACATCGAGCGCGTCAAAGCATGAT
>JBEAOO010000334.1:0-4177 GCA_041164825.1 Pseudomonadota bacterium | reverse complement strand
TGGCCTTGGCCACCTTGGATGATCACACCCATTTGCACGTGAGCTTCGATGTTGACTTCCTCGACCCGGAAATCGCCCCAGGTGTGGCCACCACCGTGCCGGGTGGGCCCACTTACCGCGAAGCTCAGTTGTGCATGGAAATGATTGCCGATAGCGGGCGTTTGGCTTCCCTGGACATCATGGAGACCAACCCGGCGTACGACTTGCGCAACAAAACGGCCGAAGTGGCGGTCGATCTGGTGGAAAGCTTGTTTGGCAAGAGCACCTTGATGCGCCGCCAGTCGCCAGTCTGAGCGGTGCGCTCAGACCATGGGTGTCCTGGCGCGCCGCTGGGCGATCCAGGCATGGGGCGTCAATGCCTTGACCAGGATGAGTGTGATCTCCTAATTCGATGGACTACTGATCGAGTTTGATGATGGCCTGGGAGGGCATCGCTGAGCGTGATCGGCGTGGGCATTGCGGAGAACGGCAACATCGCGATCAAGCTCGGTGATGTCCATCAAGACGCAGACCAGCAACGCCAGCGGCGCCGGCAGCGGCGAAGCTGGCGGCGCACGGCGGTGATCGGCGTCGGGTTCAGAACGGCGGGTCGTCGATGCTGTGCGTCGGTTCAAGGCCGATCATGTTGTGCGCCGACCGATCCTCGTAGTAGCGGTGGATCTGATCGCCGTAACGCGCTTCGAACAGGTCGAGGAAGTGCCCGATGAAGTCGTGGATCTGGACGACCGCATCGTCACTGAGGCGGGGCATCGGGATGGCGGCGCTGGCGAGTTCGTCTGCGTCTGGATTGGCGGGCATGGCGATCACCGGCGTGCGGCTGTTCGCCGGGGCGCGGGCGCCTCGGGCTGAGCGAAGACTTCGAGGTAGAGCTTCTCGTCGAGTTGGGGCAACTCGCGCTGCGCCGCGGCGGCCAGAAGTTCGGCGGCCATCGTGGTGAGGATGCGGTAGTTGCCGGCGGCGTGATCGCACAGCGTGTGACGCAGCGTGGGCGTCATCAAGCTGGCATTGCCGGCGCTGTCCAGCAGGTGGTTCAGGCCGGCGAGGAGCTCTTCGCGACTGGCGTGCTCGGTGGCCAGCCGGGTTCGGATGCGGCTGCCCAGCGGGATCAACTCTTCGCGGCGCAGCTTGTCGATCAAGCGGGCGTCCCCGACCAGCACGATGCACAGCAGCGGCTGCGAGTCGAATCGGGCGCTGGCCATCAGGCGCAACTCACACAACGCGACCGGGCTCATCTCCTGGGCCTCGTCGATGAGGAGGACTGCGCGCCGCCGCGTGGCCTCCAGGTGCGCCAACCACCGCTCTCGCAGCAGCTTGAAGCCACCCCAGCGGTTGTTCGGGCGCAGCGGCACGGCGAAGACGTCGCCGAGCTCGCGGTACAGGTCGGCCAAGCTGCTCTGCGGGTGGTTGATGACGCCCACGTGGACGTCGGGCAGCCGGGCCAGGCGATCGGCGAGCAGGCGCAGCGCCACGCTCTTGCCGGTGCCCGGATCGCCGTGGACCATCGCGAAGCCGCCCTCGCGGATCTGCGCGTGCTCGATGCGCCAGCAGAAGTTCTCCAGCTTGGGTGGCACGTAGATCGCCTCGATGGGCAGTTCGGGCGAGAAGGGGTTCCACTTCAGCCCGTACAGGGCCAGGAGTCTTTGGTTCATGCGGGGTCTGCCTCGGATGGGCTGGAGGGTGTGGGCTCGACAACAGGCAGGTACGCCGGCGGCATGCCGGTGGCGGCGTACTCGGCGAGCAACTCGCGCAGCAGCGGCGCCAGGCCCGTGGGCGGCAGTGGCGACAAGTCCTTGCCCACGGGATCGAGTCGTCGACGTTGGCCATTGGCGTTGGCGGCCTTGTCCAGGGGCTTGATCGGGCACAGCACCGCGCCCGTGCGCGGGTCGACCAGATCGACGCGGCTGAAGTCCCAGCGGGCATAGCGAACATGCACCACGCTGAGGTGGCGCAACCGGGCCGGGATCTCGAAGCGGGCGCCGCCCAGGCTGAGCGTGCCGTCGGCGCGGCGCGCGCGGCGCTGCACTTCGATGCGGAAGGCGCCCGTCAATACCGCCGCGTCGGGGCATTTGCGTGCCACCGTCGGCCCAGCCAGGTAGCGCGCCAGCGGTGTGGCCTTGAGCTCGGTGTGCACCGCGCGGTGGTACTCCTGCTCGACCCAGGCCTGGGTCGCCTCGTTGAGCAGCTCCAGCGTCAAGGCCTGCTCGCCCTCGAGCATGGCCATCAGCCGGCCCTCGACGCGGCCCCAGAACGACTCCTGCTTGGCGTTCTGGTACGGGCTGTAGGGCAGCGTTGTCTGGTGCACGACGCCCAGCGTGGCCAGGCCGGTGGTGACCTCCTCGCTCAACATGGCCGCACCGTTGTCAGTCATCAGCGCGCGCGGCAGGCCGCGCTTCATGAACGCCTGGCTCAGCCCGTGCACCAGGCTCTGCGCGGTCTCGTCGAGGTACCACTGCAGGTGGCACACCAGGCGCGAACGGTCGTCGATGACGCCCAGCAACATCGGCTTGATCCAGGTGCCGGCGCGGGTGAGTACCTTGCGCGAGGCGTGGTGGAAGTCAAGGTGCCAGAGTGCGGCGACGTGCTCGACCTCGAAGCTGCGAACCTCCAGTTGCTCCAGGCGATCGCGGGCCGCCATCGCGCCCTCTGTGGCTCGCTTCGGGCGCGCCTGACGATGCATGCCCTGGGCTTGCAGGTAACGCCGCACGGTGGCATACGAAGCCACGGACGAGTCGCTAGCCTTGCAAGCCACGCGCAGGTTGTCCAGGTGCAACTGCGCCGTCCAGCCCGGATGCTCGCGGTATTGGAGCGTCAGCGCCGCAATGGCCACCGGCGTCAGGCTGGGGAAGCCGCCCTCGTCGCCGCGCAGGCCGTCCTTGAGCGCGGCCACCGGATCGGCCGCGCGCCGGGCCCTGTAGTACCAACGCTCAAGCGTCGACGCGCCGAAGCGCACGTCCAGACCAGAGACGGGGTGGCGCCAGGTCTTGGCTGCCAGTGCGAGGAAGGCGGCACCCAACTGCCGGGGCGCGGGCGGCGCGGCCATCAGCGGGCCGATGATCGAGAAGCGCAAGCGCGCCCATCGATCACGTTCAGGGGGATCGGCAATTGTCTTCAATGCAGGGCTCCAGATACGGCCACACCGGCGGTGCGGCTCGACTGGAGTCAAGGCTATGGAGCCTCGTCGTGCCCGGCTACGTGCATCTTCTGCGGGTGCTCAGCCAGCCTCGTGCAGCTTGATCGCGGCGGACTGCCCACGGCCGACCGTGACCGGGCTGAGCCAGACCAGCAGCCGCACCAGTGCCTCATGTGCCGGGCCGGCAAAACGTGCGATCAATTCGCCCGGGAGCTGCGCCTCGGGCACCGGTGGCATGAACCGCGCGCCGTCTGCGCGCCACAGCGGTGTCAGCGGGAACTGCTCGCACCACCAGTCCCGCCAGCGCGCCAGCGTGCGCCGCTCAACGCCCAACACCATCCCCAGCCGCGCCGCCGCTGGTGTCGGCCCTGCCGGCCGGGCCGACACCAGCACCACCGCCAGCCCGAGATAGACACGCCGCCCGAGGAAGCGCACCGACATCGACGTCGCGCGCCGGCGGCACACCGAACAACAAAAGCTCAGGCGCAAAGAATGGTCGTTGCGAACTTCAACGGGACAGCCCCGCGGCTTACGCGGATAGTCGGCGCGGTGCAGCGCGCCCCCACACGGGCAGCCGTCGGCGCGCGTGCGCGCAGCCAGGTCATGGTCAATGCGCAGCAGCAGCGCGAGGAACTTCGGGTCATACAGGAGGGCATGGCACACTGTGATGGTCTCTGATCTTGGTCGAAAAGAGACTCTCCCACAGCGGTCGTTTGTTCAAGGTCGCTGAGGGAGACCTTCTACTGTCCCTCGCCCAGCTTGATCAAATCGCCCGCCAGGGACATCAGCGTCCGTGCTCGTGCTCAGCCGATCCCGAGATGAAGCGTGCCCACCTGGCGCTGTACCTGTGCTGCAAGGAATCTCTGCGCATGCACAAGGCCCGGCAGGCGCGCAACAAGCGGGTCGGCCAGTTCGTTCGCTGGCTGTGCCACGGACTGTTCGTGGCGCCATCGCAAGCATTGCGACGGGCGCTGCATCGCGGCGGCGACATGGCCGTCGAGTGCCTGCCGGTAACCGTCAGGGAGCCGGCCGTTCCCCAGGTGCGTG
>JBEAOO010000333.1:0-5887 GCA_041164825.1 Pseudomonadota bacterium | reverse complement strand
GCCTCATCCTCGAACGGGATCGTGATCTCGCCCAGCTGGCTCATCCAGCCGATGAAGCTGATGCCATGCTGGGCCTGCAGCCACTTGCGCGCCACCGCGCCTGCCGCCACCGTGGGCGCGGTCAGGCGGGCCGATGAACGGCCGCCGCCGCGCGGGTCACGCAGGCCGTACTTGCGCCAGTAGGTGTAGTCGGCATGCCCGGGGCGGAAGGTGTCGAGCAGGTTGCCGTAGTCCTTGCTGCGCTGGTCGGTGTTGCGGATCAGCAGGCAGATGGGGGTGCCGGTGGTTTTGCCCTCGTACACGCCGGAGAGGATTTCCACCGCATCGGGCTCGTTGCGCTGGGTGACGTGGCGCGAGGTGCCGGGGCGGCGGCGGTCGAGGTCGGGCTGAATGTCATCGACGCTGAGCTCAAGCCCGGGCGGGCAACCATCGATCACGCAGCCAATGGCCGGGCCGTGCGACTCACCGAAGTTGGTGACGGAAAACAAGGTGCCGAAAGTGCTGCCAGACATGAAGCCGGGGCCTGCCGCTGCGGCGGCTTGGCCCACCAGAGTGAGTTGAAGCCTGCATTTTACGGGGCGGGCCGCAGCCATCGCGTCGTGGGGCAGGCCAGATGCGACAAAGCGCCCTCGCGGGGCGCCTTGCTGGGGTGCCGAGCGGACTCGGCACCGGAGAACAGCCCGCCTCAGCCGGCCTGCACCTGCTGCGATTCGCTGCCGGCTTCTTCGGTGCCCACCGGCCAGTCGCGGATGTAGGCCTTGAGCATGCGGTTCTCGAAGTCTTGGCTGTCGACCACGGCCTTGGCCACGTCGTAGAACGAGATCACGCCCATCAGCGTGCCCTGCGTCAGCACGGGCATGTAGCGCGCGTGGCGCTCCAGCATCATGCGGCGCACTTCGTCCATGTCGGTGTCGGGGCTGCAGGTGAGGGGTTCGCTGTCCATCACGCTGTGCACGGTCGAGTCACCCACTTGGCCGCCGTTTTTCACCACGGCCTGGATCACTTCACGGAAGGTGAGCATGCCGGCCACCTGGCCTTGCGCCATCACCACCAGCGAGCCGATGTCGCGCTCGGCCATGGTGGTCAGGGCGTCGGCCAGGGGGTGATCGGGGGAGACGGTGAACAGCGTGCCGCCCTTCACTCGCAGGATGTCGCTGACTTTCATGGGGGGCCTCCTGAGCCATGGAAACGTTGATGTCAAGTTACCACACAATGACAGCCAGCCACACCCGTGGACACCAGCAAAGACCACCCACCGAGCCGCTCAGCGGCCCACTCTGCGAGACACAGATGCCCCATTTGCACCAACCTGATGCGCCGGTCGTGCTGCTGCACGGCGCCCTGCAAGACCGCCGCCTGTGGGCGTTGCAAATTGACGCCCTCGCCGCCGCCGGCCGCACCGTGCTGGCGCTCGACCTGCCCGGCCATGGCGACGCCCCCGGCCCCGCTGCTGCGAGCATTGAGGCCGCGGCGCAATGGCTGCTGGCCGAGTTGCAGCGGCGCGGCGTGGCGCGCGCCACGCTGGTGGGCCACAGCATGGGCTCGCTGGTGGCGCTGGAAGCGGCGTCGCACTGGGGCGAGCAGGCCACCGGCTTGGTGCTGGTGGGCACGGCCAGCCCGATGCGTGTGGCGCCCGCCCTGTTGCAAGCGGCGTTGGACGAGCCCATGGCGCTGATCCCGCAGATCGCCGCCATCTCGCATGGCGTGCGCGGCGCACCGGCCTCGCGCGACGAGGCGCAGCGCTGGGCCACCTCGATCGCCTTGATGAGCGACAACCAAAGCCACTACGCGGCGGCGGGCCACGGTAGCCTGGCGCACCACGACTTGGCCCTGTGTGACGCCTACGCGGACGCGCTGGCGGCCGCTGCGCGCGTGCGTTGCCCCAGCCTGGTGGTGGTGGGCGAGCGCGACAAAATGACGCCCGGCAAAGCGGCTACCTCGCTGATCGCGGCACTCAACGCCGCGCTGATCACCCTGCCCGCAGGCCACGCGATGATGAGCGATGCGGCCGAGGCGCTGAACGCCGCGTTGCTGAGGCGCTGAGCAGCGCCTCAGCAACAGCACCGGCTGCTCGCGCTGGACAGGGACTGCACCTCGTCGGCCCGCCCTGCACTCAATGCTGCATCTGCGGCCCGGGCGCCATGGCGTCGGCCAGGGTCAAATCATCAAACTGCGCACGCTGCCAAAAGCCCAGCGTGCCTTCGCCCGGTTGCAGCAGCATGCGCGCAAGCAGCGGGCCGGCCGGCGTGAACTTCGGATCGCACAGCAGCACGTGGCGCGCATCGCCTGCTTCATCGAGCCGACCCGCCCAATCGAGCGACACCAAGAGGCTCAAGATCGGCTCCAACTGCAGCGGGTCGGCGCGCAGTGTCACCGCCAACTCGGAGCCGCGCAGGCCGCGCGGTTCGCCCTGCCGTGCGGCGGCCAACTCACGCAGCACCTCCAGCGCCAAGGCAAATCGGAATCCCGGCACCGCAGCGCGCCGCACCACCCGCATTTGCAGGCTGGGCGCGTAGGCGGCAATCACCGCGCCCAGCAGCACGATGACCCAACCCAGGTACATCCAGATCAGAAAAATGGGTGCGGTGGCAAACGCGCCGTAGATGACCGAGAGCGAGGGCACGGTGCGCAAATACCAGCCCAACGCGGCCTTGGCGACTTCGAAACCGAGCGACACGAAGAGGCCGCCGGCCATCGCGTGGCGCCAGCGCACATGGGTGTTGGGCACGTAGTGAAACAGCCCCGCCATGGCCGCGGCCAGCAGCAAAAATTCAAACCCATTGAGCACAAAGCTCAGCCCCCCCGGCAGCGCTTGCACCAGCCCACTCGACGCAGACAAGGCGTAGGACGTGAGCGACAAGCTCACGCCCAGCAGCAGCGGGCCGAGCGTGGCCGCGGCCCAGTACACCAACACCCGCTGCGCCATGGGCCGAGGCCGGGGCACGCGCCAGATAGCGTTGAGCGTGCGGTCAATCGTCAGCATCAACATCAGCGCGCTGATGAACAGCGCCACCAAACCCACCGCGCCCACCCGGTTGGCCTTGCTGGCGAACTGGGTGATGGCCTTGAGCACCGGGCGCGCAATGGTGTCGGGCACCAGGCTTTGCAGGAAGTATTTTTCGAGCGCGCCCTGGAAGCTGGAGAAGATGGGGAAGGCCGAGAACAGCGCCAGCATCACCGTGACCAACGGCACCAGTGAGATCAGTGTGGTGAAGGTGAGGCTGCTGGCGGTGACGCCGAGCTTGTCCTCGCGGAAGCGCATGCGCAAGGTCTTGAGCGTGTCGAGCCAGGGCCAGGTGCGCAGTGTCGTCGCGACGATCGACACTTCCTGGTGAGCCTGGTCCCGGAGTCGGGTGGAGAGGTTCATCGCTGGCTATGATGCCATTGATGACCGTTGACGCCCCCGCTCCCGAGACCTCGCGCATGACGACTGCTGCCCCGCCGCCGCCCGAACTGCCCGCGGCCATTCGCCACACCCGTGCGGTGGCGGTGCTCAGCCTGCTGGCCTTGATTGCGCTCGGCCTCGCGTGGGAGTTGTGGCTGGCGCCCACCGGCCGCGGCACGCTGGCGCTGAAGGTGCTGCCGCTCACACTGCCCCTGGCCGGCCTGCTGAAAAACCGCATGTACACCTACCGCTGGGTGAGCCTGCTGGTGTGGCTGTATTTCACCGAGGGCGCGGTGCGCGCTTGGAGCGACACCGGCCTGAGCGCCAAGCTGGCGCTGGCCGAAGTGCTGCTGTGCGTGCTGCTGTTTGCGGCTTGCGCGGTGCATGTGCGCTGGCGGCTGCGGCACCCAGTGGCCAGCGCCGCGCCGGCCGCTTGATCGATCGAGGCCACCCGCGCATGGCCCCCGCCGCGCTGCTCTCGGCCTTGAGGCTGCGCTTGGGCGAGGCTCAGGTGCTGAGCGACGGCGACCTCAGCGCCTGGGAGCTGGACTGGCGCAAACGCTACCGTGGCCGCGCGCTGGCGGTGGTGCGCCCGGGCAGCACCGACGAGGTGGCGGCGGTGGTGCAACTGTGTGTGGCTCACGGCGTGAGCTTGGTGCCGCAAGGCGGCAACACCGGGCTGGTGGGTGGTTCCGTGCCGGATGATTCCGGCCAACAGATCGTGCTGAGCCTGGGCCGGCTGAACCGCGTGCGGCAGATTGACGCGGCAAATTTGACGATGACCGTCGAAGCCGGATGCATTTTGCAAGCCGCGCAGCAGGCGGCAGAGGACACCGGGCTGTTGTTCCCGCTCAGCCTGGCCGCTGAAGGCAGTTGCACCGTGGGCGGCAACCTGGCCACCAACGCGGGCGGCACACAGGTGCTGCGCTATGGCAATGCGCGTGAGCTGTGCCTGGGATTGGAGGTGGTGACCGCGCAAGGCGAGGTGTGGCAGGGCCTGGCCGGCCTGCGCAAGGACAACACCGGCTACGACCTGCGCGACCTCTACATCGGCAGCGAGGGCACGCTGGGCGTGATCACGGCCGCCACGCTCAAGCTCTACCCGCAGCCCGCCGCCATCACCACCGCGCTGGCCACCCTGCCCTCACTCGACGCCGCCGTGGCCTTGCTGGCCTTGGCGCAATCGCGCTTGGGTGCGGGGCTCACCGGCTTTGAAGTCATGAGTGAGATCGCGCTGGGCCTGGTGCGCAAGCACTTTCCACAGTTGCATCAGCCCTTGCCGGCCGCACCTTGGACGGTGCTGCTGGAGCAGTCGGACAACGAGGGCGAATCGCATGCCCAGGCGCTGTTTGAGGCTCTGCTGGAGCACGCTCTCGGCGAGGGTGTGATCACCGATGCGGCCGTGGCCCAAACGCTGGCGCAATCGCGAGAGATGTGGCACCTGCGCGAATCGATCTCGATGGCACAGGCCGAAGAAGGCCTGAACATCAAACAAGACATTGCCCTGCCGGTATCGGCGATCCCGCGCTTTGTGGCCCAGACCGATGCGGCATTGGCACGCGCCATTCCAGGCGTGCGCATCGTCAATTTCGGCCACTTGGGCGATGGCAACCTGCACTACAACGTGCAAGCGCCGGCGGGCCTCGCGGCCGATGTGTTTTTGCGCGAGCAAGAACCGCTGGTCAACGCCATCACCTACGACGCCGTGCTGGCCTGCGGCGGCTCGATCTCCGCCGAGCACGGCATTGGTCAACTCAAGCGGGACGAACTGGCAGCACGAAAATCACCGGTGGCCTTGGGGCTGATGCGCTTGATCAAGGCCGCGCTGGACCCTCAGGGCGTGATGAACCCGGGGCGCATGCTCTGAGGCTCTGGGTCGCGGAGGCGCTGGGCTTCGGCAACGGGGCTCGAACCCATCCCACGCCGACGAAGACTCCGGGGCGTGCTGCCCGGAACCCAGCAAAGCTCACTGCAGCGGGCCTTTGAGCGATTCAGGCACAGCCAGCGTGTGAACCTGAATGCCCTCTTCTGCCAACTCAGCGCGCTCTTCGGGTGTGGCTTGGCCGCGGATCAAGCGCTCTTCGGTCTCGCCGTAGTGGATGCGCCGCGCTTCCTCAGGAAAGCGCTGACCCACGTCTTCGGTGCGCGCCAGCACCTCGCGCATCGCCGCCATCCACTGGGCTTGCATCGCGGCAGGCACCGGGAGACCAGCGTTCGCACCAGGGTGCGCCAAAGCGCCGCCGGCAGCTCCCGGTGAAGGTGGTGTCGACTCCGATGCGCCGGCGGACTGCCCCGCCGCCGCAGAGCTCGCGGGCGAAGCTTGAGCGGCCGTCGCGCCAGAGGGTGCGCCGCGAAGATGCGCCACGTTCAGGTGCGGTGCACTGGGCACACGCTCAACCGCCGCATCACCGCACACCGGACACGTCACCAAGCCGCGCTCACGCTGCGAAGCGTAATCGTCGGCCGAGCCGAACCAGCCTTCGAAGCGGTGATCGTGCGCAC
>JBEAOO010000332.1:0-14109 GCA_041164825.1 Pseudomonadota bacterium | reverse complement strand
CTCGCGCCGATCCTCAACCGAGAAACGGCCTCAAGTGGTGGACGGAAATTTGCCGACGGGAGTCCCCGCCGAGCACTGAAGTGTGGCGGCGTTCGGATGCACTGAGCTCGGGCTCAGGCTCAGAGCAGCCCCAAACCTTCGTCCAGCCCCAGATGCACATTCATGCACTGCACGGCCGCACCGCTGGCGCCCTTGCCGAGGTTGTCCAGGCGCGAAAGCAGCAGCACCTGCTCGTCGCTGGCGAACACGAAGATGTCGACCTGGTTGCTGTCGTTGTTGGCCTGCACATTGAAGAACCCATCGGCCAGTGTGGCCGGGTCGCTCAGCGCCTGCACGGTCACGAAGCGCTCACCGGCGTAGTGCGCCACCAGCGCGTCTTGCACCTGCTGCACGGTGGTGCCGGCCTTGAACTGCGACAAATGCAGCGGCACCGACACCGCCAAGCCCTTGTAAAACGGGCCCACGATGGGCTGAAAGGCCGGCGCATGTGTCAGGCCGGTGTGGGCCATCATCTCGGGCAGGTGCTTGTGGTGCAGGTTCAAGCCATAGGGGCGCGGCGACAGCAGCAGCGGGTTGCCGCCGGCCTCGTACTGCTCAATCATCTTCTTGCCGCCACCGCTGTAGCCGGTGATGGAGTTGGCCGCCACCAGCGCGTCGGCCGGCAGCAAGCCCGCGTCCACCAGCGGGCGCACCGCCAGAATGAAGGCGCTGGCGTGGCAGCCCGGGTTGGCGATGCGCTTGCTCTGACGCAGCTTCTCGCGCTGGCCCTTGGCCAGCTCAGGCAGGCCAAACACCCAGCTCGGCAGCGTGCGGTGCGCGGTGCTGGCGTCGATCAAGCAGGTGTTGGGGTTGGTCACCAGGGCGGCGGCTTCGATCGCAGCGGCATCGGGCAAGCACAAGAAGGCCACGTCGGCGGCGTTCAGCAGGCGCGCGCGCTCAGCGGCATCCTTGCGCTTGTCGGCGTCGATGCGCAGCACCTCCACGTCAGCGCGCTGCGCGAGATACTCATGAATGCGCAAGCCGGTGGTGCCTTCTTGGCCGTCGACAAAAACCCGGTAGACCATCTTTCAACACTCCTCAAATTCGATCCGCGAAGGATAAGGCCAAGCGATGACAACTCCCACCGCCGTGCGCGTGCTGACCCTGCCGGGATGGCTGAATTCGGACGAAAGCCACTGGCAAACGCGGTGGGAGGCCCAGCGCGGCCACACCCGGGTGCAGCAAGACGACTGGCTGTGGCCGCGCCGCGGTGACTGGATGGCCCAGCTCGACGAGGCGTTGCTCTCTGATGCCCGCCCTGCTGTGCTGGTGGCGCACAGCCTCGGTTGCCAACTGGTGGCCGCCTGGGCCGCCCACTCGCAACACACCGCGCGCGTGGTGGGCGCCCTGCTGGTGGCCCCGCCCGACACCGAGCGCGCCGACATGCCACCCAACCTCTTCAACTGGCGCCCCATCATTCGCCAGCGCCTGCCCTTTGCCAGTCACATGGTGATCAGCAGCGACGACCCGTACTGCGCCAGCGAGCGCGCGCTCGGCATGGCGCAAGACTGGGGCAGCGTCGTCACCACCATCGGCCCGCGCGGGCACATCAATGGCGAGTCGGGTTTGGGCGATTGGCCCGAGGGCCTGGCCCTGTTGCAGACGCTCATCGACCACCGCATCGGCACACAGCGCTGATCTCACGCCCGATCAGGGACAATCGCCCCATGGTCACCAAGAAACCCAAAGGCCTCGGCATGGGGCTCGAAGCATTGCTCGGCCCCAAAGTCAGCGACGCCCCCGCCCCCGGCACCCTGCCCTCCGTGCTCAAACTCTCGTTGATGCAGCCCGGCAAATACCAGCCGCGCACGCGCATGGACGAAGGCTCACTCTATGAGCTGGCCGAGAGCATCAAAGCCCAGGGCATCATGCAGCCGATCCTGGTGCGCCCGATCGGCGGCGGCCGCTACGAAATCATCGCCGGCGAACGCCGCAGCCGCGCCGCCAAACTGGCCGGGCTCGACGAGGTGCCGGTGCTGGTGAAAGAGGTGCCCGACGAGGCCGCAGCGGCCATGGCGCTGATCGAGAACATCCAGCGCGAAGACCTCAACCCGCTGGAAGAAGCGCAAGGCCTGAAGCGCCTCACCGACGAATTCGGCCTCACCCACGAACAAGCTGCCCAAGCCGTGGGCCGATCGCGCAGCGCCGCGAGCAACCTGCTGCGACTGCTCAACCTCACCGAGCCGGTGCAGCAAATGCTGATGGCCGGCGACCTCGACATGGGCCACGCCCGGGCCCTGCTGCCGCTGGAAGGCGCGCAGCAGATCCTCACTGCCACCGAGATCGCTTCGCGCAAGCTCAGCGTGCGCGAAGCTGAAAAGCTGGTGGCCAAGAGCGGCGCCAGCAGCGGCCGTCAAAAGCCGCTGATGCGCGTGGCCTCCGACAAATCGCGCGACCTGCTGCGCATTGAAGAACAGCTGTCGGACCTGCTCACCGCCACGGTGGAAGTGCGCGTGCGCCGGCGCACCGCGCGTGGTGAGGAAGGGGAGGTCTCGATCCAGTTCAGCTCGCTCGACGAGCTCAATGGGCTGCTGGAACGGCTGGGCTTGAAGAACGCCTGAGACGGTATTGCCGCGCTGCAGATGGCGGCGCTTGGGCAGCCTGGGATCGCGCTGAGGGCCTGACTGCTGGCCCTCGCTGTCGCGAGGGTGCCCTGCGATGCTCGGCGGCGCGCACAGGCCCTCAGCGCGCCCCCAAGGCTGCCCTGGCGCGGTCAGTGGCCTGCCGACAAAACATTCGTACACCGTCCAACGTGCCCGAGCGCGCCAGGCCCGCGGGGGCCGGGGCGCAGATGCGGGGGCATCGAGGAACGCAGGGCGGATGGGCCGTGCGCGCAGCGCACTTCAAGCACGGACTGGGCGCGGTTGTTTGAGCGCAGTGAACGAAGTGAACGCAACGAGTTCCGCGCCCGGCCCGCCCGACCGAGTACCGCAGAGTAGTCGCCGCAGCGCGGTGACCTCCCCCGCCTGCGCCCCGGCCACCGCGGGCCTGGCGCGCGAACACTCAAGCCGCAGCAAACAATGAACCCGATGCGCAGCGAGTGAACACCCTACGCGTCCTGCGCCACCAACCCCAACCTCGGGACCACAGCGCCGGCGGCCAAAACGGTGCCCGGCGACAACACCGCGTTCGCGCCGATCTTGCAACCGTCGCCCACCAGCGCGCCAAATTTGGTGACGCCGGTGTCGTGCAAAGCGCCATCGGCCCAGCGCACCCAAATGCGCTTGTCGACGCGTTCGTTGTGGTGGTTGGCCACCACTGCACCGGCTTCAAAATTGACGCCGCTGCCGATCAACGAATCACCCACGTAGTTGAAGTGCGCCAGCGCGCTGCCCGCCAACACCAGCGTGGCCTTGAGCTCGCAGCCCGGGCCCAGCGTCACCCGCTCGGCCAGCCACACACCGCCCCGCAAGGTGACGCCCGCAGCGATGAAGCAGCCGGGCCCGATCAGCACCGGGCCCTTGATCACCGCGCCCGCCTCCACCGTGGCCGAGGCGTGCCACACGCCCTCGCCCACGCGGCGCCACTGCGTGGGGTCGGCCCGCAAGCGGGCGTCGCCGGCAAGCAGCACGCGCTCGGCCAATTGCGGCGGCAAGGCCCAGGGCGCGAGCTGGGCCGCATCGGCACCCAGCTCTGCCACCCAGCCCGCCAAGTCACACGCATCGAGCGAGATCATCGACACACCGAGCCCAGCTGCGTCAAGTCAACCCGCCACCGGCTGCACCCAATCCGAGGTCAGCGTCACGGCCACCGCGCCGTGCAGGTCGGCCACCGAACTGCCGATGTGCAGGTGGAAGGTACCGGCTTCGGCCACCCAAGCTGCGCGGGCTTCGTCGTAGAAAGCGAAGCTGCGCATGTCCAGCTGCAGCTTGGCCGTGGTGCTGGCACCGGCATCCACGCGCAACTTGGCAAAGGCCTTCAACTCCAGCGCGGGGCGGGTGACGCTGGCTTGCGCATCGGCCACATAGAGTTGCACCACGGTTTGGCCGGCGCGCTCGCCCACATTGCGCACGTCCACCTCCACCGTCACGGTGTCACCTGGCTGGATCACCGCGTGAGCCACCCGCGGCGCGCCGATCTCAAAGCGCGTGTACGACAGGCCAAAGCCGAAGGGGAAACGCGGCGCCACGCCGCTGCGCGCATGGTGGCGGTAGCCGATGAACAGGCCTTCGCCATAGGCCACATGGCCGTCCACGCCGGGGTACTGCGCCGGGTCGCCTTGGGCCACCGTGTCGGCCAGCGCCACCGGCCAGGTTTGCGGCAGGCGGCCACCGGGCTCGGCATCACCCAGCAGCACATCGGCGATCGCGTTGCCGCACTCCTGACCGGGGTACCAGGCTTGCAGCACAGCGGGCACGGCATCGAGCCACGGCAGCGTCACCGGCGAGCCGGTTTGCAGCACCACCACCGTGCGCGGGTTGGCCGCGGCCACGCGGGCGATCAGCGCGTTTTGCTGGTGCGGCAGCGTGATGCTCGTGCGGTCCAGGCCCTCGTTGTCCCACTCGGCGTTCAGCCCAGCAAACACCACGGCCACATCGGCCTGGCGGGCCGCCTCCACCGCCGCGGCGATGTCGGCCTCACCCAGCATGCGGTGGGCGCCAAAACGCAGCGCGTGGATGGGCACGGCCTCGGGCGAGGCGGTGCTGAACTCGACCACGATCTCGCTCACCTCGCCCACCGCCAGCGTGCGCGTGGTCAGCACCTCGTTGCAGCCAAAGGTGAAATAGGTGTCGCCACGGGCCCAGCCCGTCCAGGCATCGACCACCAGCTCACCGTTGATGAAGGCGCGGCTCACCCCCGCGCTGATGAGCGAGAACTGGTGCTCGCCCGCGGCCTCGGCCACAAACTGCATCGTGGCGCGCACGCTGAAATTGCCCCGCGTCACGGCCGCGTCCACCGTGTCGATCCACAGCTGCTCGCTGCTGTCCACGGTTTGCGTGCACACCACCGGACCGGTGAAATCGGTGGTGTTGTAGAAGTTCATCTGCACCGGAGCGCGCAGCACCGGCACCCAGCGGTGCAAATCAGCCCCGTCGTGCTGGGTGAAGGTGACACCGGGCAGGCGTGCTTGCAGCGCCGCCATCGGCGCGCTGCGGTAGTGCGCGTTCACGTTGGCGCTGCCCCCGCCCATGATCTGCGGCACCACGGCGCTGCGGCCGATCAGCGCCACGGTCTGGCCGGCTTGCGGCGCCAGCGGCAGGGTCTGGGCGTGGTTCTTCAGCAGCACCGCACCGTCGCTGCCCAGCTGGCGAATGATGGCGCGGTGCGCCGGCACATCGTCGTTGCGCTCGGCCGGGATGCCCGGGTGGCGGAAGGCGCCGACACGCGCCACCAGTTGCAGCACGCGTTGCGCGCAAGCGCGCACGGCCTTGGCCGGCAGTTGGCCGCTGCGCACGGCCGCCACCAGCGCTTCGCCGCGCTCGCGGCTGGGGCCGGGCATCTCCAGATCGGTGCCGGCCAGCGTGCTCTTCACGGTGTCGTGCTCGGCCATCCAGTCGGTCATCACCAGGCCGGTGAAGCCCCATTCGTCGCGCAGCACCTGGGTCACCAGGCGGCGGTGGTCGGCGGCAAACTCGCCGTCGATGCGGTTGTAAGACGTCATCACCGCCATCACGCCGGCTTCTTTCACGGCGCGCTCAAAGGGCAGCAAATACAGCTCGCGCATCGCCCGCTCGGGGATGTCCGAGCTGATGCTCATGCGCTGGTACTCGCTCTCGTTGCCCACAAAGTGCTTGATGGTGGCGGCCACCCCGCGGCTTTGCACGCCGCGGATGTAGGCCACGCCGATCTCGCTGGTGAGCCACGGGTCTTCGGCGTAGCACTCGAAGTTGCGGCCGTTGAGCACCGTGCGGTGCAGGTTCACCGTGGGCGCCAGCAGCACCGTGGCGCCCTTGAGCTTGGCCTCTTCACCCAGGGCCGCACCGGCCTGCTCGATCAGCGCCGGGTTCCAGGTGGCGCCGAGCGCAATGCCGACTGGGAAACACGCCGTCGTGGGCCCGTCTTTGAAGATGCCGCCGCGCGCGCCGTTCGGGCCGTCACTCACCTTGATGGCGGGGATGCCCAGGCGTGGCACAGGCACGGTGGTCCAGAAGTCGGCGCCGGTCAGCAGGCTGACCTGCTCTTCCAGCGTCAGTTGATCGAGCAGGTGGTTCAGGGTGTCGTCGGTCATGGTCGGTCTCGCATTGAAGGGGTGAGGGTGATGAAGAGCGGGTCACAGCGCGACCCAAGCCGCGTTCTGCGCATGGCTGCGCAGCACGGCTTCAACAAACTGCAGGCCGCGCACGCCATCGGACAAACCGGGCACACGCGGCGGGCTCTCTCGGCCGGCCTGCGCATCGCGTACGTCCTCGGCAAAGTCGCGGTAGATCTGGGCAAAGGCTTCGAGGTAACCCTCGGGGTGCCCCCCCGGCGTGCGGGTGGCGGCACCGGCCTCAGCGGGCAAGCTCGCCATGCCGCGCGTCAAGCGCCGTGCCGGCTCACCGGCGGGGTGAAAGGTGAGTTCGTTGGGCTGCTCCTGGTCCCAGTGCAGCGCGGCGCGGCTGCCGTACACGCGCAGGCGCAGGTGGTTCTCCTCACCCGTGGCCACCTGGCTGGCCCAAAGCAGGCCGCGCGCGCGGTTGGCGTAGCGCAGCTGCACCTGCACGTGGTCGTCCACGCGGCGGCCAGGCACAAAGCTCATCAGGTCGGCGCTGAGCTCTTGCGGCGTCAGGCCACTCACAAACTCGGCCAGCTGCGCCGCGTGCGTGCCGATGTCGCCCAGCGCGCCCGCGGGGCCAGCCAAGGCCGGGTCGGTGCGCCAGCTGGCCTGCTTTTGGCCCGTGGCCTCCAGTGGCTCGGCCAACCAGTCCTGCGCGTACTCCACTTGCACGATGCGCACCTCGCCCAGCTGGCCTGACGCCACCATCGCGCGGGCAGCGCGCATCAGCGGGTAGGCGCTGTAGTTGTGGGTCAGCGCAAAACGCTGCGCCGGGCGCGCGGCCAAGCGCGATTGCAGATCGAGCGCATCGGCCAGCGTGGTGGTCAGCGGCTTGTCGCACACCACATGGATGCCGGCCTCGATGAAGGCGCAGGCCACCGCGTGATGCAGGTGATTGGGCGTGACGATGGCCACCACCTCGATGCCATCGGGCCGCGCGGCCTCGGCCTGCGCCATGGCGCGGAAGTCGCTGTAGCAGCGCTCGGGCGCCAGGCCCAGCTCGGCCCCGCTCGCCCGCGCGCGCTCGGGGTCGGACGACAAGGCGCCCGCCACCAGCTGGTACTGCCCATCGAGCCGCGCCGCGATGCGGTGCACGCCGCCGATGAAGGCACCCTGCCCGCCGCCCACCATGCCCAGGCGCAAAGGCCTCGGGGCTGTGTTGGCGTGATCACTCATGTCGTTCCCTCCCTCACCCGCGTCATCGACGCAGGCGCAAAAACTTGAACACCAAGATCCAGTAGCTCAACACCATCGACACCACCGGAAACTGCAGCGGCGTGGGCATGAAATACACCACCATCACCGCCGGAATCCACACACACCAGCCGGCCACCATGATGGGCAGGTACTGGCCCCACAGGTAGACGGGGTCGGCCAAACGCGTCCATGCGCGGGCGCTGAAACCCAGCTCGCGCCAGCCCAGCAAACCGATCACCAGAAAGTTGGCGAACTGCGAAAAGATGAACTGGTCCACCGCCATCTTTTTCACCAGCGTCAGTGCGTCGTTGCCCTCGCCAAACCAGTGGCTTTGCGCGAGGTAAAAGCAGTTCACCACCACGCCCATCACGCCCCACACCAGCGCGGCCCAGCCCAACTCACCCCAGTTCAATGGCATGCGGCTGCCTTGGCGCAGCAGCGTGCGCTGCAACAGCTCGGGCACGGCCACCGCAAACACGCCGTAGGTGACGAAGTTGCAGAGCGCACCCCACTCGGTTTTCAGCGCCACCCACTCGTCCAGCACCGCCGGCACGGCAGGGATCAGGAAGTAGCCAGCCAAGAACAGCGCCAGCCCAACCCACAGCAGCACGCCCGGCAGCACATTGGCGCGCACCGCCGCCCGCACCAGCGGCCAGGGCGAGGGGTGCGCCACCGGCTCTTTCAAGGCGGCCGCAGTGCTCAAGCCAGCCCCAGCATGCGGCGGTTGGCCGCGTCGTCGGTGCCGCTGGCGGCGAAGTCGTCAAAAGCGCGTTCAGCCACGCGAATCAAGTGGTCGGCAATGAACGGTGCGCCCTCGGCCGCGCCCTGCTCCGGGTGCTTGATGCAGCACTCCCACTCCAGCACCGCCCAGCCGCGGTAGCCGTGCTGCGTGAGCTTGCTGAAGATGGCGCGAAAGTCCACCTGCCCGTCGCCCAGAGAGCGGAAGCGCCCGGCCCGGTCCTTCCAGGCCTGGAAGCCGCCGTACACGCCCTGGCGCCCATCGGGCCGGAACTCCGCGTCCTTCACATGGAAGGCCTTGATACGCGAGTGGTAGAGGTCGATGTAGTGCAGGTAGTCGAGCTGCTGCAGCACGAAGTGGCTGGGGTCATACAGCAGGTTGGCGCGCGGGTGCTGCTGCACGCGGTCGAGGAACATCTCGAAGCTCGCGCCATCGCACAGGTCTTCGCCCGGGTGCACCTCGTAGCAAACGTCGACACCCGCCTCGTCAAAGGCATTCAGGATCGGCGTCCAGCGCTTGGCCAGTTCGTCAAACGCGGCCTCCACCAGGCCCGCCGGGCGCTGCGGCCAGGGGTAGAGGTAGGGCCAGGCCAGCGCGCCGCTGAAGGTGGCATGGGCGCTGAGGCCCAGGCGCTGCGAGGCTTTGGCCGCCAGCTTGAGTTGGCTCACCGCCCAGGCCGTGCGCTCGGCCGGTTTGCCGCGCACGGCTTCGGGCGCGAAGCCATCCATCGGCAGGTCATACGCCGGGTGCACCGCCACCAGCTGGCCTTGCAGATGCGTGGACAGCTCGGTGATCTGCAGGCCGCACTCGGCCAGTTGGCCGCGCACCTCGTCGCAATAGGTTTGGCTCTCGGCCGCGCGGGCGAGGTCAAACAAGCGCGCGTCCCAGCTCGGGATTTGCACGCCGCGGTAGCCCAGGCCGGCGGCCCAGCGGCCAATGGCAGGCAGGCTGTTGAAGGGCGCCGCATCACCCGCGAACTGGGCCAGGAAGATGCCCGGGCCTTGGATGCTGTTCAGCGACGCAGTGCTGGAAATGGGGTGGCTCATGGTGTGAGCGCCTCAGGCCAGGTGGCTGGCCAAAAAGCCGTGGCTGTCTTTGAGCGTGCGCGCAAAGTCCACCGGGTGGTCGTGCTCAAACACAAACAGCGGCACGCTCGGCTTCAACTGCGCCAACAGCGCGGGCCAGGGCACGATGCCGGTGCCCAGCGTGGTCCAGCCGTCTTCGGCCACGGCGGTGGCCGGCGGCGCGATGTCTTTGGCGTGCACCGCCACCAGGCGGTCGGCATACAGCCTGAGCCAATGCTGCGCATCGGCCCCCGCGCGGTGCACCCAGCCCAGGTCGACCTCCCAACCCAACTGGGCCGGGGTGGTGGCGCCAAACAGCCATTCGAGCGCGGTGCGGCCGTCGTAGCTGAGGAACTCAAACTCATGGTTGTGATACGCCAAGCGCAGGCCGAGCGCGTTGACCTGATCGGCCAGCGCGGCCAGGCGCTCACCCATCGCACGCCAGCCCCCTGCGGTGGCCGAGCGCAAGCCCATCGGAAGCCACGGCATGACGATCAGCGGGCAGCCGGTGAGGCGGCAGGCCTCGGCCAGCAGGGGCAGATCGCCGCCTTCGAGCTGCAGCAGGGCCGCGTGCATGGACGACACCTTGAGGCCGTGGGCAGCGATCTTGGCCGCGAAGTCTGGCGCGCTCAGGCCGTGGGTGGCCACGGTCTCGACCCATTCAAAACCGGCGCTGCGGGCCAGCGCGAGTTGGGTGTCGAGGTCACCCGCTTCGCGGATGGAGTAGATCTGGACGGAGATGCGGGTCATGGCGGGGTGCTCGGTGGAGGGGTCAGACGGCAGGCTTCTTGGCGGGGCCGGTCATGGCTCAGAACAGCTTGGCCGCCAGCGGCGCGGGGCGCTCACAGGTGGTGCTGATGCGCTGGGCTTTGCCGGTGCGGGCGGCATCCAGCGAGCGCTCCATCACCTCCAGCACATGCAGCGCCAGCGCCTCGCTGCAGCGGTGGGCCACACCCGCTTCGATGGACTGGGCCATGTCGATCAGGCCGATGCCGCGCGAGTTGGTGGTGTAGGGGCGCTTGTCTTTGACTTTCTCCCATTCACCCAGCTGAGTGGCGTAGCGCACCTTGCCGCCGAACTGGTTGGGGTCGTGGCCGAGGATGGTGCCGTCGTCGCCGTAAAACTCCATCGGCGGGTGGCTGTGTTTCCACACATCAAAACTGCTGGTCAGCACGATCTGCGCGCCCGAGACGAAATGGAGGTGCGTGACGATGTGCGTGGGCACAGCGACGGGGATCTTCTTGCCCCGGTTGTCGCCCAGCGCGATCACGCGCGTGCTGTGCGTGGTGTGAGCGCTGCCGCTCACGCTGGCGACGGGGCCGAGGTGGTTCACCAAATGGGTCAGGTAGTACACGCCCACGTCCATCAACGGGCCCGCGCCTTGTTGGTAAAAGAACGCGGGGTTGGGGTGCCAGTGGTCGGGGCCGTGGCACATGAAGTGGGCCGTGCCGTGGCGGATGGTGCCGATGGTGCCGGCGTCAATCAGCGCGCGGGTGGTTTGCGCGCCAGCGCCCAAAAAGGTGTCCGGCGCGCAGCCGATGCGCAGCTTCTTGCGCTTGGCCAGGGCCACCATTTCTTTGCCCTCGGCAAAGCTGGCGGCCAACGGCTTCTCGGTGAAAAAGTGCTTGCCAGCTTGCAGCACCTTCAGGCCCATCGCGTGGTGGGCCTGGGGCGGCGTGAGGTTCAAGATCAGCGTGGCCTCGCTGGCCAGCAGCTTGTCCACCGTCATGGCCTTGAGGCCAAACTCTTCGGCGCGCTTTTTGGCCGCCGCGGGCACGGCGTCGGCCACACCCACGATATTGAACAACTTGCTGCGCTTGAGCGTGCGCAAGTAAGCGGGGAAGATGTTGCCGGCACCGATGATGCCAAGGGCGATCGCCATGGGAAGAGCTCCTGGGGATGGGGAGGAGTGAACAACAAGGCCCGCCAGCCGAGTGCCCCGGGCGCGCGCCCGGATGCCGCTCAGCCGGCCTTGGGTGAGTCGTGGTCGGGAAAAACGATGGGCGTGTGCGGGCCGTTCACCACCGACTCGCGCCACACCAACCGGGGTGGAAACTCGCGCGCATAGGGCAGCGCCAGGCCATAACAAAGTTGCAGCATGTGGCGGCAGCCGCTGACGGCCACCTCGTCCACCGGGATGCGCACGGAGGTCAGTTGCGGCGCGGTGTAGGCCGCGACATCGCTGTCGTCAAAGCCGATCACCGACAGGTCTTGCGGCACGCGAATGCCGGCGTGCGTGAAGGCCGAAATCGCGGCCATGGCCATCACGTCGTTGGCGCAGAAGATGGCGGTGTAAGGCAAGGCGGACGTCGCTTTGCCACGCCCCTTCTTGCGGCGCGCCAGCAGCGCCAGCGCGGCCGCGTGGCCGCCCGCAAAGGCGAAGTCGCCTTCAGCCTGGTGCTCGGGCGCCACCTGGACACCGTGGCGCGCCAGCTCGGCGTGGAAGCCGGCCAGGCGGGCGCGGTTGTCCGGTGCGCTGTCGGGGCCGCCGATCAGTGCGATCTCGCGGTGGCCCTTGGACAACAGCGCCTGCGCGGCCAACACGCCGCCTTGGCGGTGGTCGGTGGAGAAGGCCGCCGGGCCGCCCGCAGGCACCGAGCGGTTGAGCACCGCCAAGCGCTCAAAGCGCGCATGCAGCGCCACAAAATCTTCGTCCAGCAGATCGTTGCTCAGCACCAAAATGCCGTCGCACTGGCGCTGGATCAGAAAGTCCACGCCGTCCAGCGCCTGCTGGCGCGCGTCCGCCGTGCCGCAGCCGTTAGCCGCCACCATGTGGCGGTTGACAGCGCGCAATTCGGCATCAATGGCCTGCAGCATGGGGCCGTAAAACGTGCCTTCAAAAATCGGCACGTACACGCCCAGCATGCCGGTCGATTTGAGCGAGAGCGCACGCGCCACGTTGGAGGGCCGAAAGCCCAGCTCGGCCACCGCCTGCCGCACACGCGCCAAGGTCTCGGGCGAGACTGCCCCCTTGCCCGAGATCGCGCGGGAGGCCGTGCCCACGCCCACTCCGGCCAGTTTGGCCACGTCCTTGATGGTGCTCATGGCGCGGGATCTTGCACCGTGTTGAGGCACAACAGCCGCAGGCCGTCGAGCGCGCCGGTGGCGGCGATGTGACGCACCTCGCCGGGCAGCAGGTCGAAGAAGTTGTCGGCCAGCGTGGCGTGCGGCGCATCGACCCACACGCCCTTGGCGGGGCGCAGGGCCTGCAGTTGCAGCGTGTGGGTGCCGCCGCCCTCGCCTGCCAGCACCTGCAGGTCGATCTGCGGGTCGGGGAAGCGGTGCCAGCGGTAGGGCTCGGGCCAGGCCTGGGCGCGTGCGGTGGGGGCGGCATCGCCCACCACGCTCACGCTCACGGTGGCAAGCAGCGGCGTGTCGTCGTCAGCGCCTTCATCACCGCCGCAACGGGCCGTCCACTCGGCGGGCACCGCCAATTCAGTGCAGCCATTGGCCACCAGCGTGACGCTGCTGCGTTGCTCAGACCGCAGCGCGCCCGCCAGATCGTGCTGCTGCCACAGCGCCGTGGCGGCCAGCGCCTCGCCGCCGCTGTGCACGGCCCATGCCGACCACTCGGCGCCCTCTTGCCGCAGCGCCACCGCCAGCGGGGCCAGCGCGCGGCGCACCGCAAACCACGCCGGCTTGGGCCGCGCGGCGCTGTCGATCAGCGCCCAACTGGTGACGGGCCAACAGTCGTTGAGCTGCCACACCAATGCGCCACCGCAGGCGCGCGCACCCGGGCCGCGCCAGCCGCGGCGGAAGGCCTCAAACGCATGGCGCATGGCCTCAGCCTGCACAAACTGCGTGGCATACACCTCGCCGGCCAGCGTGTGGGGTGCGCGCAGCGTGTCGGCCGCGTACACGGCCAAGCGGCGGTGCCCATCGGCGCCCACCGCGGGCCCAAAGGCCTTGTTGTGCCACTGCACGGTGCGGCTGCCGGGAAATCGCTCGGCCTCGGGGACGGCGGCTTCGAGCAGCGCCAGCGAAGGGTGCGACTGCATGCCAAACTCGCTGACGAAGCGCGCGCCCACCTTGGCGTATTGCGCATAGGGCAGCATCAGCTGGTGCCAGACCTCCCAGCTGTGGCGATCGCCGATGGTCGGGTCTTGTGAGGGCAACTGACCCTCGGTGGTCGAGGTGTAGGGGCTGCCCGGCCAGTAGGGGCGATCGGGGTCGAGCGCGCCGCAGAGATCGGGCAGCAGCGCTTCGTAAATCACGCGGGCATCAAAGCGTGCGGTGTCTTTGCCCGGACCATAGGCGCCCACCGACTCGGCCAGCATGTAGTCCTCGTTGTTGCCGCACCAAAGGGCCAAGCTCGCGCGGTGGCGCAGGCGGGTGATGGCAGCGCGCGCCTCGGCGTCGACGCTGGCGATGAACGCCGGGTGCGCCGGGTACAGGCCGCAGGCAAACACAAAGTCTTGCCACACCAGCACGCCGAGCTCGTCGCAGGCGTCGTAGAAGGCCTCGTCTTCGTAGATGCCACCGCCCCACACGCGCAGCATCGTCATGTGCGCCGCGGCCGCCTGGGCCACGCGCTCGCGGTAGCGCGCGGGCGTGATGCGGTTGAGCAGGTTGTCGTCGGGAATCCAGTTGGCGCCACCGGCAAAGATGTCGCGGCCGTTGACCTCGAAGTGAAAGGCGCGGCCAGCCTCACCCGCCACCGGGCCTTGCACCAGGCGCAAGCGGCGCAGGCCCAAGCGACGCTGCTGCGTGGCGATCACGGTGGGCACGGCATCGGCGGTGACGAGCTCGGTGTGCAGCGTGTAGAGCGGCTGCGCGCCATGGCCCACGGGCCACCAGAGTTGCGGCTGGGCGATGGGCAGGCTCATCGATTGAGCCTGCGCCGCTGGCGCTTGCACCTCGGCCACCAGCGCGCC
>JBEAOO010000331.1:0-9501 GCA_041164825.1 Pseudomonadota bacterium | reverse complement strand
TGATGGGCGACGTCGTGAAGACCGTTGCTTTCGACGTACCCGGCGGCAGCAAGCTGATCACCGTCTGGCACCTCTGGGGCACGGCGGTGGTCGGCATGGCGCTGACCGGGTTCCTGGTCTGGATCACCGAGTACTACACCGGCACGCAGTACAAGCCGGTGCAGCACGTCGCCGCCGCCAGCGTCACCGGCCACGCCACCAACATGATCGCGGGCCTGGGCGTGTCGATGAAGTCCACCGCCTGGCCGGTGCTCGCGGTCTGCGTCGCGATAGGCGCCTCGTACGCGCTCGCCGGCCTCTACGGCATTGCGGTCGCCGCCACAGCCATGCTTTCGCTCACGGGCATGATCGTCGCCCTCGACGCCTACGGTCCCATCACCGACAACGCCGGCGGCATTGCCGAGATGGCCGAGCTGCCCAAGGAAGTGCGCGACGTGACCGACCCCCTCGACGCGGTGGGCAACACCACCAAGGCGGTCACCAAGGGCTATGCGATTGGCTCGGCTGGCCTGGCCGCGCTGGTGCTTTTTGCCGACTACACCCACTCGCTCGAAGCGCGCGGCATGCACGTGAGCTTTGACTTGAGCGACCCGAAGGTCATCGTCGGCCTGTTCATCGGCGGCTTGATTCCCTACCTGTTTGGCGCCATGGCCATGGAGGCCGTGGGCCGCGCGGCAGGCGCGGTGGTGGTGGAGGTGCGGCGCCAGTTCCGCGACATCAAGGGCATCATGGACGGCAGCGCCAAGCCCGAGTACGGCCGCGCGGTCGACATGCTGACCTCGGCCGCGATCAAGGAAATGATCGTGCCCAGCCTGCTGCCAGTGGTGGTGCCGCTGATCGTTGGTTTGCTGCTCGGCCCGGCCGCACTCGGCGGTTTGTTGATGGGCACCATCGTCACCGGCTTGTTCGTCGCGATCTCGATGTGCACCGGCGGCGGTGCCTGGGACAACGCCAAGAAATACATTGAAGACGGCCACCACGGTGGCAAAGGCAGCGAGGCGCACAAGGCCGCCGTGACGGGCGACACCGTGGGCGACCCCTACAAGGACACGGCCGGCCCGGCGGTGAATCCACTCATCAAGATCATCAACATCGTGGCGCTGCTGATCGTGCCGCTGTTGCCGATGCCGGCCGGCACCGAGGCTGCGATCAAGCCAGTGTCACACGCCACGCCGGTGGCCGAACCGGCGTCTGAAGTACCGGCCACCATGCCCACGGCGGTTGCCGAGCCCGCATCGGCCGCAGCACCGGCAATTGCAACTCCGGTGCCCAGCGCAGCCATCGCCAAGGTCTATTTCGAGAAGAGCAAGGCCGATCTGCCGGCCGATGCCGCACAGACGCTGGCCCCATTGATTGAGGCCGCCAAAGCGGGTGGTGCCACCTTGGCGGTGAGTGGCTTTCACGACGCCAAGGGCAAACCGGAGAAGAACGCGGCCTTGGCCAAGGAGCGTGCGCAAGCCGTTGCTGCCGCGTTGGAGGCTGCAGGTGTGCCCAAAGACCGCATCACCCTCAAGAAGCCGGAGCAGCTCAATGGCGGGGAAGCGTCTGAGGCGCGGCGCGTCGAAGTCTCTGTTGCGCCTTGACGGCACCTGATGGGTGCGGCTTGGCGTTGAGGCCGCGGCCCACACCAGCCGTCCTCGCATCGCCGAGGCAGGCAGCGGCGTGCGGCAGTAAGCGTTGAGCGATGTCCACGCAGACAACCCGCCCTCGCCTGGCAAGAAAGCAGCCTTGCAATGACAAAAGGGTCAGCAAATTTTCATTTGCTGACCCTCTGCGGTCAATTCTGGTCGGGGCGGCGGGATTCGAACTCGCGACCCCTTGCACCCCATGCAAGTGCGCTACCAGGCTGCGCTACGCCCCGACTGAAGCTCCTATTATGGCAGACTTTTTGAGCCCAAAGGTCAAAACGCCAACATTGTTCGAATGGCCAGCAATTCTTCTTTCACCTGGCTCATCGACAGCACCGTGCCCACATGCCATTCGGTCACTTCTGCGGTCGGGATTCGATCGGCAGCGAGTGCCGCGGCATCGGCTTCGCTGAGCACCACCAGCTTGGACAGGTTGACGGCCTCGAAGCCCTCTTCTGCCAAGTCGGCCGCGAGTTCGATGTCGTCCAAGTCCGCCAGGGGCAGGCTCGGCTCATCTCCGGCCCGCGAAGCGCCATCGGCCAAGCGGTTGCGCGCACCGCTGATGGTGAAGCCTTGGTCGTACAACAACTCGCGAATGCGGCGAATCAGCAGCACCTCGTGGTGCTGGTAGTAGCGGCGGTTGCCGCGCCGCTTCATGGGCTTGAGCTGTGTGAACTCCTGCTCCCAGTAGCGCAGCACATAGGGCTTGACGCCACACAACTCGCTCACTTCACCGATGGTGAAGTAGCGTTTGGCGGGGATGGGCGGAAGGGTTTTCTCCACTGAAATCAAGGCGTTTCGCTGAGGAGATCAGACTTTACTCGAACTCATCTCCGACCGGTATGTCGCCTTGCACGATCCCCTTGAGTTTGTGGCTGGCGTGAAAGGTCACGACGTTGCGCGCCTTGATCGGGATGGTCTCGCCGGTGCGCGGGTTGCGCCCGGGGCGAGGCGCCTTGCGGCGGATATTGAAGTTACCGAAGCCCGACATCTTCACATCCGCCCCCGACACCAGCGTGCTGTGGATGATGTCGAAAAACGCCTCCACCATGTCCTTGCTCTCGCGCTTGTTCAGCCCGAGGCGCTCGAACAGCAACTCCGCCAGCTCCGCCTTGGTCAGCGTGGGCGTTTCAAGCGAAGGTAGCATCACGCGTTCGGCGGGCTTGTCGGCAGGGTTCATGGTGCGGGGCGCCTGGATGTCGTCGGGATCATCAACCACGCAAGCGCACGCCCAGGCGTGCGGACAAGGTCTGCAACACCTCGGCCACGACGGCCTCGATGCGCTCGTCGGTCAGCGTCGCGTCGTCGTCGCGCAACGCCACGCGCACGGCCATGCTGCGCTCACCTGCCGCCAAATCGGCCGTGGGCTGCGCGGGCTTGTAGATGTCGAACAGTTGCGCAGAGCGCACCAGAGGCGACGGTGTGGCGTGGATGGCGGCCATCAGCGCGTCGTGCGTCACGGCCTCGCCGGCCACCAGGGCCAGGTCGCGCCAGGCCGACTGCTGGCGCGAGATCGGCTCGAACTGTGGCAGCGGGCGGCCCAGCACGGCGTCGAGTTCGAGTTCGAACAGGATCGGCGCCGAGGGCAACTCGTAGCCTTGGCGCCAGCGCGGGTGCAGTTCACCCACAAAGCCGGCGGCCACACCATCGACGAACACCTGGGCGCAGCGGCCGGGGTGCAGCGCCGGATGCTCGGCGGCCTCAAAGCGCAGCGCGCGCGGGGCCAGCAAAGCCTCCAGGTCGCCCTTGACGTCAAAGAAGTCGACCGCGCGGTCTTTTTGCGACCACTGCGACGCATCGGCCGGGCCCCAGGCCAGGCCGCCCACGCGCAGCGGCTGGTGGACGCCGGCCACGGTGCGGTCGGTGGAGGCCACCGACACATCGCGCAGAAACACGCGGCCCAGCTCGAACACGCGCACGCGCGGCGCCTTGCGGGCCAGATTGAAACGCAGCACCTGGATCAAGCTGCCCAACAAGCTGGAGCGCATCACCGACAAGGGGCTGGCGATCGGGTTCAGCACGCGAATGGGCGCCGTGTTGCCGGCCAGCTCGGTTTCCCAGCGCTCTTCGACAAAGCTGAAGTTGATGGTCTCGAAGTAACCGAGTGCCGCCAAGCTGTGGCGCACAGCGTGGCTGCTGCGCTGCGACTCTGTGCGCATACGCGCGGTCACCGGCGCTTGCGGCGGCGTGTTGGGCAGGGTGTGGAAACCCAGCACGCGCACCACCTCTTCGATCAGGTCTTCTTCGATCTGGATGTCAAAACGCCAGCTCGGTGGCGTCACGGTCAGCGTGCCTTCGGCCTCAGAAAAAGGCAGCTCCAGACGACTCAGCACCTGCGCGCATTGCGCCTGCGTCACCGGCATGCCAATCACCTTGGCGGCACGCGCCACGCGCAGCGTCACCGGCGGGCGGGCGGGCAGCGCCAGCTGCTGATCGTCCAGCGGGCCAGGCTGGCCGCCGCAGATGTCGATGATCAACTGGCTGATGCGCTCAAGCTGCGGCGCCGTGAGGCTGGGGTCGACACCGCGCTCGTAGCGGTGGCCAGCGTCGGTCGAGAAGTTGTAGCGGCGCGAACGACCCGCCACGGCCTTGGGCCACCAAAAGGCCGCTTCCACGTAGACGTTTTGCGTGTCGTCGCTCACCGAGGTGGCGTCGCCGCCCATGATGCCGGCCAGCGATTCGACGGCCTGCTCGTCGGCAATCACACCCACTTGCGCGTCGACGGTGATGGTGTTGCCGTTGAGCAGCTTGAGCGTTTCGCCCTCGCGGCCCCAACGCACATCGAGGCCGCCGTGGATCTTGTCGAGGTCAAAAATATGGCTGGGCTGGCCCATCTCGAACATCACATAGTTCGAGATGTCGACCAGCGCCGTCACCGATCGCTGGCCGCAACGCGCCAGACGCTCCACCATCCAGGCCGGCGTGGTGGCCTTCGTGTTGACGCCACGGATGATGCGGCCCGAGAAACGGCCGCACAGGTCGGTGGCGCTCACCTTCACCGGCAGCTTGGCATCGTGTTGCGGGGCCAGCGTCACGGCCTCAGGTGCCTTCAGCGGCACACCGGTCAGGGCCGAGACCTCGCGGGCAATACCGTACACGCTCAGGCAATGCGCCAGGTTGGGCGTGAGCTTCAGGGTGAACAGCGTGTCGTCAAGCTTCAAGTGCTCGCGGATGTTCATGCCGACGGGCGCGTCGGCGGCCAGCTCCAACAAACCACCGGTGTCGTCGGCCAGCTGCAGCTCTTTGGCCGAGCACAGCATGCCGTAGCTGTCGACCCCGCGCAGCTTGCCGATCTTGATGGAGAACGGCTTGCCATCGGCGCCCGGCGGAAGCTCGGCGCCCACCATGGCCAGCGGAATCTTGATGCCCGGTCGCGCGTTGGGCGCACCGCAGACGATCTGCAGCGGGCCGTCCTGGCTCAGCGCACCGGCGCTGACCTTGCACACGCGCAGGCGGTCAGCGTTGGGGTGCTGCTCTGTCTCCAAGATTTCGCCAACAACAATGCCATGGAAAGGCGGCGCCACCGGGCGCAACTCTTCAACTTCCATGCCGGCCATGGTCAGCAGCTCGGACAACTCGGCGGTGGACAGGGGCGGGTTGCAGAACTCGCGCAGCCAGGATTCAGGGAATTGCATGCTCAGATCCGTAGGTGTTCTGGGGTATGACGGGGGTGCGGGCGGCGTACGCGCCGCTCACTGAAACTGCGACAAGAAGCGCAGATCGCCGTCAAAGAACAGGCGCAGGTCGTTGACGCCATAACGCAGCATGGTCAGGCGGTCCGGGCCCATGCCGAAGGCGAAGCCGATGTAGCGCTCGGGGTCGAGGCCGAAGTTGCGCACCACGTTCGGGTGCACCTGGCCGGAGCCGGCCACCTCCAACCAGCGGCCCTTGAGCGGGCCTTCACCAAAGGCAATGTCGACCTCGGCCGAGGGCTCGGTGAAGGGGAAGAACGACGGCCGGAAGCGGATGTCCAGTGCGTCGGTCTCGAAGAAGTTGCGGAAGAAATCAGCGAACACCGATTTCAGGTCCTTGAAGCTCACGTTCTCGCCGATCCACAGGCCTTCGCACTGGTGGAACATCGGCGAGTGCGTGGCATCGCTGTCCACACGGTAGGTGCGGCCCGGCGCAATCACGCGAATCTCGGGCATGGGCAAGCCGGCGGCGATGGCCGCCGCATGCTTTTTCACATGCTGCACCGCGTAGCGCACCTGCATCGGGCTGGTGTGGGTGCGCAGCAAGTAGCCGCCCTGCTCTGCCTCTTGATTCAGGCCCTGCATGTCGACATAAAAGGTGTCGTGCATCGAGCGCGCGGGGTGGTCGGCCGGCGTGTTGAGGGCGGTGAAGTTGAACCAGTCGTTCTCGATCTCGGGGCCATCGGCCACATCAAAACCCATGGAACCGAAGATCGCTTCGATGCGCTCCAGGCTGCGCGACACGGGATGCAAGCCACCGGTGCCACGCTGACGGCCCGGCAGGCTCACATCCAGCGATTCGGCGCGCAACTGCGCCTGCAACTCGGCATCGGCCAGGGCCTGGCGGCGCTCGGTCAGCGCGGCCTCCACCGCCTGCTTGGCGACGTTGATCTGGGCACCGCGGATCTTCTTTTCATCAGCCGGCAAGGCGGCCAGTGACTTCAGCAAATCCGTGAGCCGACCCGACTTGCCCAGAAAGCGGGCCTTGGCGTTTTCCAGCTCAGCGGGCGCTGCGGCCTGTGCGAAGTCAGCCTTCGCGTCGTTCACCAGTTGATCGAGATCGTTCATCGGTTCGCAAAAAAAAAGGCCGGACTCAAAGCCGGCCTTGGGGGACGTGCTTGGCGGCTCAGACGAGCCGCCAGGCGTGCCAGGTGATGCCACCGCTTTGCAGCAGCGGCATGCACGCGCTCATCAAGCGGCGAGCTGGGCCTTCACCTTGTCAACAATGCTGCCGAAACCGGCAGGATCATTCACGGCCATGTCAGCGAGAACCTTGCGGTCGATCTCGATCTGGGCCTTCTTCAGGCCAGCCACGAACTTGCTGTAGGTCAGACCCAGGCCACGGGATGCCGCGTTGATACGGGCGATCCAGAGCTGGCGGAAGACGCGCTTCTTCGTGCGACGGTCACGGTAGGCGTATTGCCCAGCGCGCATGACTGCTTGCTTGGCAATGCGGAACACGTTCTTGCGGCGGCCACGGTAACCCTTGGCCAGAGCGAGAATTTTCTTGTGACGAGCACGGGCGGTAACACCACGTTTGACGCGAGGCATGTGATTACTCCTTCAGTCTTGGTGGATTACAGGCCGGCGAACGGCAGCATTTGCGCGATGTGACCCATATTGGTCTCATGCACGCTCGTGGTACCGCGCAGGTGGCGCTTGTTCTTGGTGGTCTTCTTGGTCAAGATGTGACGCTTGAAGGCTTGTCCGCGCTTGACGGTGCCGCCTGGACGGACGCGGAAGCGCTTCTTGGCGCTGCTCTTGGTCTTCATTTTGGGCATGACTGCTCCTTCTTGATTGCTGCTGCAGGCGCCGGTGATGAACTCACCGTCTTGTTGGCCTGCAGTCGCTTCTGACAACACCCCGATGACCAAATCGAGGCATTGAACTCTCTAGATTCTTAGCGTCGCGGTGGCACCCGGAGACACCACCGATCACCGATCAGGACTTGCGCTTGGGCGCCAGCACCATGATCATTTGCCGGCCTTCCAGCTTGGGCATGTTTTCCACCACCGAGACGTCGGCCAGTTCGTCGCGAATTCGTTCGAGCAAGCGCATGCCGATGTCTTGGTGGGTGATTTCACGACCGCGATAACGCAGAGTGACCTTGCCCTTATCGCCGTCTTCGGCGATGAAGCGGCGCAGGTTGCGCATTTTGATGTGGTAGTCGCCTTCGTCCGTGCCCGGGCGGAATTTGACTTCCTTGATTTCAACGATCTTTTGCTTGGACTTGGCTTCCGCCGCCTTCTTTTGCTCTTGGTACTTGAGCTTGCCGTAGTCCATCAGGCGGCAAACCGGAGGGATCGCGGCAGCCGCGATTTCCACCAAGTCAACATCCAGATCGCCCGCCATGCGCAGCGCTTCCTGAATGCTCACGATGCCCAGGGGCTCGTTTTCAACACCGTTCAGACGAACTTCAGGGGCCATGATCTCCCGGTTGAGACGGTGTTTGCGCTCAACGTTGGGAGTGCGGCGGTCGGCAAAAGTAGCGATGGTTCAAATCCTTCAGTGGATTCCAAGGCAAAGGGAATCCAAACAACAACAGAGGGTGCCCGCGCCGGGCCGGAATGACAACCGGCACCCCAGGGTGCCGGCACGTTCAGGCCTTGGAATCGATGTCGCCCGCGGCCTTCAGCATGAAGTCCGCCAAGCTCATCGCCCCGAGGTCTTGATTGCCCCGGGCGCGCACCGCAACGGCCCCGTTTGCCTTTTCCTTGTCGCCAACGACAAGGATGAACGGAACCTTTTGCAACGAGTGCTCACGGATTTTATACGTGATTTTTTCGTTGCGCAAATCAAGCTGAACTCTAAGCCCTTGTTTTTGCAGCGATTTCGCCACTTCAGCAGCGTAATCAGCCTGATTGTCGGTGATGTTGAGCACCGAAACTTGCGTCGGTGCCAGCCACAGCGGCAAGGCACCAGCGTGCTGCTCGATCAAAATGCCGATGAAACGCTCCAAGCTGCCGACGATCGCACGGTGCAGCATGACGGGGCGGTGACGCGCGCCGTCTTCGCCGACGTACTCGGCATCCAGGCGCTCCGGCATGTTCGGATCAACTTGGATCGTGCCGCACTGCCAGGGGCGGCCGAGTGCATCTTTGAGCGTGTATTCGATCTTCGGGCCGTAGAAAGCGCCCTCGCCCGGCAGGTACTCGAAGTCGCAGCCCGAGGCGCGCAGGCCTTCGGCCAAGGCGTTCTCAGCCCGGTCCCAGCTCTCTTCGGTGCCAATGCGCTTTTCCGGGCGGGTCGACAGCTTGTAGATGATGTCGCTGAAGCCGAAGTCCTTGTAGACCTTCTGCAGCAGCGTGGTGAAGGCCACCACCTCGCCCTGGATCTGGTCTTCGGTGCAGAAGATGTGGCCATCGTCTTGCGTGAAGGCGCGCACGCGCATGATGCCGTGCAGGCCACCCGAGGGCTCGTTGCGGTGGCACTGGCCAAATTCACCAAACCGCAGCGGCAGGTCGCGGTAGCTCTTGATGCCCTGCTTGAAGATGATGATGTGGCCCGGGCAGTTCATCGGCTTGAGCGCGTAGTCGCGCTTTTCCGATTCGGTGGTGAACATGTTCTCGCGGTACTTGTCCCAGTGGCCGGTTTTTTCCCACAGGCCCTGATCCAGGATCTGCGGGCCCTTCACCTCCTGATAGCCGTTGTCGCGGTAGACGCGGCGCATGTACTGCTCCACCTCTTGCCACACCGTCCAGCCCTTAGGGTGCCAGAACACGGTGCCGGGCGAGTGCTCGTCGATGTGGAACAGATCGAGCTCGCGGCCCAGCTTGCGGTGGTCGCGCTTCTCGGCCTCTTCCAGGCGGGTCAAGTACTGCTGCAGGTCGTCCTTGGTGGCCCATGCCGTGCCATACACGCGCTGCAGCATCTCGTTGCGGTGGTCGCCACGCCAGTAGGCTCCGGCCACCTTCATCAGCTTGAAGAACTTCAGCTTGCCGGTGCTGGGCACGTGGGGGCCGCGGCACAGGTCTTCGAACGCCCCTTCGGCGTACAGCGACACGTCTTCACCGGCAGGAATGCTGCCAATGATCTCGGCCTTGTAGTGCTCACCCAGGCTCTTGAAATACGCCACGGCTTCGTCACGCGGCAGCACGCTGCGCTGCACCGGCTCGTCCTTGCCGACCAGCTCACTCATCTTCTTTTCGATGGCAGCCAGATCTTCAGGCGTGAAGGGGCGC
>JBEAOO010000330.1:0-32380 GCA_041164825.1 Pseudomonadota bacterium | reverse complement strand
CGTGTCTTCCGCCGGCCTGCGGCCGGCTCCCCCTTGACCTGCGCAAAGCGAATGCGGCACAGCGCTCCCCCACCGGTGGTGGCATGCAAGCACGGCGCTCGCCACGGTGACGGCAGGGCGGTGATGGGCCGGGCCGATGTGCGGAGGTCAAGGGGGAATGGGCCGACCGAAGGGAGGACCAGGAGGACACGGAGCACATCGGCCCGGCCCATCGCCGCCCTCGCGCCGATCGTCGAACGAAAAGCCGCGGCCTCATGCCCAGAATCGCAACTTGTCGAGAACGGTGCGCGCTGCGCTTTGAACGCCGTTGACCGCGAACTCGCATCAAACAAGCCGGCGCCTCACCCGCTGTTCCACCGATGGTCGCGCGCCCCGCGGCCTAGCATGACGGGGTGAAACCGTTCTGCCCCCCGGAGGTCTGCCATGCCCGTTGATTCCCAGCTGCGTTCGCTCAGCATCGACATCCCCGCCCAGCCGCAGGCGCTGGTGAAGTTGTCGCTGCTGCTGGCCGATGACGAGATCAATCTGCAGGCGCTGACCACGCTGATCGAGTCCGACATGGCGCTCGGCTCGGCCGTGCTCAAGGCCGTCAACTCATCGCTCTACGGCCTCTCGGGCCGGGTGCAAAGCGTGCACCAGGCGCTCGGCTACCTGGGCACCCGCGAGGTGGCGGCTGTTACTTTTGAGATGGGTTTGCGCGCGGTGTTTCCGCCCGCGCCCGAGCTCGACCCGGTGTGGGACCGCGCGGCCACCCGCGGGCTGCTGATGGGCCGCATGGGCCAGGCGCTGGGGGTCGACCCCTGGGCCGCGCACTCGGCCGGTTTGTTTGAAGAGTGCGGCAAAGCAGTGCTGTTCCGCCACGCGCCCGACCGCTATCGCCCGCTGCTGGCCCAGGCCGGTGACGACGACACCGCCTTGCTGGCACTGGAGCGCGAGGCCTTTGGTGTCACCCACGATGCGCTCGGCGCCGCCTTGTGCGAAACCTGGGGCGTGGCCCCCGCCGCGGTGCAAAGCGTGCGCCACCACGTCAGCGTGCAGGCCAGCGGCGAGCTGCCGCTGCCCATGGATCACCGGCGCGCCGTGTGCGTGCTCTCGGCGCTGGCCCGCGTGATGATGACCGAGCCCGAGCGCCTGGACGATGCCGCCGAGCACCTCGCGCCGCAGGCGCTGCTGGACCCGACGCTGGTCTTGCGCGGTACCCGCCGCTTGCTGGCCCAGCTGGAGCGCGTGGCCGCCGCCTGATGGCCCAAAGAGGGCCCGCCCCCACCGTCCTTGACAGGGACATGCCCCGCCCGGGCCCGCTGGTGGCGCATTCGTGACACATTCGGGCTCTGCCACCGGACCGCGACCCATGCCCGTTCCTGCTGCTTCCGCCGCTGCTTCGGCTGCCCACCCCGAGTCCCTGCCCGTCGCAGGCGTGGTGCCGGCCCTCGGCGCGATGATCGTGCGGGTGCAGTCGCGTTTCATCCGCGCCGCGCCCTTGGCCGAGGTGTTCGAGCCGCTGCTCACCGATTTGCTCGAATTCACCGGCAGCCGCTTCGGCTTCGTGGGCGAGGTGCACCACCACACCAGCACCGGCGCGCCCTACCTGCGCATGCTGGCGCTCACCGACATCGCCTGGGACGCTGCCACCCGCGCCCTGGTCGCCAGCCACCACAGCGGCACCGCGCCGCTGGAGTTCCACAACCTGCAGTCGCTCTACGGCCAGCCGCTGCAAACCGGCCTGCCAGTGATCGCCAACGCGCCCGATACCGACCCGCGCCGCGCCGGCCTGCCACCCGGCCACCCGCCGCTGCTGGCCTTTGCCGGCGTGCCGCTGTTTCATGGCGGTGAGATGGTGGGCATGGTGGGCCTGGCCAACCGCGACGGCGGCTACGACGCGCCGAGCCTCGCCTTCCTGGAGCCCTTGATGGTCAGCGTGGCCGCCATCATCGACGCCGTGCGCTTGGAGCGCGGCCGGCGCGAGGCCGAGCACATGCTGCGCGACACCTTTGAGCTGGCCGCCGTGGGCATCTCGCACGTGGCGCTCGATGGCCGCTTTTTGCGCGTCAACCCGCGCATGTGCGAGCTGCTCGGCCTGCCCGCCGGTGAGATCCAGCGCCTGCGCTTCCACGACATCACCCACCCCGACGACATCGACCTCGACCTGCGCCAGCTGCACACCCTGCTCAACGGCGAGATCACCCGCTACACGATGGAAAAGCGCTACCGCCTGCCGCGGCAGCCCGACACCCTGATCTGGGTGCAACTCACCGTGGGCCTGGTGCGCGACAGCCATGGCCGGCCCGACTACCTGATCTCGGTGGTCGAAGACATCAACGCCCGCAAGGCCAACGAGGCCCATGTGCTCGCCGTGCAAGCGGCCGAGCGTGCCAACGCCGCCAAGACCGAATTTCTCTCGCGCATGAGCCACGAGCTGCGCACGCCGCTCAACGCCGTGCTCGGTTTTGCGCAGCTGCTGCGGCTCAACGCGCAGCAGCCGCTGCACGCCGATCAGCTGCTCAAGGTGCAGCGCATCGAGCAGGCCGGCGCACATTTGCTCGAGATGATCAACGACGTGCTCGATCTCTCGCACATCGAGAGCGGGCACCTCAGCCTGTCGCTGCGCCCGGTGGCGCTGCTGCCGCTGGTCGAAGAAGTGGCCTCGCTGCTGGCCGCCGACGCGCAGGCGCGCGACGTGCACATCCAACTGCAGCCGCCCGAAGACGACGGCGCCGCTGCCCGGCTGATGACCGACCCGCTGCGCCTGCGCCAGGTGCTCATCAACCTGCTCAGCAACGCCGTCAAATACAACCGCCCGCACGGCCGCGTGCGCGTGCGCTGGCAGCTGCTGGCCGAGCCGGGCTGGTTGCGCTTTGACGTGATCGACACCGGCCCCGGCCTGAGCCCCGAGCAGCAAGCGCATTTGTTTGAGCCCTTCAACCGCCTGGGTGCCGAGCGCAGCGAGGTGCCGGGCACGGGCATTGGCCTGGTCATCACCGAGCGCCTGGTGCGCGGCATGGGCGGGCGGCTTCGTGTGGTCAGCGCGCCCGGCCAAGGCTGCGTGTTTTCGGTCGATCTGCCCCACGACCCGGCGGTGTGCGACGTGGCGCACCGCGGGCCACGCGCTGACACGCAGGAACCAGCGCCGGTGTTTGAGGTGCTTTATGCCGAGGGCGATGCACTCAACGTGGCGCTGATGCGCAGCTTGGTCGCCTTGCGCCCGCACTGCCAACTGCAGGTGGCCGACAGCGCCCGCAGCGCCTTGCAACAAGCGCGTGCCCGCCCGCCTGGCCTGCTCTTGATGGACATGGACCTGCCCGATCTGCCGGGCCTGGCCTTGGCGCAGCAGTGGCTGGCCGATCCGCAGCTCAGCCAGGTGCCCGTGGTGGTGTTGAGCAGCGACGACAGCGCCGAGTCCTCTCCAGAGGCGGCGCACGCGGCGGCCCGCGCCGCAGCACAGGCGGGGGTGGTGGCGCGCTTGAGCAAACCCATCGATGTGGCGGCCTTGCTGGCCCTGCTTGATCGCTTGGCCGCGCCAGCATCGCGCTGAAACTGCTCGGTTCCCGGCGATAGAGGCGCCGCGGGCCAGAGGCTGTGTCCCGTTCGACGATCGGCGCGAGGGCGGCGATGGGCCGGGGCGATGTGCTCCGTGTCCCCCGGACCCGCTGCGCGGGCCCTCCTCCTCTTACCTGCGCACATCACCCCGGCCCATCACCGCCCCCAACAAGCACCGAGGTCTGCGTGCACGTGGCATGCCACCAACGGCGGGGGAGCGCTGTGCTGCATTCGCTTTGCGCAGGTAAGAGGGGGAGCCGGCCGCAGGCCGGCGGAGGACCCGGAGCAAATCGAATGCGGCACAGCGCGCTTCGCGCCAGTCTTGGGATGCGGTGAGCCTCCGTGCCGAGAACGTCCCTTGCAGCCTCCCGCAGTTTGGAAACCTCGGAATGCGACGGCGTGTCAGAACAAGCGCAGCTGCCGCCCGGTGGCAGCGCGTTGCAGCACGGGTGCTTGCGCCACTGCGCGGGTCTCGCCGGCCGACAGGGCGGGGTGCTGTGGTGAGCGTGAGGCGCCGTGCAGCGTGGGCGTGGCGGCGGCGCTGAACACGGGTTGTTGACGGGCGGTGTTCATGCGGGGCTCCAGCGATCGGTCCAGAACACGGTGCGCGGCACGGCCTGCGCGGCAAGGGCTTGTGCCGCGCGGGCCAGCAACGACGACAGCGCGGCAGCATGGGCCAGCGCGTGGCCGGTGGGGCCCGCGGTGGCTGCGACAACGCGGCGCGGCTGGCGGCCGCGTCCGGCGCCCGCTGGCCGGCTGCTGCCGCGCAGGCTGCGGCGGTGCCGAGGGTGGGCCGGGCGGGTGCGAACAAGGAGGGTGCGTGTGGGCATGGGGCGGGGCAGCCAAGGCGTGAACGCTGCGAAGGCAGCGGGAGCGCCATGCCAACGCAGGCGCGCAGTGCCGAGGCGCAGCTTCTGTGCCACCCGCCGCAGCGCGGCAGAAATCACAGATCGCCCGAAGGCGGCTCACGACACTGACACTTTGTGTCTTTATCGGCGCATTCGGTCTGCCGATGTAGGCCCAAAACAGTCAAAGCCGTGACCAGCTGTGTCCGTCTCCGTCTCCGTCTCCGTCTCCGATCGGTCGGTGCCTTTGCTCAAACGGCGGCGCCGCGCGGCACGGCCGCCAGCAGCGCCTGCGTCACGGCGTGTTGCGGCTGGGCCAGCACCGCCTCGGTGGGGCCGTGCTCCACCACTGCGCCGCGGTCCATCACCATCACCGTGTCGGCCATGAAGCGCACCACCGCCAGGTCGTGGCTGATGAACACATAGCTCAGCCCGTGAGCCTCTTGCAGGTCCTTCAGCAAGTTCAGCACCTGCGCCTGCACCGACACATCCAACGCGCTCACCGCCTCGTCCAGCACCAGCACCTCTGGTGACAACGTCAGGCAGCGGGCGATGGCAATGCGCTGGCGCTGCCCGCCCGAGAACGCATGCGGGTAGCGTTGCATCGCATCGGCCGGCAAGCCCACTTGTTGCAGCAAGGTGCGGGCGAGTGCTTCGCGCTCAGCGCGGCTCCCGCCGATGCCGTGGATCGCCATCGGCTCCAGCAGCGCTTGGCCCACGGTGTAGCGTGGGTTGAGGCTGGCATAGGGGTTCTGGAACACCACCTGAAAGCGCCGCCGCATCGGCAGCATCTGCGCGGCGCTGAGCGTCTGCAGGTCGACACCGCCGAGCAGCGTGCGCCCGGCTTGTGGGCCGCTGTGCGCCTCGTGCAGGCGCAAGAGCGCCAGGCCCAAAGTGGATTTGCCCGAGCCCGAGGCGCCCACCACGCCCAGGGTGTGGCCGCGCTGCAAGGCAAAACTCGTGGGCTGCAACACCGGCACCGCCTCGCGGCCAAACAGCCAGCCGCTGCGTCGCCAGTAGGCCTTGCTCAGCCCCTCGGCGGCCAGCGCCACCGGAGCGTTGGCGTCTTTGGCCACCAGGGCCGCTGGGGCCTGACTGCGCGGTGGCGTGTCGATCTCGTCCAACGTGGGCAGCCGCGCGGGCGGGGTGCCCAGCGTCGGCCGGCAGGCCAGCAGCGCGCGGGTGTAGGCGTCTTGCGGCGCGGCAAAAATCTGCGCGGTGGCGCCTTGTTCGCGCGCCAGGCCGTGGCGCATCACCAGCACCGTGTCGGCCAATTCGCCCACCAGCGCCAGGTCGTGGCTGATGAAGAGCAGGCCCATGCGGTGACGCGCCTTCAGCGTGGCCAGCAGCTGCAAGATTTGGCGCTGCAGCGTCACATCGAGCGCGGTGGTGGGCTCGTCGGCGATCAGCAATTGGGGCTCGCCGCTCAGCGCCATCGCGATCATCACGCGCTGCTGCTGGCCGCCCGAGAGCTGGTGCGGGAATCGGCTGAGCAGCGCGCGCGGCGTGGGCAGCCCCACTTCATCGAGCAGCGCTTCGGCGCGGTTCAGCGCCTGCGCGCGGCCCATGCCGAGGTGCAAACGCAGCGGCTCGCACAACTGCTGGCCGATGCTCAGCACCGGGTTGAGCGCGCTCATCGGGTCTTGAAACACGCAGGCGATCTCGCGCCCGCGCAGGCGGCGCAAAGCATCGGGCGCCATCGTCAGCAGCGCTTGGCCCTGGAAGCGGATCGCGCCTTGCCGCTCGGCCTGGGCCGGCAGCAGGTTCGGGATCGCCATCGCCGTGACGGTTTTGCCCGAGCCCGATTCGCCCACCAGCGCCAGGCATTCGTTGGCATGCAGCGTGAAGCTCAGCCCCTGCTCGCCGCGGCCCACGGCCTCGGTGTGGATGAGGGCGCCCTGCTCGCGGCGCGCAAAGCGCACGCGCAGGTTCTCAATCTGCAGCAAAGGTGCGGCGGCGTTCATGCGCGCCCCTCCAGCCCGGCCAACTGCGGGTCGAGCGCGTCGCGCAGCGCATCGGTGAAGAGCGAAAACGCCGTCACGAACAGCGCCATGAACCCCGTGGCCGCGGCCAACTGCCACCAGTGGCCGAGCAGCAATTCGCTCTGCGCTTCAGACAGCATCGTGCCCCAGCTCACTTGGTCCACACCCACGCCCAACCCCAGGTAGCTCAAGATCACCTCGGCCTTGATGAAGCCCACCACATGCAGCGACATCTGCACCAGCACCGCATGGCTGGTATTGGGCAGGATGTGGCGGAACATGCGCGCCCGCCGGGAGGCGCCCAGCGCCTGCGCAGCGCGCACATAGTCGCGCACGCGGTGCTTCAAAAACTCGGCGCGCAGCGTGCGGTAAATGCCCGTCCAGCCGGTGAGCGACAAGATCAGCACGATGCCCGGCAGCCCGCGGCCCAGCGCCGCGCCTTCGCGGTTCAGCACCGCCGCCAGCGCAAAGATCAGCAAGATGCCCGGGATGGCGGTGAACACGTTGTAGACCCACTCCAGCGCGTCATCGACCCATCCGCCCAGGTAGCCGGCCAGCGCGCCCAGCAGCGTGCCAATGGCGGTGGCGGCCAAGGCCGACAACACACCCACCAGGATCGACACCTGCGCGCCTTTCACCGCCTTGGCCAGCACGTCGCGGCCGAGGCGGTCGGCGCCGAAGGGCCGCGTCAGCGCGCGCTCGGGCGTGCTGGTTTCCAGCGCTTTGGCGCGCTGGGCCCACTCGGCGTAATAGGGGGCCAGCGGGTCCACCGCCGTCAGGTCCACCATCGGCCCGGTCGGTCGCTGCGGCCGCGCCTCGGGTGGAATCACCTCGGGGCCCATGAACGTGGGCGGCGCGCTCGGCACCGCGCGCTCTTGTTGCCAATCACCGGCCACCCCGCCGGCCGCCGCCAAACCCACCAGCAGCGCAAAGGCCAGCACCACCGCCAGCGCCCACACGCCCACGCGGTCGCTGCGAAACCGCTGCCAGGCCGACGCCCACACACCGCCTGCATCCGTCGCCAACGTCACCGTGCCGCTCATTTCAAAACCACCCGCGGGTCGGCCCACACATAGAGCACGTCGGTCAGCAGGTTGGCCAGCATCGTGATCACGGCCAGGTAGATGGTGGCGGCCTGGATCACCGGGTAATCGCTGCGGTTGACCGCCAGCAGCACCTCACGGCCCAGGCCCGGGATGGAGAAAAAGGTCTCGATCAGGAAGGAGCCCAAAAACACCCCCGGCAGCGCCCCGCCGAGTTGCGTGAGGATCGGCACCATCGCATTGCGCAGCACGTGCCGGCGCAGCACCTGCGGCTCACTCAGGCCCTTGGCGCGGGCGGTGCGCACGTGGTCCTGGCCGAGCTCGTCCAGAAAGAAGCTGCGGTACAGCCGCGTCTGCGGCGCCAGGCTCACGGCCACCGCCAGCAGCGCCGGCAGCGGCACGTAGGTGAGCAGGTTGGTGAGCGTGCTGTCGCTCCAGCCCTGCACGGGGGCCAGCCCCCAGCGGAAGGCAAACAGGTACTGGCCAACGATCACGTAGACCAAAAACGAGACCGACATCGCCAGCGTGCTGATCACCATCACCGCGCGGTCGGTGAGCGAGCCGCGCACGGCCGCCACGGCCAGCGCCAGCGGGATCGCCAGCAGCACCTCCAGCAGCAAGATGGGCACCATCACCGTCAGCGTGGCCGGCAGCCGGCTGGCAAACAGGCTCGCCACGCTCTCGTGCGTGGCCCAGCTGTTGCCCCAGTCAAACCGCAGAATCTGGCCCACGAAGATGCCCAGTTGCACCCACACCGGCTGGTCGAGTCCCAGCTGCTGGCGGATGGCCTGGATCTGCTCGGGCGAGGCGCGCAGCCCGGCCAAGATCACCGCCGGGTCGCCACCAAAGCCCTTGAACAAAAAGAACACCAACAGCACCACCCCGACCAGGGTGGGCAGCATGTGCCACAGGCGGCGAAGGATGTAGGCGGCCATCGGTGCGGTGGGTCCTGGGGCGAGCGGAGGGGAGGCGCCACAGTCTACGGGCGCGGCCGCCCGCCATGCGGCAAGATCGGGGCCCTGCGCTGACTCTTTGTGTTCTGCCTGTGCCCATGAATCTGCCTCCGCGAGCCCTGCCACGCCGCACCCTGCTGCAAGCCGCGGCGGCCTGCACGCTGCCTGGCGCCGCCTGGGCCGCTGACGAGGCCAAGGCCGGCGACAAGGTGCTGCGCTACGCCTTCAACGCCGCTGAGACCGGGTTTGATCCGGCGCAGGTGAGCGACCTCTATTCGCGCCTCGTCACCGGGCATATTTTTGAGGCGCCCTACCGCTTCGATCACCTCGCGCGCCCGGCCCAGGTGGTGCCCAGCACGGCCGCCGGCATGCCCGAGACCAGCAGCGATTTCCGCACCTGGACCGTCCGCATCCAGCCCGGCATCTACTTTGCCGACGACCCGGCATTCAAGGGCCAGCGCCGCGAGCTGGTGGCGCAAGACTATGTGTTCAGCTGGAAGCGTTTTTACGACCCCGCGCTGAGCAGCCCGGGTTACTCAGACGCGCAAGAGGCCGGCGTGCTCGGCCTCAACGAGGTGCGCGAGCAGGCGCTGAAAACCAAGACGCCGTTCGACTACGACCGCGAGGTCGAAGGCCTGCGCGCGCTCGACCGCTACACGCTGCAGTTCAAGCTGGCCGCGCCGCGCCCGCGCTTCATCTACGCGCTGGCCGATGCCAGCACCATCGGTGCGGTGGCGCGCGAGGTGGTGCAGGCCCACGGCGTGCAGGGCATGATGGCGCACCCGGTGGGCACGGGGCCGTTTCGCCTGGCGCAGTGGCGGCGCAGTTCGCAGATCGTGCTGACGCGCAACCCGGGTTTTCGCGCGCTCACCTACGGCGGCTTGCCCGCGCCCGACGACGCCGAAGCGCAAGCCTTGCTGGCGCGCTACAAGGGCCGCAGCCTGCCGATGATCGACCGGGTGGAGATCAGCATCATCGAAGAGAGCCAGCCGCGCTGGTTGTCGTTTTTGAACGGCGAGTTCGACCTGGTGGGTGTGCCGCTGGAGTTCATCCACATGGCCGCACCGCAGGGCCAGCTGGCGCCGCACCTGGCACAGCGCGGTGTGCAACTGCACCGCAGCCTGGCGGCCGACCGCACGGTGTTTTACTTCAACATGGACGACCCGTTGGTGGGCGGCCTGACGCCCGACAAGGTGGCGCTGCGCCGGGCCATTGGCTTGGCCACCGATGTCGAGCGCGAGATCACGCTGCTGCGCCGCGGCCAGGCCATTCCCGCGCAGTCCATCGTTGCGCCCGGCACCTGGGGCTACGACCCCAGCTACCGCAGCGACAACAGCAGCTACAGCCCGGCGCGCGCCAAGGCGCTGCTCGACCTGTTCGGCTACGTGGACCGCAACGGCGACGGCTGGCGCGACACCCCCACCGGCCAGCCCCTGGTGCTCAAGCTCGCCACCCAACCCGACGCCACCTCGCGCCAGTTCGACGAGCTGTGGAAGAAGAACATGGACGCCATCGGCGTGCGCCTGCAGCTGCAGCCCGCGCGCTGGCCCGAGAACCTCAAGGCGGCGCGCGCCGGCACGCTGATGATGTGGTCGCTGGGTTACTCCGCCTCGTCGCCCGACGCGCAAGACGCGCTCGGTGTGCTCTACGGCCCCGATGCGGGCGGCGGCAACCTGGGCCGCTTCCGCCACGCACGTTTCGACACCATTTACCGCCAGATGTCGGCCCTGCCCGATGGCCCCGAGCGGCTGGCCTTGTTGCGCGAGGCGCAGGCCCTGGTGACCGCGCTGATGCCGCACAAATACGGCGTGCACCGCATCGGCACCACGCTCACCCAGCCCTGGTTGCAGGGTTACCGCAAGCCGCCGTTTGGCGAGCAGTTTTGGCAGTACATCGACATCGACCCAGCGCGGCGCCCGCGGCCTTGAGCCCAGAGTCTGCGCACGGTCAGCCGGCCGTGGGGTGCCACCGCGCATACTGGGTTTCGAGCAGTTCAGCGCGTCGCACAAGGATTCCGACATGACCCCCCGCACCCCGCACACTTGGTTGGACAAGGCCGAAATCGTGTTGCCCCAAGAGCGGCTTTGGGCCCTGCCCACGCCCGTCAGCCATGTGCCACCGCGCCTGATGGCGCAGTTGGGCGAGCGCATCGCCAGCGACCTCGCGCCGCTGGCCGAGGCGCTGCGCCACGCCGCGCTGAACCCGGTCGACCTGCTCGATCCCGAGCCGCTGCGCGCCGTGGCCTTGGGCGTGGCGCAACAGCTGGAGCGGCTCGAAGGGCTGGGCCTGCAGGTGCAGCAACTCGCGCGCGTGCTGGCCCACGGCGCCACCGCCGACCCCGAAACCCTCGACCTGCAAGCCGCCGTGGCCGAGGCCTTGCCCGGCTGGCAGCCGGCGGCCAGCGAGGCGCCCGTGCCGGTGCACATCAACGCGGCTGTGCTCGACCGCCTGCTGGCGCTGGCCATCGAGGCCGCGATGGACCAAGGCACCGAGATCGAGCTGCGCATTGAGCGCGCGTCGGCCGCGTCCAACGTGGTGCGTCTGACGCTGTTGGCCTCGTCCCCGCCCGGCGCCTCGCCGCCTGGGGGCAACGACCCGCTGCCCTGGTTGATGCTGGCGCAATTGGCCCGCGCGGCCGGGCTGATGCCGCAACGCGAAACCGAGCCGCAGTGGCGCCTCAGCCTGGGCTTTCCGGCCTCCCACCGCGAGGGCAGCGGCCCCTTTGCCGACTTGGCTCACCCGCCGGTGCCCAGCCCGGCCGAGCTGCCACGCACGCCCACGGCGGTGGGGTGCCGGGTGCTGATCGTCGACCCCTCAGCGCCCTCGCGCCAGTTGGCGCGCGACCTGCTGCTGGCCGCTGGCGTGCGCGCCGATGCCGTGGCCAGCGTCGAGCAAGCGCGCAGCACGCTGGCCGACGCGTGGCCCGACGTGCTGCTGATCGGCCTGCCGCTGAGCCACACGCCCTGCCGCGAGCTGGTCGACGAGATGCTCGCCCACCGGCCGCACCTGCGCGTGATCGAGCTGGTGGACACGCCCGACCGCTATTCGGTGTCGCTGCCCGAGTTGGGCTTGCCCGGCGCGCTCAGCCGCGCTGATTTGTCGCACACGCTGGTGCAAGCCGTGGCCCACGAGGCCGCCTCCGCCCGCATCGACGCGGCCGAGTCGGCCTGGGTCAGCACGCAGTCCTGAGGGGCTTGCAGTGCGGCAGCTCACAAGGGCGTCTCTCGACGCCTGGGCTCAACCCCTGCCGATGCGGCACAACGCTCCCCGAGCACCGACCGTCGATCAGAAACCCGTCAACAAAAAACTGCTGCAGGACCGGGGTGCTGAGCCACCGAGAACGGCCCTTGGCCTTTGAACGCGAAGGCGAGGGCGAGGGCGAGGGCGAGGGCGAAGGCGAATCAGACGCTCACAGCGGCAGCTCGGTGTAATACCGCCCGCCGTGATAAATCAAAGGCTGGGCGTTGTCGCTGCGGCGGCTGATGTGCTCTACCTCACCCACAAAAATCACGTGGTCGCCTTCTTCGTACTGGCTGCGGTTGAAGCACTCAAACACGGCCAGTGCGCCCTCGATCACCGGCGCGCCACCGGCGCCTTCGCGAAACGCCAGGCCGGCAAAGCGGTCCACATCGCGGCTGGCAAAACGCTCGGACAGCGCCTTCTGGTCGGCCGCCAAGATGTTGATCGCGTAGTGCGAGCCGGCCGAAAACGCGGCCATCGAGCCCGCGCGTTTTGACAAGCTCCACAGCACCAGCGGCGGCGCCAGCGACACCGAGTTGAAGGAGTTGGCCGTGAGGCCCACCAAGCCGCCTTGCGGGTCGCGCGCGGTGACGATGGTGACACCGGTGGCAAAGGTGCCGAGCGCGGCGCGGAAATCGGCCGCGGCAAAGCTGGGGGCCTGGGCGGCGGCAGGGCGGGGCGGTGGCGTCGTCATGGCGCGATTGTCGCGGATGCCGCCGCAAGCCGCTCCCAGGCCTCTCCACAAACAGCCTCCGCAAGCCGGGGCTGCCGACTATGCTGGGAATACACCGCCCCACCCGTTCGTACACCTGTTGTGAACGCCCCGCCCGCCTTTCGCCAGCAGTTGCTCAGCGCCATCCCGCGCCTGCGTCGCTATGCGCGCTCGCTGGTGATGGACGCCGCGCACGCCGACGACCTGGTGCAAACCGCGCTCGAGCGCGCGCTGGTGCATTGGCAGCAGTTCGAGCCGCAGCGCGACATCGTGGTGTGGCTGATCAGCATTGCCCACAACGCCCACATGGACGAGTTGCGCCGCAACGCGCGGATCTCGGTGCTCGACCCCGACGCGCTGGCCGACGCGCAAGACGCACAACAGCAGCAGCGCGCCCGCGAGGCCTGTCACGGTGGTGGCGGTGGCGGCGGCGACCCGGCGCACCACACGGGCCTGCGCCTGGACCTCATCAACGCGCTGCAGCGCTTGCCGCTGGAGCAGCGCGAGCCGCTGTTGCTGGTGTGCGTGGAGCAGCTCTCGTACGCCGAGTGCGCCGAGGTGCTGCACATCCCCGTGGGCACCGTGATGTCGCGCCTCTCGCGCGGCCGCGCGGCCCTGCGCGCCTGGCTCGATGGTGGCTCGACCGCGGGGGGGCTCCCCCCCGCTGTGCCCGCCGCCCCGTCGGCACGCCAACTCAAACGCGTGGTCTGACCATGAACGCCCCCACCCCCCCCGACAACGCGCCCGGCTCCGCACCCGACAGCACCCTGCTCGGCGCCTGGCTCGACCAGCAACTGCCCGCCGATGAGCGCCGGCGTGTCGACGCCTGGCTGCAAAGCCACCCCGAGGACGCGGCCACCGTGCGCGCCTGGGCGGCCGACCGCGACACGCTGCGCGAGGTGTGGGACCCCGTGCAGCGCGAGCCCGTGCCCGCGCGCTTGCAGCAAGCGGTGTGGCGTGGCACGGGTGGGCGCTGGGGGGCTGGGGCGGGAAGCGATGACCGCCGGTGGCGCAGTGGCTTGGCCGTTGCGGCCGGGGTGGCGCTGTTTGCCGCCGGTGCGGTGCTGGGCGCAGCCACCGCCTGGCGCTGGGCGGCCTCAGAGCGCGTGCAGGCGCAGCAGGCCAGCAGCGCCTGGGTGCAGCGCGCGGCCATCGCCCACAGCGTCTACACGCCCGAGGTGCGCCACCCCGTGGAGGTGGCGGTGGCCGGCGCCGCACCGGCCGAGGCGCAGGCGCAGGAGCTGCATTTGTCGCGCTGGCTCACCAAGCGGCTGGCGCTGCCGGTGCGCACGTTTGATTTGCGCGCCCAGGGCTACGAGCTGGTGGGCGGCCGCTTGCTGCCCGACAGCGCCGGCCCCAGCGCGCAGCTGATGTACCGCCGCCCCGGCGAGCCCGCCACCCAGCGCGTCACCGTCTACCTGCGCGCGCCCGACGCCAACACCCCTGCGGCCTTCCGCTACGAGCAGCAGGGTGAGCTGGGCCTGTTTTATTGGGTCGAGTCGGGCGTGGGCTACGCGCTGGTGGGCGCCCAGCCGCGCGGGCAGCTGCTGGCGCTGGCCGAGGCGGTGGACCAACAGATCCGCCTGCGGCCCGCCGCAAGCGCCGCGTCGGCCGGCCGCTGACGCACCCGGTGCGGCCGCTGTGCCGCACATGCCCGCCCGGCGCGTGGGCCGTGGCACCGCTCACCAGCACCCAGGCCGCCCGAGGAACTGCACCTGCAAAGGCGGAGTGTTCCCGGCTTCAGTGGCGCCCCACATTGCCGATAGTCCGTTTCAACGCACGCATGAACGCACCGGGGCTGGGGCTCGCGGTGACGGCGGCGCAATCAACAAGGACGTCGTCAACATGGCCACATTGAACCTGCCCGGGGCGCTCGCGCGACCCGGACGCTCGGCGGGGCTGTCCCTCACCGCCAAACTCTGCATCGCCGCCACCGTGTTGTGCGTGCTGTGTGTGGCCGCCACCAGCACCGTGCTGGCCTGGCGCACCGCCCAGGCCAGCCACGACGCCGCCGACCACGAAGCCACCTTGGCCGCCCGTGAAACGGCCGAGCTGGTGGCGGGCGAGCTGGGCCGCAGCGTCAGCGCCGTCAAAACCTTGAGCGACACGATGCGCGGCATGAAAGCCGCTGGCTTGCCGCCCAGCCGCGAGCAGCTTGATGCCATGGCGCGCCAGGTGCTCGAACTGCACCCGGAATTCATCGGCACTTACTCCATCTGGGAGCCCGATGCGCTCGATGGCAAAGACGCCGAGTACGTCAACAAGACCCCGGCCTACGACGCCACCGGCCGCTACATCTCGTACTGGAACCGCGGCGCTGGCGCCATTGCGGTGGAGCCGTTGCTCGACTACGAAAAAGCCGGCGCCAACGACTGGTACGACATCCCGCGCAAGACGCAAAAAGACGCGCTGATCGAGCCCTACATCTACCCCGTGGCGGGCAAAGATGTGCTGATGACCACGGTGGCCTCGCCCATCTTGGTGCAGGGCAAATTCGTCGGCATCGCGGGCTCCGACCTGCCCTTGCAGGGCCTGTCCGAGCGCGTGTCGAAGATGCAGCCGGTGCCCGGCAGCCAGGTGGCTTTGTTGTCCAGCGGCGGCCTGTATGTGGCCGCACCCGATGCCAAGCTGCTGGCCAAGAAGGCCGACGACCTGCCCGCCGACGCGCTGGCCCACATTGCCCGCGGCGAGCCCTACCGCTTTGAGGACGGCCAAGGTTGGGTGCACCTGTTTGCGCCGGTGCAGGTGCAGGCCGGGGTGCAGCCGTGGAGCATCCGCGTCTCCTACCCGGTGAGCCTGGCTCAAGCGGCTGCCAACGAGATGATGCTGGCCGCGGCGCTGGCCGCCCTGCTGGCCTGCGCCCTGGCCGCGGTGGCCATGGTGGTGCTGGTGCGCCGGCTGATGAAGCCGCTGCAGACCTTGAGCCACACCATGGGCCAGCTGGCGCGCGGTGATGCCGATTTGAGCGTCCAGCTCGACGAGCACGGCCACGACGAGCTGGCCGAAATCGGCCGCGGCTTCAATGGCTTCGTGGCCAAGATCTCGGGCGTGTTTGACCAAGTGCGCCAGAACGCCGATGGCGTGGCCACCGCCAGCGCCGAGATCGCGCAGGGCAACCTCGACCTGTCGTCACGCACCGAGCAGCAGGCCAGCGCCTTGCAGCAAACCGCGGCCTCGATGGACCAGCTCAGCCACACCGTCAAACAAAACGCCGACAGCGCCCGCACCGCCAACCAGCTGGCGCTGAGCGCGTCGGATGTGGCCCAGCAGGGCGGCGCCGTGGTGGAGCAGGTGGTGAGCACGATGAAGGGCATCCACGACGCCTCGCGCCGCATCAGCGACATCATCGGCACCATCGACGGCATCGCGTTTCAGACCAACATCTTGGCCCTCAACGCCGCGGTAGAAGCCGCCCGCGCCGGCGAGCAAGGCCGTGGTTTTGCCGTGGTGGCCAGTGAAGTGCGCAGCCTGGCCGGGCGCAGCGCCGAGGCCGCCCGCGAGATCAAGACCCTGATCGGCGCCAGCGTCGAGCGCGTGGAGGCCGGCACCGCGCTGGTCGACCAAGCCGGCCACACCATGGCCGAGGTGGTGAGCAGCATTCGCCGTGTGACCGACATCGTGGGCGAGATCAGCGCGGCCAGCGGCGAGCAGGCCGAGGGCGTGACCCAGGTGGGCCAGACCGTGGGCGAGATGGACCGCAGCACGCAGCAAAACGCCGCGCTGGTGGAAGAAATGGCCGCGGCCTCCAACAGCCTCAAAGGCCAGGCCGACGAGCTGCTGCGCGCGGTCGCGGCGTTTTAGGCGCTGGGGCTCTGGGCCGGTCACGGCTGGCCGGCAAAGGGCCCGTTTTTCCGTGCATCGGCGCCCCGCGCCGCGCCGCACAGTCTGGCTGTGGGCCCGTGTGGGCCCCGTGCCGGAGACACCCATGGATCTTTTCAACCGCTTGCGCATTGGCGAGCGCCTGGCGCTGGGCTACGGCGCCATCACCGCTGTGCTGCTGCTGGTGCTGGGCCTGACCCTGAGCCACCTCAACCAGATTGAGTCCCTCAACACCGAGATGATCAGCGTGCAGGCCGAGCGCCTGGCGCTGGCGCGCGAATGGCGCGAAAACATCATCGTCAACTCGCAGCGGGCCATGGCCATCGGCCTGAGCCTGGACACCCACCTCGGCGAGCACTTTGGCGAGGCCGTGAAGGCCACGACAGCGCGCACCTCGGAGATCCAAAAGCGCTATGCCGAGATCGAGACCACTGACGCGGGCCGTGCGGGTTCGGACAAGCTGGCCGAGGTGCGCAAGCGCTACCTGGTGGCGCGCGAAACCTTGTTCAAAGCCCAGGGCGATGCCGGACAAGTGGCCTCGGCCGCGCCCGCCTTCAAGGCGATGACCACCGAATACATCGGCGTCGCCACCGAGCTGGTGGCCTTCCAGGCCCAGCGCACCACCGACATGGGCGCCGCCGTGATGGCCTCGCTGACCGCCACGCGCCAAGGCTTCATCGGCCTGGCTGTGGTGACGGTGGGGGTGTCGTTGCTGCTGGCCTGGCGCATGACGCGCAGCCTCACCGGCCCGATGCGCGAGCTGCAAGCCACCGCCCGCCGCATCGCCCAAGGCGACCTGAGCCAAGACGTGCCGCAGCACGATGGCCGCTCAGAAGCCTCGCAACTGATGGGCGACATCGGCCAGATGCAGGTGGCGCTGCGCGCACTGGTGCAACAAGTGCGCGAGGCCACCGACTCGATCGAAGTGGCCAGCCAAGAAGTGGCCACCGGCAACGCCGACCTGAGTTCGCGCACCGAACAAACGGCGTCCAACCTGCAGCAAACCGCCAGCGCCATGGCGCAGCTCACCGGCACCGTGCGCCAAAGCGCCGACAGCGCGCGCACCGCCAACCAGCTCGCCAGCTCGGCCGCCGATGTGGCCGCACGCGGCGGCCAGGTGGTGGCGCAGGTGGTGGGCACCATGGGCGAAATCAACGCCGCCAGCCGCAAGATCAGCGACATCATCGGCACCATCGACGGCATCGCCTTCCAGACCAACATCCTGGCCCTCAACGCCGCGGTAGAAGCCGCCCGCGCCGGCGAGCAAGGCCGCGGTTTTGCGGTGGTGGCGAGCGAAGTGCGCAGCCTGGCGCAGCGCAGCGCGCAGGCCGCCAAAGAGATCAAAACCCTCATCGGCACCAGCGTCGAGCGTGTGGACGCCGGCACCCGCTTGGTGGCCGACGCCGGCCAAACCATGAGCGACATCGTGGCCTCGGTGCAGCGCGTGAGCGACATCGTGGGCGAGATCACCGCCGCCTCGGCCGAGCAAAGCCAAGGCATTGGCGACGTCAACAACTCGGTCGCCCAGCTCGACCAGATGACCCAGCAAAACGCCGCCTTGGTGGAACAAAGCGCCGCCGCCGCCGAGAGCCTGCGCGAGCAGGCCGGGCGCTTGGCCGGCGTGGTGAGTGGTTTTCGGTTGGCGCGCGATGGCGGCTTGCTCGCCGCGGCGAGCGGCTCGGCACCTGTGCCTGCCCGCGCCGCCGCCCGCCTGCCGACAGCCGCCCCAGCCCGCCCTCCCGCACGCACCCCAGCGCGCGTCGCCGCACCCCGCGTGACACCGCCGATGTCGTCGGCCCGCCCGCCGCATGCCCCCTGGCCGGCCCCAGCAGCGCGCGCGCCGCTGCCCGCCTTGCCCGCACCCCCGTCGCCGTCGAAGCCCCTGCCGAGCACCACCGAGGTTGACGCCGACTGGGCGCACTTCTGATCTGCTTTCGGCGTTCGGCGTTCGGCGTTCGACGATCGGCGCCAGGGCGGCGATGGGCCGGGCCGATGTGCGGCGTGTCCCCCGCCAGCCTGCGGCCGGCGCCTCCTTTACCTCCGCACAGCGCCCCTCGCGCAAGCCTCGGCATGAGGTTGGCCGCAGTGCCAAGAACCGAACGTCCCGGCCATGGCGAACTTGCACCCTTGAAATCAAGCCCGCACGAGGCGCATTGCTGAGCCCGGCACAGCCACCGCGCTGCGCCAACTAGCGCCTCGATGCCCCGCCCTGCGCGGGGCATTTGCCGTCTGCGCGTGGCTGGCCGCTGGTGCGCCCGCTATGCTCAGCCGCATGACGACGACGACCCCGCCCACGAAGCCACGCCTGCCGCCCGCCCTGCCTTTGTGGACCCTGCTGATGCCGGTGCTGAGCTTGCTCACGCTGGCCGGCATCTGGGGCCAATCGCTCGCTGGCCTGGGCGTTGCCGCGGCGGCGTTGGCGCTGGGCGCGGCGGTGATGTCGGCCGTGCACCATGCCGAGGTGGTGGCCCACAAGGTGGGCGAGCCCTACGGCACCTTGGTGCTGGCCGTGGCCGTCACGGTGATCGAGGTGGCGCTGATCGTCTCGCTGATGCTGGCCGGCGGCGCCGGGGCCACGGCCCTGGCGCGCGACACGGTGTATGCCGCCATCATGATCGTCTGCAACGGTGTGGTGGGCCTGTGCCTGCTGGTGGGCGGTGTGCGGCACCGGGTGGTGGCGTTTCGGGTGGAGGGCACCAGCCCGTCACTCGCGGTGTTGGTGGCGTTGAGTGGTCTCACGCTCGTGCTGCCCGCCTTCACCACCTCCACACCCGGCCCCACGCTCACGGGCACCCAGCTGGCGTTTGCCGGTGTGGCCTCTTTGCTGTTGTACGGCGCGTTTGTGTTCGTGCAAACCGTGCGCCACCGCGACTACTTTTTGCCCGTGGGCGCCGGCGACGACGAAGACAGCCACGCCGAGCCGCCCTCAGCGCGCGTGGCCTGGGCCGCGCTGGGCGTGATGTTGGTGTGCCTGGTGGCCGTGGTGGGCTTGGCCAAAGCACTCGCCCCCAACATCGAGGCGGCGGTGCATTCGATCGGCGCGCCGGCCGCGCTGGTGGGGGTGATCGTGGCGCTGATGGTGCTGCTGCCCGAAACCGCAGCGGCCGTGCGCGCCGCGGCCCACAACCGCCTGCAAACCAGCCTCAACTTGGCGCTCGGCTCGGCCCTGGCCAGCATCGGCTTGACCATTCCGGCGGTGGCCTTGCTGACCCTGTGGTTCCCGCACCCGCTGGCGCTGGGCCTGGCGCCCAAAGAGCTGGTGCTGCTGGCCCTCACCTTTGTGGTCAGCACCATCACCCTGGCCGGCGGCCGCGCCACGGTGTTGCATGGCGCGGTGCACTTGGTGCTGTTTGCGGCGTTCTTGTTTTTGGCTGTGGTGCCCTGAGGCTTCTTCTCGTTCGAAGATTGGCGCGCGGGCGGCGATGGGCCGGGCCGATGTGCTCCGTGTCCTCCTGGTCCTCCCTTCGGTCGGCCCATTCCCCCTTGACCTGCGCACATCGGCCCGGCCCATCACCGCCCCTGCACACACCGTGGCATGCGTCCGGGTGGCATGCCACCGTTGGTTCGGGGGAGTGCTGTGCCGCATTCGCTTTGCGCAGGTCAAGGGGGAGCCGGCCGCAGGCCGGCGGAGGACACGGAGCAAAGCGAATGCGGCGCAGCGCTCCCATCGCGCCAGACTCCGCGTGCGTTGAGCCTCAGCGCCGCGACCCGAAAGACCCGGCCACGCCGTACTGGCGCTCTTGAACGTCAGCCCGCTTCAAGCCGCTTGCGCGCGCAGGCGGTGCGTTTCGTGCGGCTGGGCCGCGCTGCGGGCTGGCACCAAGTGGGCCACAAACTGGTCGCACACCGGGTGCCAGTCAAACGCCAATGCGCGGGCGCGGGCCAGCTCGCGCGGCACCTTGAGCGCTTGCAGCGCGGCCTCGCGCAGGTCCTCATGCAGCACGCCACCGGGTGAATCGGCCACCACATCGAGCGGGCCGGGCACCGGGTAGGCGGCCACGGGCAGGCCGCAGGCCATGGCTTCGAGCATCACCAGGCCAAAGGTTTCGCTGCGGCTCGGGAACACGAACACATCGGCCGCGCTGTAGATGCGCACCAGCTCAGAGCGCGGCACCACGCCGCGCCAATGCACATCGGGGAACTGCGCCTGCAGCCGCTCCAGCACCGGGCCCACGCCGTAAACCACCTTGCTGCCGGGCAGGTCGAGCTTCAAAAACGCGTCCAGGTTCTTCTCGTACGAGACCCGACCCACAAACAAAAACACCGGCCGCGGCAGATCAAGCTCGGCACCGTCGACGGGCTGGAACAAGCGCAGATCCACGCCATGCGACCACTGCAGCAGGTTGTTGAAGCCGTGCCCTTCAAGAATGCCGCGCATGCCCTCGGTGGGCACCATCACGCCCGCGGCCGGGGCGTGGAAGCGCTTGAACCAGGCATAGCCCCAACGCTCGGGGATGCGCAGCGCCTTGGCCAAAATTTCGGGAAAGCGGGTGTGAAACGCGCTCGTGAAGCGCAGGCCGTGCTTGATGCAATAGGCGCGCGCGGCTGTGCCCATCGGCCCTTCGGTGGCGATGTGAATGGCATCGGGCTGGCACTCGCTCAGCAGCTGAGCCACCCGCTTGGCGGGGCGCCAGGCGAGCTCGATCTCGCGGTAGCCGGGGCAGGGAAATCGCTTGAAGCTGCTGGGCTCGATCACCACCACCTCGTGGCCGCGGGCCAGCAGGCCCTGGTGCAGTTCCACCAGCGTGGTCACCACGCCATTGACCTGCGGCAGCCAGGCGTCCGTCACCAGTGCGAGTTTCATGCGAGGGTGGTTTCTGAGTGGGGGGCCACGGCGGTGGCGGGCTCTGAGGCTTCGGCCGGTGCACGTTTGGCCGCACGGGCGGCGCGCGAGGCGTGTTCGGTCCAGTCGACGATTTCCAGCGTGCCGTCGGCGTGTTCGGCCAGCGCGGTCAGGCTCTCCACCCAGTCGCCATCGTTGGCGTAGAGGATGCCGTCGATCTGCCGCAACTCGGCATGGTGAATGTGGCCGCACACCACGCCGTCGGCACCGCGTTTGCGCGCCTCGCGAGCGAGTGCGGCTTCAAAGTCGCCCACATAGCTCACCGCGCGCTTCACCTTGAGCTTCAGGTATTTGGAGAGCGACCAGTACGGCAGCCCCAGGCGCGCGCGCAGCGAGTTGAGGTGGCGGTTCAGGCGCAGCGTGAATTCGTAGGCCGAGTCGCCCACATGCGCCAGCCACTTGGCGCACTGGATCACGCCGTCAAACAAATCGCCGTGGGTGATCCACAGGCGGCGGCCGTCGGCGGTGGTGTGCATGGCGTCTTCGAGCACCTCGATGCCACCAAAATCATGGCCCAGGTAGCGGCGCGCAAACTCGTCGTGGTTGCCGGGAATGAACACCACGCGCGTGCCCTTGCGCGCCTTGCGCAGCAGCTTTTGCACCACGTCGTTGTGCGCCTGCGGCCAGTACCAGCTGCGGCGCAGTTGCCAGCCGTCAATGATGTCGCCCACCAAAAACAGCGTGTCGCACTCGACGTTCTTCAAGAAGTCGAGCAGCGCCGCGGCTTGGCAGCCGGGTGTGCCCAGGTGCAGGTCCGAGATCCAGACGGTGCGGTAATGGCGCTCGCTGGTGGGGGCGGTGGGCGTGTCGGTGTCTGACACGGCGGCAGACGCGCCACGCTCGGCCTCCGAGTCGGACCACGCGCGAAAGAGCTGGGCACGGTTGAGCATGAGACCGGAGCTTGCGCGCTGGCCGTGACCGCACCATGGCGGCTGCGTGACGCGGCGGTGACGACCCCGAGCTGGGGCCGTTGTCACACAGCCGGCCTCCGTGTGACAAAGTGGTCAGCGTCACCCCGTGTTCACAGGGGCCGGCAGCGCGCCTCATGCGCCGCGCCTGCCGACAATTCAAACCATGAAAACCTGGATCAAGGGCTCGGCCCTCGGCGGTGCCCTGGTGCTCAGCGCGGGCATGGCGTGGGAGGCCGGCCACTACCTGGTGCACAGCGCGCCGCCTTCCACCGTGGCCGTGCAGCGCCCGCTCACGCCCTTCCCGGTCGACCCGAGCTGGGTGCTGTCGGGCGAGCCGCGTTTCCGCTCGACCGAGACCGTGCGCACCCCTGACGGCTCGGCCTTCAGCGGCCTGTGGGCCTGCGATGGCCCGTCCACCTTCCAATGGACCTTTGGCCTGGACGAGACCGTGCACGTGCTCGAAGGCCTGGTCGACGTGACCTACAACGGCCACCGCTTCACCCTGCGCCCTGGCGACACCGCCACCTTCCACGCCGGCACCCAGGCCGTGTGGCACGTGCCCGAGCACCTCAAGAAGGCCTACACCCTGCACCACCCCGGCCGCTTGGCGCTGCTGTGGCGCAAGCTGTTCCCGGTGGAGGTCGCGCTGCCCTCCAAGGTCTGATCAGCCCGGCTGCGTGCGCCAAAAGCGCGCATGCAGCGCGGCAATCTCGGCCTCCACCTCGGCCACCGGGCCGATCACGTCCATGGCTTTTTGGCCGCGCGCAAACAGCTCGCGGCAGGGCAGGGCGAGCGTCGGGTTCTGTGCGTGGTTGCCGGTGAGCTGCAGCAGGTCGTGCTCGCTCATGCCGTAAACCACCCGGCCGATGTGCGCCCAGTACTGCGTGCCCGCGCACATGGCGCAGGGCTCCACCGTGGTGTAGAGCGTGCAGCCCCACAGCTCGGCCGGCGTCCAGCGCTGCGCGGCCTCGCGCGCCAGCACCGCCTCGGCATGGTTCACCGCGTCCACATTGCCCTGGTGCAGCAGCACGGTCTCGTGGTCGGGCGCCACCAGCAGCGCACCAAACGGGTGGTGGCCGGCGGCCAGGGCCTCGGCGGCAATGCTGTTGGCCGCGCGCAGGTGACGGGTGATTTGCTCGGGCGTGGGGGCGGTGCGTGGCATGGCGGGCAGGGCAGCAAGAGGGATGCCCGCATGATGCCCGCTGTCGCGGCCGTTGAACCCGCGGTTGAAACCATGGGTGAACCCACTGTTCACCTCGCGTGGCATCCGCCGTGGGCCCGCAGCAGGGGGCGCGCTCACCCCGCCTCCTAAAATCCCCCGCATGACCTCTCCCTCGCGCCCCGTGGCGGACCCCACCACAGCGGCCACCCCAGCCGCCGCCCCCGCCACGCCCATGACGCTGGCCCGCCTGCACCGCTTCTTTGTGGTCGCCATGCTGGGCTTTGCCTCGGGCCTGCCGCTGGCGCTGACGGGCCAGGCCATGCAAGCCTGGCTGAGCGGCGCCGGGCTCGATGTGGCGACCATCGGCTTCTTGAGCCTGGTGGGCCTGCCCTACACCTTCAAGTTTTTGTGGGCGCCGTTGATGGACCGCTTCGAGCTGCCGCTGCTCGGCCGCCGCCGCGGCTGGCTGGTGCTCACCCAGCTTGGCCTGGCCGGTGCGCTGGCCTGGCTGGCCGCCACCTCGCCCACCGAGACCACGCGCCTGTTTGCGTTGCTGGCGGTGCTGGTGGCCTTCGTCTCGGCCTCGCAAGACGTGGTGATCGACGCCTACCGCACCGACCTGCTGGCCGCCAGCGAGCGCGGCCTGGGCTCCTCGTTGAGCGTGCTGGGCTACCGGCTGGCGATGATCCTCTCGGGCGGCGTGGCCCTCATCTGGGTCGACCCCACGCAAGGCGGCGGCTGGACCTGGCCCGAGGTCTACCACTTCATGGCCTGGCTGATGGTGGGCGCGGCCGTGGCCTCGGCCACCGTGCTGCCACGCTTGGCCCATGCGCCGCAGCCCACCAGCGTGGCGCGCCAAGACGTGCTCGGCTTCGGTGCCGTGCTGCTGGCCGTGGCCGTGGGTTATGTGTTGAGCGACCACCTGGCGCAGCCGTTGGCGCAAGCGCTGCTCGGCCCGCTGCTCAGCGGCGGCAGCTTGAACGAGGCGCTGCAAAAGAAGTGGATCGACCTGCTGGCCCTGCTGCTGGGCATTGGCTTCACGCTGCCGCTGGCCGCGTGGGCTGCGCGCGCGGCGAAGTTTGAAACCCTGCTCGGCGGCCTGCGCAGCTACTTCAGCCAGCCCGGCGCGGCAGCGTTTCTCGCCTTCATCGTGCTCTACAAGCTGGGCGATGCCTTTGCCGGCTCGCTGATGACGCCGTTTCTGCTCAAGGCCATGGCCTTCACCACGGCCGAGGTCGGCGTGGTCAACAAGGTGATCGGCCTGTGGCTCACCATCCTCGGCGCGCTGCTCGGCGGCGCGCTGATGCTGCGCCTGGGCCTGTGGCGCGCGCTGTTTTTGTTTGGCATCTTGCAGATGGCCAGCAACATGGGCTTCTGGTGGCTGGCGGTGTCGGGCAAGGGCCTCATGCCTGGGCTCGTCATCCCGGCGTTCGACTGGGGCTTTGTGAAGCTCGCCACCGCCTCGCCGGTGGACGGCGGGCTGCTGATGGTGATTGCGTTCGAGAACCTCTCCGGCGGCATGGGCACGGCGGCCTTCGTGGCCTTCTTGATGAGCCTGTGCAACCAGCGCTTCACCGCCACGCAGTTCGCGCTGCTGAGCGCCTTTGCCTCGGTGGGCCGGGTGTGGGTGGGGCCGCTGGCCGGCGTGTTGGCCGAGTCCATCGGCTGGCCGAGTTTTTTCATCGTGTCCACGCTCACCGCCATCCCGGCGTTGATCATGCTCTGGTGGCTGCGCGCGCCGGTGCGGGCCCTCGAGGTCGACCCCGACGCCGCGCTGCTCGACGATTGAGTCGCCGCTTCGCCACCGACACCGACGATTGAACTGTGGCCACCGATCACCCCTCCAACACCGCCATGACGACCACGCACGCCTACCACCCCGACGCCGACTTCCAACCCGACCCGGCCTTGCACGCCTGGGGTTGCGGCTGCGCGCTGCACGGGCGCCGTGCCTTCACCGGCCTGCTGGCCGGCGCAGGCGCAGCGGCCGCGCTGCTGCCGGTGTCGGCCGCGCGCGCGCAGGTGCAGGTGGACGACCCCTCCACGCTCTCCAAGCTCGTGCCCGCCGAGCAGGTCGAATCGGCCGCGGCCCAGCAGTACCAGCAGATGCTGCAACAAGCCGCGCAGCAAAATGCGCTCGTGCCCGCCCAGCATCCGCAGGTGCAGCGCCTGCGCGCCATCGCCAAGCGGCTGATCCCGTTCAGCCTCTCGCCCAACCTCAAGAGCACGCCGCGCGCGGCCAGCTGGAAGTGGGAGGTCAACCTGCTCGGCAGCAAGCAGATCAACGCCTTCTGCATGCCCGGCGGCAAGATTGCGTTCTACACCGGCATCCTCGAGCAGCTGCAGCTCAGCGACGCCGAAGTGGCCGCCGTGATGGGCCACGAAATCGCCCACGCCTTGCGCGAACACGCCCGCGAGCGCATGGGCAAAACGGCGGCCACGCGCGGCCTCATCGAGCTCGGCTCGGCCCTCATCGGCCTGGGCGGCGGCGGGCGCTACCTGGCCGACATGGGCGGCCAGCTGCTCACGCTCAAGTTCGGCCGCGATGACGAGAGCGAAGCCGACAAGATCGGCCTCGACCTCGCCGCCCGCGCCGGTTACTCGCCGCAGGCCGGCGTCACGCTCTGGCAAAAAATGGCCGCGGCCAACAAAGGCGCGCCGCCGCAGTGGCTGTCCACCCACCCGGCCGGCGCCACCCGCATCAAAGACCTGCAGGCCAACATCCCCTCGGTGCAAGGCCTGTATGCCGCCGCCGCCAAACCCGCCCGCGAGATCGGCCCCCCGGCCAAACGCGCTGAGGCCGTCACCACCACCGAGTGATTGGGCGGCGCGGCCCTCGGGCACAAAGAAAAAAGGGCGGCCTCACGGTCGCCCTTTTTCATGGGCCGTCGCCGGCCGCGTCAGTCTGCGGCGGGGGCCAAGGCCTCAGGTGCCGCGCACATGCGGGTTGTGCGCGCGCTCCTCGCCAAAGCTGCTCTCCGGCCCGTGGCCCGGCACAAACACCACGTCGTCGCCCATCGGCCAGAGCCGTTGGGTGATCGAGCGGATCAGCGTCGCGTGGTCGCCCTGCGGAAAATCCGTGCGCCCAATGCTGCCCGCAAACAGCACATCGCCCACAAACGCGCGCTTGCTCACCGGCTCAAAAAACACCACATGCCCCGGCGTGTGCCCCGGGCAATGCCGCACTTGCAACGTCACGTGTCCCACGTCCACCGTGTCGCCATCGTGCAGCCAGCGCGTCGGCGTGAACGGCTCGGCCGGCGGAAACCCAAACATCTTGCTCTGCTGCGCCAGCCCGTCGATCCAAAACTGATCACCCTCCTGCGGCCCAATGATCGGCAGTCCCAGCTCCCGCGCCAACTGCCCCGTGCCCCCCGCATGGTCGATGTGCGCATGCGTCAGCAAGATCTGCGTGAGCTTCAACCCCCGCGCCTTCACGGCCGCCAGCAACACCGGCAAGTCACCCCCCGGGTCAATCAACGCCGCCTCATTCGTCTCGTCGCACCAGACGAGCGAGCAGTTTTGGGCGAAAGGGGTGACGGGCAGGGTGAGGTCGTGGAAAGCCATGGGGGGTGGTTGGGGGCAACGCTGTGTGGACGGGCGTGGTTGATCAGGTCGGATGCGGGGGAGGCGGCGGGTGCGCTTCGAGACCGGATCCGCGGACAGGTGCCAAGTATCCCGGATCGGGCCGCTACGCGTTGCTGCCGATGCGCGCCAAGCCGTTGGGCCGGCCGCGCTGCGGGTCACCTCGGGGCAGCATGGCAAAACCTCCCGAGCGCGGCGGCTAACATGCAGAGCGCAACGATGCGCCATCTGCCTGTCACGCCAACAAAAATCGCGGCGCAGTGGGGCTCGCTCCCCACCCCGCCAGACCCGCAGAAGCCAGCGAACGGCCGGCCTGACGCACCGCACCAGCCACGCTCGGCAGCACCGACGCCATCACCACGACCCCATGCTCGACGACATCAAAAAAACACTGTGGGCCACGGCCGACAAGCTGCGCGCCAACATGGACGCGGCCGAATACAAGCACCTGGTGCTCAGCCTCATCTTCGTCAAATACATCTCTGACACCTTTGCCGCCCGCCACGCCGAGCTGCGCCTGCGCCTCACCGATCCGGACGACGCTTACTACTACGGCAACGCCAGTGCCGAAGACATCGACGCCGAGTTGGAGGACCGCGACTACTACAAAGAGGTCAATGCCTTCTGGGTGCCCGAGCCCGCGCGCTGGGAGGCCATCCGCGCTGCGGCCAAGCAGCCCACCATCGGCAAGCACATCGACGACGCGCTCAGCCTGATCGAGGCGGAGAACCCCAAGCTCAAGGGCATTCTGGACAAGCGTTACGCCCGCGCACAGTTGCCCGATGGCAAGCTGGGCGAGCTGGTGGACTTGATCTCCACCATCGGCTTTGGCACCGACGCCGCTGTGGCTCGTGACGTGCTGGGCCAGGTGTACGAGTACTTTCTGGGCATGTTCGCCAGCGCCGAAGGCAAGCGGGGCGGGCAGTTCTACACGCCGGCCAGCATCGTCAAGACGCTGGTGGCCGTGCTGGCCCCGCACCACGGCAAGGTGTACGACCCGTGCTGCGGTTCAGGCGGCATGTTCGTGCAGTCCGAGAAGTTCATCGAAGCCCACGGCGGCAAGATTGGTGACGTGTCCATCTACGGGCAAGAGGCCAACCCCACCACCTGGCGCTTGGCCGCCATGAACCTGGCCATCCGCGGCATTGATTTCAACCTGGGCCGCGAACCCGGCGACACCTTCACCCGCAACCAGCACGCCGACCTGCGGGCCGATTTCATCCTGGCCAACCCGCCCTTCAACATCAGCGACTGGTGGCACGGCAGCCTGGAAGGCGACGCCCGCTGGCACTACGGCGACCCACCGCAAGGCAACGCCAACTACGCCTGGCTGCAGCACATGCTGCACCACCTCAAGCCCACGGGCCGCGCCGGCATCGTGCTGGCCAATGGCAGCATGAGCAGCAGCCAGAGCAACGAAGGCGTGATTCGCGCCGCGATGGTGGACGCCGACGTGGTGGAGGTGATGGTGGCCCTGCCGGGGCAGTTGTTCTTCAACACGCAGATTCCGGCCTGCCTGTGGTTCCTGGCCCGGCAGAAGCGGCGCCAGGGTGAGGTGCTGTTCATCGATGCCCGCAAGTGCGCCAAGATGATTTCACGCGTGCAGGCCGAGCTGGACGACGCGGCCATTGCGCGCATTGCCGAGACCGTGGCCGCCTGGCGCGGCGAGGTGGAAGCTGGCGCTGGCATCACCACCTACGAAGACGTGCCGGGCTTTTGCCGCAGCGTGCCACTGGCCGAGATTGCGCAGCACGGCCATGTGCTGACCCCGGGCCGCTATGTGGGTGTCGAGGAAGTGGAAGACGACGACGAGGCCTTTGCCGACAAGATGCAAAAGCTCACACAGAAGCTGGGTGAGCAGATGGCCCAGGGCGCCGAGCTGGATGCGCTGATTCGGCAGGAGCTGGGGGGGCTGGGGTATGAGTTCTGAGTGGCCGACGGTGCGGTTGGGCGATCATGTCGAAGCCTGCCTCGGCAAGATGCTTGACGCCAATAAAAACAAGGGCACACCACAGCCGTACCTCGGAAACAGCAATGTTCGGTGGGGCCAGTTTGATCTCACCGATCTGGCAGAGATGAAGTTCGAGCCTCACGAAGAAGAGCGCTACAGCTTGCTGCCAGGAGACTTGGTTGTTTGTGAAGGCGGAGAGCCTGGACGATGCGCAATTTGGACTGGCCCGGCTGGCATGAAGGTGCAGAAGGCATTGCACCGCATCAGGTCCAAGGGATCGCTGGACAACTATTACCTCTTCTACTGGTTCAAGCTGGCTGCCAAAGCCGGATTGCTGGAGCCCTATTTCACCGGCACGACGATCAAACACCTGACTGGTAGAGCCATCGCCGCACTGGAGGTGCCGCTTCCGCCCATCCAGGTTCAGCGCTTCATGGTTGATGTGCTTAAGCAACTTGACGACCGCATCACCCTCCTGCGCGAAACCAACGCCACCCTCGAAGCCATCGCCCAGGCGCTGTTCAAGTCGTGGTTCGTCGATTTCGACCCCGTGCGCGCCAAGATGGCAGGCCGCGCCCCCGAAGGCATGGACGAGGCCACGGCCGCGCTGTTCCCTGATGCGTTGGAAGAGACAGCAGTGGGGTTGGTGCCGCGAGGGTGGCGAGTCGGCAAACTGGAAGACCTGCTTGTGCTCCAGCGGGGGTTCGATCTTCCGGCGCAGGACAGAGTCACGGGTACTCACCACATCATTGCCGCAAGCGGTCCGAGTGGCACCCACCACAGTGCCATGGTGAAGGGGCCCGGGGTGGTCACGGGTCGCTCTGGTGTTCTCGGCCGTGTCTTCTTGACCTTCGACGACTACTGGCCTCTCAACACGACGCTGTGGATCAAGGAGTTCCGTGCGGCAACCGCTTGCTATGCATACGAACTGCTTCGACTGTTGGACTTCAAGTCTTTCAATGCCGGCTCAGCCGTGCCCACGCTCAATCGAAACCATATTCATGGATTGCCTTACATCGTTCCCCAAAGGGCGTGCGTGGACGCCTTTGAGTCGATCGCTAGGCCTTTGCATGAGCGCGTAAAGAGCACCGAGAGGCACGCTCAAAGTCTCGCTGACCTTCGAGACACCCTGCTCCCCCGCCTCATCTCCGGCCAACTCCGCCTGCCCGGCGCACAAGCCCAACTGGCAGGTACCCCAACATGACGACGGGCCAGACCACGTCGGCGGGTGTCCGCATGGTTACCGCACAATGCCGGCGCACAGAAATGTTCGCCGCGATGAGCGTCACTGATTCCCTCCTCCTGAAAGCCTGACATGCTGCAATCCCTGACCCTGAAAGGCGTTGGCCCAGCGAAACAGCTGGGGCCGGTGGGCTTCGCGTCGCGCATGAACTTCCTCACCGGTGACAACGGCTTGGGCAAAAGCTTTTTGCTGGACACGGCATGGTGGGCGTTGACGCGCACGTGGGCCAGGGGTATCCCTGCCGTCCCGCAGAAAGCGGCCAAAACCGCCAGCATTGCGTTTCGGTATTCCAAATCCACGCCTGGTGCCCATGATGAGTCGGTGGCCTTCAGCCACCGTGAGGGTGTCTGGCCCCTCAAACAGGGGCGCCCGCCCATTCCGGGCGTGGTCATTTACGCCGGTGTGGATGGCAGCTTTTCTGCCTGGGATCCTGCGCGCAACTACTGGAAGGACAAAGAGCACCCGCCCGCTACCAAGCCGCGTGCGTTCAATTTCACGCCTTCACAGGTGTGGGATGGGCTAAAAGGCCCTGATGGCGCTTGGTATTGCAAAGGTCTTGTGCACGACTGGGTGCTGTGGCAGAGAGGGCAGGATCCTGCTTTCGCAGACCTGATCACAGTGCTGGATGCGCTGTCGCCATCGGGCGTTGAAAAACTCACCCCCGGTGACCCGGTCAGGCTGGGCGAGGATGTCACCGATCAGCCCTCGTTGCGCATGCCTTACGGGCAGGATGTGGCCTTGGTCCACGCATCGGCAGGCATGAGGCGCATTGCAGCGTTGGCCTATCTGCTGGTGTGGACGTGGCGCGAGCATGAACGGGCCTGTGAGCGCACGCGCCAGAAAAAGGCCAAGGAAGTCGTTTTTCTCATTGATGAGATTGAATGCCACTTGCACCCTCAATGGCAACGGCGCATCGTGCCTGCCTTGTTGCGCGTCATGCAGGCCTTGACCGGGCAGAAGGTGCCCGTGCAATTGATCGTGGCCACACACTCGCCTTTGGTGCTGGCATCGGTCGAGCCTGAGTTCGACGCTGAGCAAGACGCCATTTTCAATATCCAGCTGCAGGGCGCAGAGGCAGCGATCACGCCCGAAACATGGGCCAAGCAGGGTGACGTCGTGAACTGGCTGGTGTCATCCGCCTTTGGCCTGCAGCAGGCACGCTCCGTGGAGGCGGAGGACGCCATTGAAGCAGCCGAGGCCTGGATGCGTGACGAGACCACGGCCCTGCCGCCTCACCTCAATACCCAGGATCGCATTCACAAAGCGCTGTTGAAGAGCTTGCCCGGCCATGATGACTTTTGGCCACGCTGGGTGGTGAGCCACCGCAAGGCCAAGGGGCGCTCGTCATGATGCCGGTTTCGCGCAGAGTGCTCAGACCGGAACCAGCTGAGTTTGACGAGCGCTGCAGGAAGAAGGGCCAAGCCTGGTTGATCAAAAATCTCAGGGGCGCGCGCCAAGCCAAGCGGCCCAGGGATTTCTGGAGTCCTTTCAGGCCTGCTTTGGCAGACGCCTTTGCCAGCCTGTGTGCTTATGGCGCGATGTATGAGCCAAACGGCACGGTGGATCACTTCAAGCCAGTCGATGTCAACGAGTCGTTGGCCTACGAATGGAAAAACTTCCGTTACGCCTCCGGTTGGATCAACAGCAGCAAGAGCAAGCGCCCGAAGGTGTTGGATGCTTTCCAGGTCAAGTCCGGGTGGTTTGAGGTGCTGTTGCCGTCCTTGCAACTCGTCGCGGTCAAGCAAAACATCCCGGCAAAGTTCCATGCGCTGGTTGATCAGACCTTGGGGGATTTGCACTTGTGCGATGACGAGCGAATTTTGCGACAACGTCGCGCCTGGTTGAGGATGCACGATGAAGGGAAACTCAATTTCGAAGGTCTGCGCGAGATGGCGCCCCTGATCGCTGCTGCAGTGGCAAAGCGAGATGGCATCAAGTGAATGAATGCTTTCGTTCGTCGGAAGATCATTCACTCCCTGCAGGAGTTGCACAGGGATTTATTGCCAGCCCCGGTTTTGGACACGTTGCGCGCGCGTTTTGGCATGGCTTTTGATCATGTCGACGCCCTCGACCGGATGACGGAAATCTGCGCCGAGCGTTCTCACGACATCAGCTTGGCGCTGGCGCGACTGGAGCGGGAAGGGATGCTGCTGTCTCAGGGGCAATCGCGTGGCAAGGTCTATCACCTGCCCGGCGCCGCCCCCGTTACCCCGGAGCAGGTGTTCCCGACGGGCTTCAGCTCCGGTAGTAGCGGCAGGAGCTCCGGCAGTAACGGCGCTAGCTCCGGTAGTAGCGATATCGGCTCCGGACATGGCGACAGCGAGACGAGCGTGTTAGAGACCGCTGCTACTGAAGCACCAGCGGGACTGTGTCAAGAGACCGGCAAGGCTGTTTGATGTCACCTCTGCTGGATGCGCCACTCGTCGACGAGCTCGGCAGACTGTCAGAAGAGCTCAGGGCGGACTTGTTACAACGCGCGGCCTTAGCCCGTGAGAAGCCCCGACTTGAGCCTCAGGTCATGACCGAGGTGATCTTGTCAGTTTGTGCCGGCAGA
>JBEAOO010000329.1:0-3209 GCA_041164825.1 Pseudomonadota bacterium | reverse complement strand
TGGTGGGCCAGGTGGTGCACACCATGCGCGGCATCCAGGAGTCGTCGCAGCGCATTGCCGACATCATTGGTGTGATCGACGGCATCGCGTTCCAGACCAACATCTTGGCCCTGAATGCAGCGGTAGAGGCCGCCCGAGCGGGCGAACAAGGGCGAGGCTTTGCCGTCGTGGCATCCGAAGTGCGCTCACTGGCGCAGCGCTCTGCCGAGGCCGCCCGCGAGATCAAGACCCTCATCGCCACCAGCGTCGAGCGCGTGGACCAGGGCACGGCCTTGGTCGACCAGGCCGGCCACACCATGGGCGAGGTGGTGGCCGCCATCGACCGCGTGAACCAGATCATCGGCGAGATCAGCCGCGCCAGCGCTGAGCAAAGCGACGGCGTGCAGCAGGTGGCCGGCGCTGTGACGCGCATGGACCAAGGCACACAGCAAAACGCCGCGCTGGTGGAGCAGACCAGCGCCGCCGCCGAGGGCTTGCGTCAGCAGGCGGGCGAACTGGTGGGTGCCGTCGGCGCGTTCAAGACCGCCTGAAGGCCATTGCGGCGTGAACTTGCTGGCGGCTCAACGAACCCGCTGCACCTCAAACCGATGGCGGATGGGAGCGACCTGTATCGACACCTCATCACCCTCGCATTTGCCCAGCATGGCCCGGCCCAAAGGGGCTTCGCTGCTGATGACCTGGACGAGCTGAGCGCCGCTGAGCAACTTCATGCTGCCCCCCTCCGGGCCGAGAAAGAGATGTTGCTGCTGGTCGTCGGCATCGACCAGGCAAACCAGCGCGCCGAGCTGGATGCCTTTGCTGGCGTCGTAGGGGCGCGGGCGGAATTGGCGCCAATGGGCGATGGCCTGGCGGATGGCTTCGGCGCGACGAGCTTGGCCGGTGGCCAGGTAGGCGGCTTCGAGTCCCAAGGTGTCGTATTTGTTTTCGGCGATGTTTTCTTCGTGAGTCGCCGTTTCATGGGCCGCCCGCACGGCCTGTTCGGCTTGCAGCAGGTCTTCGGCGAGCCGTTCCAGCACCTGCTGCTGCAGCAAGAATTTATCCATGATGAGAGGTGGGCATCTCGAACAAGCGGGGTTCAGGTCTTGGTTTTGAAGGGCTCTTCCAGCCTTCGTCGCGTTGGCTGCGCTGCAGCGTTGGGCGGTCAGGGGGGGGCAGCGGTCATCGCCCTTGTTGAGCATGGTGCGACCGGTGTTGGCTTGCGCTGCCGATCACCGGGCCGCTCAGCCTCGGGGCAGGACGGCGGGCGGTTGCGCCAGGGCGTCGAGGCTTTGGCCTTGCTGGCGCAGCAGGGCTTCCAGCGCCGGCAGCAGCGGGCCCAGGCGCTCGTCGAGGGCGTCGCGCACGGTGTCGACAAACACCTGCGTGGCGCGCTCGATCTCGATGTTGAGTGCGGCGCCGGGCTGCTTGTCGCCAAAGGTGGTCATGCGCAGCGTCTCGGGAATCAACCAGACCTCGAACCAGCCCTCAATCTTGTTGGCCTCGGCCACGGTGAGGCTGGCGCCGTTGATGGCGATGTAGCCTTTGGCAAACACGTAGCGCATCCACGGCGCCGGCACGGCGATGCGGATGACGTGGTTGTTTTCGGGTTGGCGGATGCTGGCGACGGTGGCGGTGAAGTCCACATGGCCCGACAGCGGGTGGCCGCCGATCTCGGCGCCGTCTTTGGCGGCGCGTTCGACGTTGATGCGGTCGCCCACTCTGAGCGCGCCGAGCGTGGTGAGGTTCAGGCTCTGCTGCATCACGTCGAAGTCGGCGGCATCTGAGCTGTCGTGCAGCGTGGTGACGGTGAGGCACACGCCGTCGCTGGCCACGCTGGCGCCAATCTCCAAACCTTGCGCAAAACCCGCCGGAAACTGCAGCGTGAAGCTGCGCAGGCCGGGGCGGTCGGTGATGCGGGCGACGGTGGCCACGCCTTGAACAATGCCGGTGAACATGGTGAGTGCGCTGCGCCGTCCATCGGCGGGGGTGTCGGTCAAGATGCGCAGGTTACCAGTGAGGGCCGGTGCCGAGCCGGTGCGGGGGCTTGGCAGCGTGGCGCCAACGGCCGCTCGACCTCGACCCGCCCGCCCGGTGCGGCGATCAGAGCCCGGGCAGCGGGTGGGCCGCCAGCCAAGCGGCTTCGTCGTCGCTCCACAGGCGTGTGCTGGCTTTGAAGTGCAGGCCATCGGCGTCTTCGAGCGAGAAGGTGCCCAGGCTGCCTTGGCCAATGTCGAGCATCACTTGCGTGCCCTGCATGTAGTCGATCTGCGTGCGACCGGCATAAAACGGCACGCCGCCGACCTCGCCGAACTGCAAGTCGGTGCTGCTCAGCCCCATCTCGCCGGGTGCAAAACACATCGGCGTGCTGCCATCGCAGCAGCCATGCGATTGGTAGAAAAAGACCGCACCGTGGCGGGCTTTGAGTCGCTCAATGACCTGCAGCGCAGCGGGGGTGGCGGTGACGCGGGGGATGTTGTCGGGCATGGCGTTTCCGGGGCTTGGGTTGTCGATACTTCGTCGCGCGCCCATTTTGCGGCGCGAGGCGCGCCTCAACAACCACCACGCCAGCGAAACGCCGGCGTGCTCGTCTGTGGCCGTTCACCCCACGCTGTGGGCTCGCTCACCACGCCGAATGCGGGCGGGATCCTGGGATGCGCGTTGCCCGCCCGAGTTCGCAGGCGCATCAGCGCGCCGGCCCGACGCGCCCAAAAGCCGCGAGCCGATGCATGCCTTCAAACCGCCAGCAATTCCACGTCAAAAATCAGCGTGGCGTTGGGCGGGATCACGCCGCCTGCGCCGCGCGCGCCATAGCCCAGGGCCGGGGGAATGATCAGCGTGCGTTGGCCGCCGACCTTCATGCCCTGGACGCCTTGGTCCCAGCCGCGGATCACCATGCCAGCGCCGAGGCTGAACTGGAACGGATCGTTGCGGTCTTTGCTGCTGTCGAACTTGGCGCCTTTGACGCCGTCGTTGTAGAGCCAGCCGGTGTAGTGCACGGTCACGTCGTCGCCGGCTTGGGCTTCTTCGCCGTCGCCCACCACCACGTCTTCAATGCCCAGGTCCGATTTGACGATCTCCAGCAGCTCCACCTCAAAGATCAGCGTCGCGTTGGGCGGGATCACGCCACCCGCGCCGCGCGGGCCGTAGCCGAGTTCGGGCGAGATGATCAGCGTGCGTGCGCCGCCGACCTTCATGCCCTGCACGCCTTCGTCCCAGCCGCGAATCACCAT
>JBEAOO010000328.1:0-10652 GCA_041164825.1 Pseudomonadota bacterium | reverse complement strand
ATGGGCGTGCTGCTGGGCATTGCCGGCGCCAGCTTTGGTGTGGCACTGAGCCTGGGTTCGGGCTGGTTTCCGCCCCAGCACAAAGGCCTGGCCATGGGCCTGGTGGGCGCGGGCAATGTGGGCACGGCGGTGTCGGTGCTGATTGCCCCACCGCTGGCACAGGCCTATGGCTGGCAAACGGTGTACGCCTTTGCCGCGGCGGCCATCTTGCTGCCAATGATCGTGATGGTGGTGTTTGCCAAAGAGCCCCCCGACGTGGACAGCCACGCCAGCTTCCGCGATCACATCGCCTGCCTGTTCGAGAAAGACGGCTGGGTGTTCAGCCTGATCTACGGCGTCACCTTTGGCGGCTTCATCGGCCTCATCACCTTCTTGCCCACCTACTACTACGACCAATTCGGCGTGAGCAAGGTGCAGGCCGGTCAACTCACGATGCTCGCGGCCTTCATGGGTGCGGCGGTGCGGGTGGTGGGCGGCTGGATCTCGGACCGCTGGGGTGGTGTCAACACGCTGACCTGGGTGTTGGCGGTGGTGGCCGTGGGGCTGACGCTGGTGGGCCTGGCCTCGGGCTCGCTGGTGCTGACCACGTTGCTGCTGATCGCTTGCTTTGCGGCGCTGGGCGCGGGCAACGGCGCGCTGTTCCAGTTGGTGCCGCTGCGCTGGCCTGCGGCCACCGCGGTGGCGGGTTCGATGATTGGTGAAATCGGTGCGCTCGGCGGCGGCTTGGTGCCCAACGCGATGGGCCTGTCCAAGCAGTACCTGGGCAGCTACCTCTGGGGGTTTGTGCTGTTCTCGGTGCTGGCGCTGGTGATGCTGGGCGTGATGCGCATGATGCAAATCCGCTGGACCCGCACCTGGGCAGAAAAAGGCGGCCGCGCTCGCGTGCAGACCGCTGCCGGCAGCCCCGCCGCGCAGCGCCCCACAGGCGTGCGTCGCGCTGGCTGACATGCCGGCCACTGCGTGCGTTCAAGCCGCCGATGGGCACTCTCTTTGCTAACCCCTTGCGTCAGACACTGAAGGACACACCGCCATGAAGAAGATGAAGCTCGTGATGATCGGCAACGGCATGGCCGGTGTGCGCACGCTCGAAGAGCTGCTGAAGATCGCGCCCGACCTCTACGACATCACGGTGTTTGGCGCCGAACCGCACCCCAACTACAACCGCATCTTGCTGAGCCCGGTGCTGGCCGGTGAGCAAACCATCGACGAGATCATCCTCAACCCGCTGAGCTGGTACGCCGACAACCACATCACCTTGCACCTGGGCCAAACGGTGACGAACGTCGACCGCGTGAAGCGTGTGGTGACGGCCGATGACGGCCGAGGCGGCGTGGTGGTGGCCGAGTACGACCGGCTGTTGATCGCCACCGGCTCCACGCCCTTCATCCCACCGCTGCCGGGCAAAGAGTTGCACGGCGTGATCGCTTACCGCGACATCGCCGACACCCATTTCATGATCGAGACCGCCAAGACGCACAAGCATGCGGTGGTGGTGGGCGGCGGCCTGCTGGGCCTGGAAGCGGCCAACGGCCTGATGCTGCGCGGCATGAGCGTGACGGTGGTGCACATTGGCGATTGGCTGATGGAGCGCCAGCTCGACCGCGTGGCCGGCAAGCTGCTTGAAAAATCGCTGGCCGAGCGCGGCTTGAGCTTTGCGCTGGGCGCGCAAACCGCGGCCCTGATGGGCAACGACGAGGGCCGCGTGCGCGCGGTGCAGTTCAAAGACGGCACCGAGATCCCTGCTGATCTGGTGGTGATGGCCGCCGGCATCCGCCCCAACACCGCGCTGGCCGAAAAAATGGGCCTGCACTGCAACCGCGGCATCGTGGTGAGCGACACGATGCAAACCATCACCGACGCGCGCATCTGGTCGGTGGGCGAGTGCGCGTCGCACCGCGGCATCGCCTATGGTTTGGTGGCGCCGTTGTTTGAGCAGGGCAAGGTGTGCGCCACGCACCTGGCCGAGTTCGGCATCGGCCGCTACACCGGTTCGCTCACCTCCACCAAGCTCAAGGTCACCGGCATCGATCTGTTCTCGGCCGGCAACTTCACCGGCGGAGAAGGCTGCGAAGAAATCGTGATGAGCGACCCCTATGGCGGCGTCTACAAAAAGCTGATCATCAAGGACGACAAGCTCATCGGGGCCTGCATGTACGGCGACACGGTGGACGGCAGCTGGTACTTCAAGCTGCTGCGCGAGGGCCGCAAGATCCACGACATCCGCGACAAGCTGATGTTTGGCGAGAGCAACATCGGCGACGTGGGCCACGAGGGCCACAGCAAGGCCGCGGCCATGGCCGACAGCGACGAGGTCTGCGGCTGCAACGGCGTCAACAAAGGCACCATCTGCAAGGCCATCAAAGACAAAGGCCTGTTCACGCTCGAAGAAGTGCGCAAGCACACCAAAGCCAGCGCCTCGTGCGGCTCGTGCACCGGTTTGGTGGAGCAGCTGATCATGTTCACGGCAGGTGGCGACTACTCGGCCACACCCAAGATGAAGGCCATGTGCGGCTGCACCGATCTCGGCCACCAGGCCGTGCGCGACGCCATCTTCAGCCAACACCTGATCAGCATCGAAAGCGTCTACAAAACCCTGGGCTGGAAGACCCCGGACGGCTGCCCCAGCTGCCGCGCCGCCGTCAACTACTACCTCATCAGCAGCTGGCCCAAAGAGGCGCAAGACGACCCGCAAAGCCGATTCATCAACGAGCGCAGCCACGCCAACATCCAGAAGGACGGCACTTACAGCGTGGTGCCGCGCATGTGGGGCGGCGAGACCACGGTGAGCGAGCTGCGCCGCATTGCCGACGCGGCCGAAAAATACAACATCCCCACCATCAAGGTGACCGGCGGCCAGCGCATCGACCTGCTGGGCGTGAAGAAGGAAGACCTGGTCAACGTGTGGCGGGACATCGGCATGCCGAGCGGCCACGCCTACGCCAAGGCACTGCGCACGGTGAAGACCTGCGTGGGCAGCGAGTGGTGCCGCATGGGCACGCAAGACTCCACGCAAATGGGCAAAGACCTGGAGCGCGCGATGTGGCGCATGTACGCGCCGCACAAGGTGAAGTTTGCGGTGAGCGGCTGCCCGCGCAACTGCGCTGAGGCAGGCATCAAGGACGTCGGCATCATCGGCGTGGACAGCGGCTGGGAGATGTACGTGGCCGGCAACGGCGGCATCAAGACCGAGGTGGCGCACTTCTTCACCAAGCTCAAAACCGCGGCGGAAGTGCTGGAGTACACCGGCGCGTTTTGCCAGCTGTATCGCAAAGAGGGTTGGTACCTGGAGCGCACCGTGCACTGGGTGAACCGCGTGGGCCTGGACTACGTCAAGAAGAAGATTCTGGACGACGCTGAAGGCCGCCAAGGCCTGTGGGCCGAGCTGCAATTTGCACTCGATGGCGAGCCCGACCCCTGGTTCGACTTCGACAAGGCACACGTCGACACGCGCCAGTTCCAGCCCGTTTGAGCGGGCTGTCGCACCCCACCGCCATGAGCCTGCACCGACGCCACCTGATGCTGCTCGCCGCCACCGCTGCGGCGGGTGGTGCCCACCCGTTCGCACGCGCTGACAACAGCGCACCGATCGCCGATGTGAACGAGGCCATCAACCAATCGGGGCGGCAGCGCATGCTGTCGCAACGCATGGGCAAGGCCTGGTTGGCCATCGGTCTGGGGGTGGATGTGGCGCGGGCGCAAAAGGCCTTGGCCGAGTCGATGGCGCTGTTTGAGCGCCAGCTGCAGGCGCTCACGGCGTATGCGCCCACGCCCGAGTTCAAACAAAGCTGCGGCCAGATGGCGCCGCTTTGGGCGAACTACCAAGCCATGCTTCAAGTCGCACCGGGCGCAGCGCGCAGCGAGGCCGTGCGCACCCAGGGCGACCGGGTGCTGATCTTGGCCCACCAAAGCACCCAGCAATTGGAGCGCTTTGCCGAGCAACCGGTGGCCCGGCTGGTGAACCTGGCCGGCCGCCAACGCATGCTGTCGCAGCGCTTGGCCAAGTGCCACCTGGCGCTGAGCTGGGGCGCACCGGTGGCCGAGACTCAGGCGCAAATTCTGAGCGCGCGCCGCGATTTTGTGGCCGCCCACAGCGTGCTGAGCCAGGCGCCACAAACCACCGCGGCCATCCAGCAAGAGCTGGCCTTGGTGCAGCAGCAGTGGTTTTTTTTCGACCATGTGCTGGCGCGCGGTGATGCCAGCCCCGACACCGGTGCCAGCCACGTGTTTGTGAGCAGCGAAAACATCCTGCAGGTGATGGAGCGCATCACCGGCCTGTACGCTCGCCTTGGCGCTTGACCCGCTGCCTGATCCCCTGCTGGCCTCTTTTTTCGCCCTCTTTTTTTTGCCCCTTTTTGGAAGCGCCCTCACCATGACGACCGCCTGGATCCCCGTCTGCCGCCTCGACGACATCCCACCGCTGGGCTCGCGCCGTGTGGCCCGGCCACAAGGGGCGGCTGTTGCCATCTTTCGCACCGGCAATGACCGCGTCTTTGCGCTGCTCGACCGCTGCCCGCACAAGGGCGGCCCGCTGAGCCAGGGCGTGGTGTTTGGCGAGCGCGTGGCCTGCCCGCTGCACAACTGGACCATCGGCCTGGGCGATGGCGTGGCCGCCGCCCCCGACGAGGGCTGCACGCCGACGTTTGCGGTGCAAGTGATCGACGGCGAGGTGCAACTCGATGCCGACGAGCTCGCCACCCTGGGCACCGAGCTGCCCTTGCCCACCGCGGGCCCCTGCCACCGCGCAGACTGAAGCTCGCCCGGTCACATCGTCCGATCACCTCGCCCTCCTCACGTTCACGAACCCGGCCCACCATGCGCGACACCAAATCGACCTGCCCTTACTGCGGCGTGGGCTGCGGCGTGATCATCCAGTCCGAGGGGGAGCAGATCGTGGGCGTCAAAGGTGACCCCGATCACCCCGCCAACTTCGGCCGCTTGTGCACCAAGGGCTCGACCCTGCACCTCACCGCCGCGCAGCCGGTGACGCTGCAAGCGCGGCTGCTGCAGCCGCTGTGCCGCGACACCCGCGGCGGAGCCACCCGGCCGATCGGCTGGGACACTGCGCTCGACGCCGCCACCCGCCGCTTCGCCGAAGTCATCGAGCGCGACGGCCCCAACGCGGTGGGCTTCTACCTCTCGGGCCAATTGCTGACCGAGGACTATTACGTCTTCAACAAGCTCGTCAAAGGGCTGATCGGCAGCAACAACGTCGACACCAACTCGCGCCTGTGCATGAGCAGCGCCGTGGCCGGCTACAAAGCCACGCTGGGCGCCGATGCGCCACCGGCTTGTTATGACGACCTGGGCCTGGCGCACACGCTGTTCATCAGCGGCTCCAACACCGCCTGGGCGCACCCGATCTTGTTCCGCCGCATTGAAGACGCGCGCCGCGCCAACCCCGGCATGCGCATCATCGTGGCCGACCCGCGCCGCACCGACACCGCCGAGGTGGCCGACCTGCACCTGCCGCTGCTGCCCGGCACCGACGTGGCGCTCTACAACGGCATGCTGCACCTGATGCTGTGGGAGGGCCTGACCGACCCCGCCTACATCGCCGCCCACACCACGGGCTTCGAGGCGCTGCGCGACCGGGTGCGCACCTTCAACCCCAAAGACACCGCCAAGCTCTGCGGCATCCGCGAAGACGACTTGGTGCAAGCCGCGCGCTGGTTTGCGGGGCTGGATGGCACTGCAGGCGCTGCAGGCGCGGCTGGCGCGCCACGTCGGCCCACGCTCTCGCTGTATTGCCAAGGGCTGAACCAAAGCAGCAGCGGCACGGCCAAAAACGCCGCGCTCATCAACCTGCACCTGGCCACCGGGCAAATCGGCAAACCCGGCGCCGGCCCGCTCTCGCTCACCGGCCAGCCCAACGCCATGGGCGGGCGCGAGGTGGGTGGGTTGTCGAACCTGCTGAGCGCGCACCGCGACCTGGGCAACGCCGCGCACCGCGCCGAGGTGGCGGCACTCTGGGGCGTGGACGACGTGCCCGCGCAGCCCGGCAAGTCGGCGGTCGAGATGTTTCAGGCCGCGGCCGATGGTGAGATCAAGGCGCTGTGGATCGCCTGCACCAACCCGGCGCAATCCATGCCCGACCTCCACACCGTGCACCGCGCATTGCAGCGCGCCGAATTCGTGGTGCTGCAAGAAGCCTTTGCCACCACCGCCACCGCGGCCTACGCCGACCTGCTGCTGCCCGCCACCACCTGGGGCGAAAAAGACGGCACGGTCACCAACTCCGAGCGCCGCATCAGCCGCGTCAACCCGGCCGTGGCCGCACCCGGCCACACGAGGCACGACTGGCACATTGCCACCGACTTTGCGCAGCGCCTGGAAGCCCGGCTGCGCCCTGGCAAACCCAGCTTGTTTGCCTACAACACACCCGAATCGGTGTGGCTGGAGCACCGCGAAAGCACCCGCGGCCGCGACCTCGACATCACCGGCCTGAGCTACGCCACCTTGAGCGAGCAAGGCCCGGCGCAATGGCCCTACCCTGAAGGGGCGTCCAGCGGCCAAGCGCGTTTGTACGAAGACGGCGTGTTCCCCACGGCCGACGGCCGCGCCCGCTTTGTGGACACCGCCTACACGCCGCTGGCCGAGCCGCGCGATGCGCGCTACCCGGTGTCGCTCACCACCGGCCGCCTGCGCGACCAGTGGCATGGCATGAGCCGCACCGGCACGCTGGGCCGGCTGTTTGGCCACACGCCCGAACCCGCGGTGGAGCTGAACCCGCAAGACATGGCGCGCCACAAGCTGCTCGATGGCGATTTGGTGCACCTCACCTCGCGCCGCGGCAGCATCGTGGCACCGGCGCGCGGCAGCGCCAGCGTGCAGCCCACGCAGGCCTTCATGGCCATGCATTGGGGGCCCGAAGTGCTCTCGGGCCGCAGCGCCAGCGGCGAGCTGCTGCGTGGTGTGAAGGCGCTCACCACCTCGGCCTATTGCCCCACGGCCAAACAGCCCGAGCTCAAGCACTGCGCCATCAAGGTGCTCAAGGCCGAGCTGCCCTGGCGCCTGCTGGGCGTGGCCTGGTTGCCCGCTGAACAAGCACTGCTCGCCCAACAACAACTGCAGGCGCTGATGGGTGAATTTGCATTCGCGAGCTGCGTGCCCTTTGGCCGCGAGCGCAGTGGTGTGTTGCTGCGCGCGGCCGCCGAAGCGCCGGTGCCGGCCGAGGTGCTGCAGCAGATCGAAATGGTGCTGGGCCTGGCCCAACACGGCGTGCTGCGCTACGGCGATGCCAAGCGGGGCCAGCACCGCAGCATGCGCCTGGCCGGCAGCGGTGAGGCACAGCGCCTGGAGGCCTTTGTGCTGGCGGGCGACATCAGCGCCGAGGCCTGGGTGAAGCCGCTGCTGCAAGACGAGTTGCCCGCGCAAGCCTATGGCCGCTTGCTGCTGCAACCCGGGGCCAAAGCGCCCGTGGCCGTGGTGGCACGCGGGCGGCAGGTGTGCACCTGTTTCAATGTCGCCGAACCCGACATCTTGGCCGCACGTGCGAGCTGCACTGGCACGCCCGAGCAACAGCTGGGGCAGTTGCAAGAGCGCCTGAAATGCGGAACCAATTGCGGTTCCTGCATCCCTGAGTTGAAGCGCCTGCTGCGGCAGCCTCCGGTCACGGCATGATCGCGGGCCCTGCGGTTCAGGCCCGAAAATTGCCTCCGACAGGGACAGGGAGACACTGCATGGGCATCGCCAACTACATCAAAGAAATCGGACGCGGCAAAGAAGGCGCGCGTTCACTCGACCGCAGCCAGGCCTTCGATCTGCTGAGCGCCGTGCTCGACGGACAACTGAGCGATCTGGAGCTCGGCGCCTTCGCCATCGCGATGCGCATCAAGGGCGAAACACTGGACGAATTGGACGGCTTCTTGGCCGCCGTGCACGCGCACTGCGTGCCACTGGTGCCCCCCGGCACAGCGGTGGTGCTGCCGTCGTACAACGGCGCGCGCAAGCTGCCCAACCTCACGCCGCTGCTGGCGCTGCTGCTGGCTGCCGAAGGCGTGCCGGTGCTGGTGCACGGCCCGGCGCACGATGCGGGCCGCGTCACCACGGCCGAGATTTTTCACGACCTGGGCCTGCCCGCCATCAGCGAGCCGCGCGAGATCGAGCGCGCCTGGGCGAGGCGCGAGCCCGTGTTCATCACCACCGAGGCGCTGTGCCCGCCGCTGGCGCGCTTGCTTGACGTACGGCGTGTGCTCGGTCTGCGCAACTCCGGCCACACCGTGGCCAAGCTGCTCGACCCCTGCCCGCCCGGCAGCGCCATGCGCGTGGTGAACTACACCCACCCCGAATACGCCACCACCTTGGCGGGTTTTTTGCAACAGACCGGCGCCCACGCGCTGCTGATGCGCGGCACCGAGGGCGAGCCCGTGGCCGACCCGCGCCGCATCCCGCGCCACGATGTGTTTGTGGCCGGGCAACTGCGGCCTGAGCTGGGCATGGCGGCACAAGACGGCGTGCTGAGCGAGCTGCCTGTGCTGCCGCGCACCTGCGATGCCGCCACCACGGCGATCTACATCCAATCGGTGCTGAGCGGCGAAAAGCCGGCGCCGCCGTCGATCACCGCGCAGGTGAATTGCGTCTTGCGTGCGCTTGAAGCGGTGACCGCACTGCAAGACCACCAGCACTCGGCCTGAGCCGCTGAGCCACAGCGGGGCGCACGCCCCTATGATCCCGCCCCATGCAAACCTGGGACGTGATCATCATCGGGGCCGGCGCGGCCGGCCTGCACTGCGCGGGCATCGCCGGCCAACTCGGCCACAAGGTGCTGCTCATCGACCACGCCGAGAACGTGGCCGAAAAAATCCGCATCTCGGGTGGAGGCCGCTGCAACTTCACCAACCGCGAGGCCACGCCCGCGCAATTTCTCTCGGCCAACCCGCACTTCTGCCGCTCGGCGCTGGCGCGCTACACGCCGCAAGACTTCATCGCGCTGGTGCAGCGCCACGGCATCGCCTTCCACGAAAAGCACAAGGGCCAGCTGTTTTGCGACCAGTCGGCCGAGCAGATCATTGCGATGCTGTTGGCCGAATGCGACGTGGGGGGTGTGACCCGCTGGCAGCCTTGCTCAGTGAACGAGGTGCGCCACAACGACGCCACCGGCTTCGAACTCGACACCGCGCGCGGCACCGTGCAGGCGAAACGCCTGGTGGTGGCCACCGGAGGCTTGTCGATTCCCAAGATCGGTGCCACCGACTTCGGCTTTCGGCTGGCGCGCCAGTTCGGCCACGCCCTCATCGACACCCGCGCTGCGTTGGTGCCACTGACCTTTGACCCGGTGAGCTGGGCGCCGTTTGCCGCGCTCTCGGGCCTGGCGCTGGAGGTGGAGGTGGAAACCGGCAGCGGCAAAGCCCGCGGCCATTTTTTGGAAGACCTGCTGTTCACCCACCGGGGCTTGAGCGGCCCGGCGATTTTGCAAATATCCAGCTACTGGACACCCGGCACCGACCTGCGCATCAACTTGGCGCCCGGCCAAGACCTGGCGGCAGAACTGTTGGGCGCCAAGAGTGGTGTCAAACGCCACCTGGGCAATGCACTGGCCGAGCGGATTCCGCGCCGCTTGTCGGAGCAATGGCTGGCCGAGCAACCCGAGCTGGCTGCCAAGCCCATGGCCGAACAGCGCGACCGCGACCTGCAGCAACTGGCCGAGCGCCTGCAACGCTGGACGCTGCGCCCACAAGGCAGCGAGGGCTACCGCAAGGCCGAGGCCACCGCCGGCGGCGTGGACACCAAAGAACTCAACTCCAACTCACTGGAAAGCAAGCGCGTGCCCGGCCTGCATTTCATTGGCGAGGTGGTGGACGTGACGGGCTGGCTGGGCGGCTACAACTTCCAGTGGGCGTGGGCCAGTGCGGCGGCGTGCGCCCGCGCGATGGCGACGGCTGCATGAGTTATTGGCGGAACCCAAACTTCAGTCTATAATCCGACGCTTTGCTGGCAAACACGCGCTGCGATTGGGCGAAGTCGACGGAGAGATACTCCGGACCCTTCTCTTCATTTGGCCCGCCCGGCACCGAGCGCACTATTTTTGGAACCTACTTTTACATGACAACCATTCGCGTCAAAGAAAACGAGCCCTTCGATGTTGCCCTGCGCCGCTTCAAGCGCACCATCGAAAAGCTCGGCTTGCTCACCGACCTGCGCGCCCGCGAGTTCTACGAAAAGCCCACCGCCGAGCGCAAGCGCAAGAAGGCCGCCGCAGTGAAGCGTCATTACAAGCGCGTTCGCAGCATGCAGCTGCCGAAAAAGCTGTTCTGATTGCCCGGGCGCCCTCACGGCGCCCCGCTGTCTGCACCGAAGCCCGCTCAACGCGGGCTTTGTCGTTTTTGAACTGCACGGCCTGAACCGCCGACACAGATTGCCCCCAGGAGCCGCCCCATGAGCCTCAAAGTCCAAATCACCGAAGACATGAAAAACGCCATGCGCGCCAAAGACACCCAGCGCTTGGGCACGATCCGCTTGCTGCTTGCTGCGTGCAAACAAAAAGAAGTGGACGAGCGCATCGAGTTGGATGACGTAATGGTCATCGCACTAGTCGACAAGCTAGTTAAACAGCGCAAGGACTCGATCACCGCGTTTGAATCCGCCGCTCGTCAGGATTTAGCTGATATTGAAAAGGCAGAGCTCGTTGTACTGCAAGGTTACTTGCCTGCGCG
>JBEAOO010000327.1:0-11475 GCA_041164825.1 Pseudomonadota bacterium | reverse complement strand
TGGCCGCGTTGGCCGCCGCACCGCTGAGCTGGCGCGACCGAGCCGTGGGCTTGGCCATCGGCCTGGCCGTGGCCTTGGCCGCCAACCAGGCGCGCATCCTGGCCTTGTTTTTTGTCGCCCGCGAGTGGTCCGCAGGCTTTGCCGTGCTGCACGGTGTGGTCGCCCCACTGTTGGCCGTGCTGGTGGTCACGGCCTGGTTCAGCGCCTACCTGCAACGCCACGCCAGCGCCTCGGTGGCGCTGTACCGCCTGTGAGCGTTCTGTGCTGGGTTCCAGCCATGAGGTGCCAGCGATGAAGGCGGTGATGGCGTCCCAAGCCGCGGTCCCGCCTGGCGCACCCGCAGCATCCGCGGCGCTTGCTGCACGCGGGCTGGACGCCCGCGCGCAGCGCCGGCGCTGGCTCGGTCTGGCCTTGTGCGCGGCCACCGTGCCCGCGGTGATCTGGGGTTGGCGTGGCCTGGTGGACGTGCTGCTGCCTTGGCAGTCGCTGTGGCTCAGTGTGTGGGGCCCGGGCTTGTCACTGCAATCGCTGCAACTGCAAAGCCACGGTGCCGACCAATCCATCGCCGCCAGTTTCCTGGTGCACAGCGTGCCCCTGGCCAGCGGCGGGGTGGTGAACTTCCCGCACGCCGCCACGCTGACCGCCAGCATCTCGGCCGCCAAGGCCTTGTTGCCTGCGCTGGGCTTGATGTGGCTGCTGGTGCTGTGGCCGGTGGCCGACGCGCGCGAGTTTCGCGTGCGTGGCGTGCTCGGCGTGGCCGCCGCCGCGGCCTTGCTGGCGCTCGATGTGCCGGTGGTGTTGCTCGGCCTGGCCTGGGGCACGGTGGCGCAGGAGATTCCCGGCCTGGCCCGCAGCCTGACCCAAGGCTTGGGTCATTTTCTCGATGGCGGTGGCCGCCTGGCCTTGGCCGCCGCCGCCGGCTTTGCCATCGTGGCGTTCAGCCGCTGGTTGGCCGATGGCTGGTCTGAGCCACAGTGACGGGCAGCGCTGCTGCGGCAACCTGACCGAGCAGCTGCGCATACAGCCCCTCCACCCGCGCCATCACCACCTCACTCAGTGACTCGCTGCGGGCCCGGGCGCAGCCACTGGCGGCCAGGCGGGCGCGCAAGGCGGGGTCGTCGAGCAGGCGGTTGATGCCTTCGGCCAGCGCGAGCGGCTGCTGCGGTGGCACGAGCCAGCCGTGCACGCCGTGGTCGACGATGTCGGGCACCCCGCCGACGTCGGTGGCGAGCACGGCCACGCCGAGGTTCTGCGCCTCCAAGATGCTCATGGGCACGCCCTCGGCGTGCGAGGGCAGCACAAACACCGTGGCGCCGGCCAGCAGATCGGCCTTGGCGGGGCCGTGCACCCAGCCTGGGGTGTCGACGTTGGCGGCGATGCCCAGGGCCTGGGCGCGCTGCTGCGCACCGGCCACATCGCCATTGCCGGCCAGCACCAGGCGCGCGTGCGGGTGGCGGCGCAGCACATCGACAAAAGCGTCGAGCAGGTCAAACACGCCTTTGGCCTCGCACAACAAACCCAAAAACACCAGCTGTGGTGCGGCCACTTGCAAGGCGGACGCGCGGCGCGGGGCAGCGGGTGCCGTGGCCTGCGCAGGCAAGGGGTTGGGCAAGACGGTGATGGGCGTGGCACCGGCCAGCGGCGCCAGCCGGGCTGCCCAGCGTGGCGAGAGCGCTGCCACGGCGGTCGCGTGGCGCAGCATCCAGGCGATGGCGGCGCGGCGCACCGGCCCGCCTTGGGCGTGAAACGCGGCAAAGCCGCCGCCGTGCACATGCACGATCAGCGGCACAGCCGCCAGGCGGGTCAGCGCGCAAAAAGGCAGCTTGCGCCAGAAGCTGGCGTCAGACGCCACATGCACATGCACGAGGTCAATCTGGTGGCTGAGCACCTGCGGCGCAAAGCGCAGCAGGGCGCGCGTGGCCACGCCAAGCTTGCTCAAGGTGCTGGCATCGGCATGGGTCGCGATCACGCTCACCCCCCAGCGGGCGAGCAGGCCGGTGTCGCGGTAGGCGGTGACCACCGAGGCGATGCCGCCGCGCGCATCGGGCGCGGGGCCGAGCATCACCACGCGTGGTGGGCGCATGTGGCGAGCGGTCGCCGCGCCGCGGCTCACTTGCCGGCCACCTTGCGCTGTGGGGCGGGCACGGGCAGGGCAGGGGCGCTGTGTTGGGTGATCCAGGCGCGGGCCACCAGGCCAAAGAAGGCCAGGCCATCGACAAAGTAGCGGCGGAACATGCGGCGCGGCTCTTGCAAAAAGCGGTAAAACCATTCGAGCCCGGCGTTCTGCATCCACACCGGCGCGCGGCGGGTGAGGCCGGCCATCACGTCAAAACTGCCACCCACGCCCATGGCAAAGGGCACGCCCATGCGCGCTTGGTGCTTGGCGAGGAACTGTTCTTTCTTGGGCGAGCTGATGGCCACAAACAGCAGGTCGGCGTGGGCATCGGCCACGGTCTGCACCACGCCGTCTTCTTCGTCGGGCTGCCAGTAGCCGTTGCGGGCGCCGGCGATCTGCAGCGTGGGGTGCTTGGCCAGCGCGCGGGCCATGGTTTCTTGCAGCACGGCATCGCGCGCGCCGAGGAAGTACACACGCCAGCCTTTTTCAGCGGCGCGGCCGAGCAGTTCGGTGAACAGGTCGATCCCGGCCACCCGCTCCTTGAGCGGCTGGCCGCCGAGCAGGCGCGAGGCCCAGACCACCGGCATGCCATCGGCGTTGACGAGATCGCAGCGCTCGATGATGCGCGCGAGCTGCGGGTCGCGCGAGGCCTTGACCACCTTGTCGACATTGATCACCACGTGCTGGTGCGGTTGGCCGCTGGCCACGAACTCGCCCACACGGTCCAGTGTTTCAGCCATGGTGCAGTTGTCCACCACGCAACCCAGGATGTTTTGTCTCATGCTTGTTCACCCAGCCCCTGAGGGCACTGAATTTGCAGATCGGTCGTGACCTGCGTGGCGCCCACCGTGTGGGTGTGCCAAAGCAGGGAGGTGGCGGGTGCCCAGGCACCGAGGTGCGGTGAGTGCCAGCCCAAAAATTCATCGGCCTGGCCACGGTGCAGCGTCCAGTGGCCATCGGTGGGGTTCAGCACCTGCATGCGCAGCAGGGGCTGGCCGTCGTGTTGCACCTGCACGCTGCCGTCGGTGAGCAGCGTCAGGTCGCAGTCGGGCGCAAAGTGCCAGGCCACGACGGCCTGGTGCGCGGCCTGGCTGCGGATGTGGTCGGTCACCGTGAAGCGCTGCGCCGGGCCCCCCTCCCAGCGCACATCGCGCTCGTGGACGGGCTGGCCGGGCAGGCGTTGGTAGCCGTTGTGCTGGGCGTTGAAGCGGCCTTGGGTGTCGGTGCTCTCAAACTGCTTGAGCGTGCAGGTGGCTTTGTCGACCCACAAGAAGGGCCCGCCATAGACCGACTGATCGGCGCCATCGAGGCACACGGTGTTGTGCGCCAGCGTGCCGCGGAAGTACTGGCGCCACGCGGCTTCGGTGTTGTAGCTGCCGGTGCCACGGTCCACCAGCAGCTGGCGGCCGGCCACGCTCAGGCGCACCGAGAGCGCGTCCGCATGGCCGTGCGCGGCAATGCTGAGGTAGCCCAAGGGGCCGGCGTCCAGCGTCATCATGACTTCGCCTGCGCCGCCAAAGTCTTGGCCGAGCAGGTAGATGCCGCCGTGGTCAAAGCGGCGGGGCAGGCTGCGGCGCACGGCCAGGGCGCGGGCACCCCGGGCCGGCTCGGCCAGCTGGCCCGTGAACCATGGCCCCAAGGTGGGGCTTTGCAGCAGCAGCGGCGCCAGCTCGGGGGCCAGTTGCAGCGAGACCGCGAGGTCCAGCATGCGCTCCAGCGCGCAGGGGTGTTCGCTCACCAGGCCGAGCGCGGTGGCGCCATCGGCATCCCCGTGGTGCGAGACCTGGCCCGCGCGGTCGCGCAGCGCTGCAGCGCAGCGGGCCATGGCCGCCAAGCGCGCTTTCACGGCGGCAGGGCGGGGCGCGGCAGTGCACTCGCCAAGGTGCCAGTGCAGCGCCAGCAGCTCGAAGCTGAAGCCCTGGTACCAGCTGGCTTGTTCGAGGTTGGCGCCATCGGGCCCGTTTTGCAGCAGGGTTTGGGCGTCGAGCTGCTCGGCCGCATCGGCCGCCCAGCCTGCCAGTTGCGGCCAGTGCGGCCACGTGGCTTGGGCCACCACCAGGCCCAGCAATTCACCGATCAGGTGGTTGTTGGCCGAGGAGTGCAGCGAGAGGTTGTGCTGGATGTGGTGGGCATGCAGCATGACTTGACCGAGCCAGCGCTCGCGCAGCGCGGCGGGCAGGTCGTCGTGGCCGTGGGCGCTGGCGCCCAGCAGTTGCCACACGATGGCCCAGTTGGCCAGGCGCAAACCCGCGTCGAGCGCGCTCATCCAGGCCACGCCGCGCGGCCAGGGGCAGCTTTGCATCCAGCTGTCGAGCTGCTCGATCAGTGCGTGCCGGTAGCGCAGGCGACCGGTGGCGGCATAGGCCTGGGCCAGCGGCACGAGGTGGGCGTGGCGGTGCAGCTCCATCAGGTGGCGCACGTCGTCGCCGGGCTGGGCGCGCTGCAGTTCGTGCCAGCGTGGCGGTTGGCCGATGTCGCGCAGGGCGCCGTCCAGGCCCGTCCAGCGGCCCATCAGCAGCGCATCGGCCACGGCCATGGCGCGGCCACACGGTGGCAGTGCGGCGCTGCGTGCGGCGCCCAACCAGCGCAGGGCGCGGCCGGTGCGGAGGTCGGGCGGGGGCAGGGCCGGCGGCTTGTTGCGGCGTGTCCAGCGGCCGGCGGCGTGGCGTGCGCGGTGCAGCATCTCGGCCGGCTTCATCACGCTCAGCCGGTTGCGGTACCAGGCCCAGCTGCCCCGTTGGGCGGCGCGCTGCGCCTGTGGCAGCGCAGCGGTGTGTGGCGTCGTGCGGTTGATCAGGCCCACAGTTGCTCCTCGGTCTGCGGGCTGGGCGGCGTGCTGAATGTGTGGATGTCGGTGTCGGTGTTGGTGTTGGTGTCGCTGGCCAGGGCCGGCGATGCGCAAGGCAACACGGCCGCCCCCAGGTAGGCGCTCAAATCCAGGTGCTGGATCAGCATGCGGTGCTTGCCACGTGCGGTGCGCGCAATGCGGTCCACCAGCTCGACCTGCACCTGGCAGCCGCCTTGGGTTTTGGTGTTCACGGCCTGGGCAATGCGTTGCAAGCTGCCTTCGCAGAGTGCTTGCGAGGTGGCCACGCGCAGCAGCACATCGCCGGGGCGGTGTTGCTCAAACTGGATCGCATCGGCCGGCGCCAGCTCGGCAAAGTGAGCGGCGCCCAAGGTGGTGATCGAGACTAAGCGCTGGTCGCGGCAAACCACAAATTCTTGCAAGCGGCCTTCGATGCGCGACATCTCAAAGCGCGCCTCCCCCACGCCAGGCTGCGGCACTGTGCGCCACATGCCCATGTCACCGGTGCGGTAGCGCACGAAAGGCATCACGGCGTTGTCGAAGCTGGTGCCCACGATCTCGCCCAGCACGCCGGGTTCGGTGATGGCGCGGCCATCGGCGTCCACCAACTCGGGGTAGCCGTAGCGCGGAAAAAACTGGTACGGCGCAGCGCCCAGCGCCGTGGCCATCAGCACGCGCTCGGAGTGGCCGTAGTGCTGCACCAAGGCGGCGTTGGGAAACACGCGTGCGAACAGCGCCATCTGGAAGGCGTAGACCGATTCAGACGTCAGCAGCACACCCGTCACGCGTTCGCTGAACGCGGGGCAGGGGTGGGCGTCGAGCCAGCGCGCCAGCGGATACAGCGCTGACGGAAACGCCTGAATCACCGGCGGGCGCAGCGTGCGCAGCGCGTCCACATGAGCGGGCATGTGGCGGGCTTCGAGGTGGTCGCTGCTGAACAGCAGGTGGCGCTTGATCGGCTCCACCGACCACATCTTGCCGCCGGCCTCCGCGGCGCCTTGCACCGTGCGGCCGCGCAGTGACAGCGTCCAGTCACCGGGGGCGGCGCGCAAGGCGGCTTGTTCGATGTGCGCGATGTAGGCGCTCTCTTTGGGGCGCGTCACACCACGCTCCAGGTAAAAGCGCATCGGGTGCTCGGTCGAGCCGCCGGTGAACATGGGCAGCAGTTGCGCATCGGTGCTGCCGGCCACCACATGGCCCCTCAGGTCGGCCTTGATGGCGGGCTTGCTGAGCAAGGGCAGTTGCAACAAGCGCTCCCACACGGGCGTGCGGCGGGTGAGCACGCTGTGCCACGGGGCATAAGCCGGCACCTGCGCCGCAGCGGCCAGCGTCGCTTCCATCTGGCAGCTCAGCTCGTCCCAGTGCGCGCTGCTGTCGTGGCGAGCGTGCTCGGCATGCACCGCATGCAAGCGGCCGTGGCGCCAGTGCGCCGGCAAGCGACGGTAGGTGTGGCCCACCGCCAGACGCACCCAGGCCGGTGCTCGCATGTACAGCGAGAGCGAGGCGTGGAGGTGATCTTCGAGGGACATGGGCAGGCTGCTGTTTGGGGCTGCACCATGATCGGGCGGCGTGGTGACAAGGTCGTTACCTGTCACGGCGGAGGGTGATCCGCTTGCCGCATATGAGCCGTTCGGCCCAGGCTCGGGCATTGACGTTGGGGGGGTGGGCGCGGCGCACCGCAAATGACACACAGCGTTCATGTGCCGTCCGTACGCTCCGGCGTCATTGATCACCCCCGGGCACTTCTTGTATGCGTACCTTCTCTCGAACCCTTGTTGTGGCCGCTTGTTCAGCGGTGTTGTTGGCCGCGTGCTCGGGCAAATCGGGCGCGTCCAGTGCCTCGTTGGTGGCGGTCAAGGTCAACAGCGACGAGGTCTCGATTCCACAGGTCAACGCCCAGTTGAGCCGCATGCAAGGCGTGCCCGCCAGCCAAGCCGATGCCGCGCGCAAGCAGGTGGTCGATGGCCTGATTGACCAGCGCCTGTTGGTGCAGCAAGCCATCGAGATGAAGCTCGACCGCGACCCCGAGGTGCTGGGCAACCTGGAAGGCGCCAAGGCGCAGGTGCTGGCGCAAAGCTATTTGCAAAAGACCGTGGCGCCCAAGGCCAAGCCCGATGCGGCCGCCATCGCCAAGTACTACGGCGAGCACCCGGAGTTGTTCGCACAGCGCCGCGTCTACAAGCTGCAAGAAGTGGCCACCGATCTGCCGAAAGCCCGCCTGCCGGAGCTGGAAAAAGTGGTGGCCGGTGCCAAGAGTTTGTCTGACGTGGTGAACTGGTTGCGCCAGCAAGATGCCAAGGTGTCGACCAACGCCGCCGTGCGCGGCGCCGAGATGCTGCCGCTGGCGGCCCTGCCGCGCATCAGCGCCATGAAGGACGGCGAGATGGGCGTGATTGCCGCCGGCAACCAGCTCACCGTGTTGCAGATTGCGGCGTCGCAATCGCAGCCGATGAACGAGGCCCAGGCCAAGCCGTACATTGACCAATTCCTCTCCGCCATCAAGCGCGATGAGCTGGTGAAGGCCGAGCTGGTGCGCCTGCGTGGTGCCGCCAAGATCGAATACGTGGGCGACTTTGCCAAGCTCGACGGCAAGCTCGATGCCAAGCCCGACGGCAAGTTGGATGGCAAGGCTGCCGCACCCACCGCGACGACCTCGCCTGCCCCCGTGGCCGACGCCAAGACCACCGCCCCAGCCGCCTCGAACGCGGTGGAAAAAGGCCTGTCGGGCCTGCGCTGAAAGTGGTCATGAACGCACTCTTGCTGCCCCTGCGCGCCGGCCTCTTGGCCGCTGCCGTCCTTGGCACGCTCGTCGTCGCCCCCAGCGCCCAGGCGGCTGACGCCGCGCCGCTGCCCATCCAAGGCAAGACCTTGCGCCTGGGCGCGGGCGATGTGCTGCGCGTGTCGGTGTTCCAAAACGCCGAACTCGGCCTGGAGACCCGGGTGGATGGCGATGGCCGGATGACCTACCCGTTTCTCGGCGCCATCCAGGCGCAGGGCAAAACCACGGCCGAGCTGGAAAAGATGATTGCCGAGGGCCTGGAGGCCAACGGCCTGCTCAAGCGCCCGCAAGTCAGCGTGTCGCTGCTGCAGTACCGCAGCCAGCAGATCTCGGTGCTGGGCTATGTGAACCGACCCGGCAACTACACGCTCGACCTGGCCTACACGGTGGCCGGCGCGCTGGCGCTGGCCGGCGGTTCGGCCTCGCAAGTGGGCGCCGATTCGGTGGTGCTCAGTCGGCTCGATGCCAAGGGCCAGGTGCGCAACACCGAGATCGACATGGTCGAGATGTTCCGCCCGGGCGCCACGCAGCGCGGTGACATCGAGCTCGAAGGCGGCGACGTGCTGTTCGTGCACCGCGCGCCGCTGTTCTACATCTATGGCGATGTGCAACGCCCTGGCAGCCAGCGCCTGGAGCGCGGCATGACGCTGCAGCAGGCCCTCTCGGCCAGCGGCGGACTCAACACCCGTGGCTCGCTCAAGGGCGTGCGCATCACGCGCCGCGAGGCCAATGGCAACCTGAGTGAGATGAACGACGTTGATCTGCAAGCGCCGCTGCGGGCGGACGACGTGATCTTCATCCGCGAATCTTTGTTCTGAGAAAGACACCCTCTCCATGACAGCCCAACAGTTTCTTCGCGTGGTCATTGCCCGGTGGTGGGTGGTGCTCGCGATCTTCATCGCGATGGTGGGCACCACCGCCCTGGTGACGCGTTTGCTGCCCAAGCAGTACACGGCGGCCACCCGCGTGGTGATCGAACCCAAGCTCACCGACATGCTCGGTGGCATCAACCCCACGGCCGGCGCCTTGGCGCAAACGCTGATGGCCACGCAGGTGGACGTGATCAACAGCGAGCGCGTGGCGCGCCGCGTGGTGCGCAACATGGGCTTTGCCAACAGCCCCGCGGCCGAAAAGCAGTGGCGTGAGGCCACCAACGGCGGCACCGGGACGGTGGAAGACTTCTTCGCCAACTCCTTGCTCAAACACCTCGACGTGAAACCCGCCCGCGAGAGCGCCGTGGTCAGCATCGCCTTCACCGGCACCGACCCGACCTTCTCGGCCGAGGTGGCCAACGGCTTTGCCAACGCCTACATCGAGACCAGCATCGAGCTGCGCAAGCAGCCCGCCGAGCAAAGCGCCAAGTGGTTTGACGAGCAGCTGATTCCGCTGCGCGACAAGGTGGAGCAGGCGCAAGCCAAGCTCTCGGCCTTCCAGCAGAAGAACGGCATCACCGCCAGCGACGAGCGCACCGACATCGAAAGCGCCCGCCTGTATGAGCTGTCGCAGCAGGTGGGCATCGCGCAATCGCAAAGCCTCGAAGCCAAGGCCCGCGCCACGCAAAGCAAGCCCAGCAGCAACAGCGTGTCCGACGTGTCGAACTCGCCGGTGGTGCAGAACCTGCGTGCCGAAGTGGTGCGCGCCGAAGCCCGCTTTGAAGAAGCCGCGCAAGGCTACGGCCCCAACCACCCGACGCTGCTGCGCGCCAAGACCGAGTTCGAAACGCTCAAGCAGCGCTTGGAGGTGGAGCTGCGCAACAGCATCGGCACCGTGGGCGCGCAATCCCAAGTGGCCCAGCAGCGCGAAGGCGACATGCGCCAGGCGCTGGCCCAGCAAAAAGAACGCGTTCTGGCCAGCAAGCAGCAGCGCGACGAGGCCGCCATGCTGATGCGCGAGGTCGAAGGCGCCCAGCGCGTCTACGACGCCAGCTTGCAGCGCCTGGCGCAAAACCGCCTGGAGGCACAGACCAACCAGTCGAACGCCTTTGTGCTGACGCCGGCCTCGGTGCCGGGCGAAGCGTCGAGCCCCAAGACGGGCCTCTACATCTCGCTGAGCGCGGTGCTCGGTGTGCTGCTCGGCCTGGCCGTGGCGGTGCTGATGGAGGTGCTCGACCAACGTGTGCGCTGTGCGGCAGATGTGGAATCGGCCTTGCGCATTCCGTGCCTGGGCAGCTTGCCGCGTGAGCGACAGGCACTGAGCCTCGGCTGGCGCGCCAGCCGCTCGCCGGCCTTGGAAGCGGGGGTGGTGTGATGGCTGCCAACTCCTTGCGCGTCGCCAAGAACGACATCGACATGGACTCCCTGGTGAGCCCCAACACGCCGGGCACACCAGCGGCCAGCGGCCATGCCGTGAGCCGCCGTGCGCAGGAGCGCCTGGGCGACATCCTGGTGGCGCTCGGCGCACTGCAATTGCACGATGTGCAGGCCGTGCTGGCCCAGCAGGCCGACAACCCGCGCCGCTTTGGCGAGTTGGCCCTCTCGCTGGGCCTGGTGGCCCGCACCGACATCGACCTGGCACTCGCGCGCCAGATCGACGTGGACTTCGAACCCGGCCAGGCAGACAGTGCCGAAGCGCGGGCGCTCAGCATTCCCTTGCCGCCCAGCGAGCAGGGCGAGGTGCTGCGCAGCGTGCGCTCGCAGTTGCTGCTGCGCTGGTTTGGCGAGGAGCCTGAGCAGCACACCTTGGCCGTGATGAGCCAGGGCAGTGGCGATGGCCGCAGCCATGTGTGTGCACAGCTGGCACGCTTGTTTGCCCAGTCGCACGAAGACACCTTGGTGATCGACGCCGACTTCAACCACCCGCGCCAGCACGAGATTTTTGGCGTGAGCAACAAGACCGGCTTGTCGAACTACCTCTCGCGCGACATCGCCCGGGCCCCCGTGCGCGCCGTGCGCGGTGTGCCCAACCTGCACGTGCTGCCGGCCGGCCCCAGCCATCCCGATGGCATGGCGCTGCTCGAGCGCCAGCCGTTTGCGCGCTTGCTGCAATTGCTGTCGTTGCGCTACTCCGTCATCTTGATCGACACGCCGCCGGCCGGTCGCTTCAGCGAGGCAGTGACCGTGGCCGTGCGCGCGAGCGGTGCCTTGATCGTGACCCGCCGCAACCGCACCCGCTTGCCCGAGGTCCAGCGCCTGGTCCAGACCATGACACGCTACGGCGTCGAGGTGCTGGGCGCGCTGGTCAACGAACACTGAGAAGTTGAGCTTTGTTGAGCCTGGTCCACCGCCAGGCTCACCCTCGCCAAGGAACACCATGAGCTTGATGAACACGCTGGCGGTCGACCCCGCCGACGCGCCGCCGAACCCCACCCCGGCCTCGGCTCCGCTCACCCACGCAGCGGCCGCCTCACCGCTGCAACGCCATTGGCCCTTGGCCGGCGGCTTGCTGCTGTTGGCCGTGCCCACGCTGGTCCGCATGTGGGGCACGGTCTGGAACGAAGAGGCCTATGAGTACGGGGCCATGATGTTCATGATCGCGTGCTGGCTGCTGTGGCGCCATCGCGATGTGCTGGCGGCGGTGGTGGCCGGCGTGCAGGCCGATGGCTCACGCCGTGAGCCTCGGCCCGCAGCCATCAGTGGCCTGGTGGTGCTGGTGCTGGGCGGCCTGATGTACTACGTCGGCCGCTCGCAAAACATGGCGCTGTTTGAGATGGGCGCCTTGCTGCCATTGGTGATCGGCAGCTTGATGCTGCTGGCGGGTTGGGCGGCTGTGCGCAGCCAGTGGTTTGCGCTGCTGTTCTTGGCCTTTGCGGTGCCGCTGCCGGGCTTCATCATCGTG
>JBEAOO010000326.1:0-31594 GCA_041164825.1 Pseudomonadota bacterium | reverse complement strand
CCCCCTTGACCTGCGCAAAGCGAATGCGGCACAGCGCTCCCCCAACCGGTGGTGGCACGCCACATCGCCGCCCTCGCGCCAATCGTCGACCGGGGGAGGAGGAACCTTTGGCCCCGCGCCTGAGCGTCTCAGCCGCTCACCCCGCGGCACCGTCGGGCAGGTGCACGCCGGTCACCTTGCCGGAGCGCACCAGGTCGGCCACCACTTGCCGCAACTCCTGCTTCACGGCCAGTGCCGCGGGCGTCAGGGCCAGGTGGTCCGACACACACAGGGACACCGTGGCCTCCAGCATCGGCCCGACCATGCGCCGCACCTCGGGCCGCCGCTCCCCCGGAAAACTCGCCACCAGCGCGCGCGGCAGCACCGTGGCGCCCAAGCCCGCGTCGATGGCTTGGCACAGCGTGGCCGCGGATTCAATTTCCGCCACGATGCGCGGCTTCACCTGCGCCCGTGTGAGCGCACTGTCGATCAGCCGGCGCAAAAAATGCGTGCGTCCCGGCAGCAGCAGGCTCATGCCCGCGAGCTCGCTCAGGCCGATGCCGTCGTCGCAGCCCGCCGCAAGCGCAGTGCCGGGCGGCGCGATCAAAAACAGCTCCTCCACCAGCAGGGGTTCCAGCCGGACGCCCTTGATCTCTTGCGGCGCGTAGATCAAGGCCATGTCCATGCGGCCCGCCATCACCATTTCGCTCAGCACCAGGCCGAAGTTGTCGTTGATGAAGAGCTGAATGTCCGGGTACTTTTCGCGCACCGCGGTGAGCAGCGGCGTGGAGAGAATCGAGGTGGTGCTGTAGGTGGCCAAGCCCACGCACACCGTGCCCGACAGCGCGTCGCCACGGCCCGCCACATCGCGCTCGGCTTGTTCGAGTTGCTGCAAGATGACCGAGGCGTGCCGGTACAACTCGTGGCCCGCGGCGGTGGGCGTGACCCCCGCGTTGGAGCGGATCAACAAGCGCTGCTGGAAGTGCTTCTCCAGCGATGCAATTTGGTGGCTGAGCGCGGGCTGGGCGATGTCCAGTTTGAGTGCGGCGGCCGAGAGGCTGCAGGCATCGACCGCGGTGATGAAACTGCGCAGTGTCTTGAAGTTGAGCGACATGGGTGGATTGTCGCCCGCCGCTGTGGTGGCCGCTGTGGCCGCTGCCGCGGGCGTGCGGGCCCATCGCCGCTGGTGCGGTGCTTGCTAGAGCAGGGCATTGCCCCTCATCGCATGCACCGTTTCCGTGAACCTCAGGCGCCTCAAATACTTCATCAAGATTGTCGACATCGGCAGCCTCACGCAGGCCGCCGAGGTGCTCTTCATTGCCCAGCCGGCCCTGAGCCAACAGATCGTGATCTTGGAGGGTGAAGTGGGCAAACAACTGCTGCTGCGCACCAAGCGCGGCGTCACGCCCACCGAGGCCGGGCGCGTGCTGTACCGGCATGCCCAGCAGATCCAACGCCAGATTGAGCAAGCCCACGCCGATGTACACGCCTCTGGCTTGGCGCTGACGGGGCAGGTGTCGGTGGGGCTGGCCTCCGGCACCGCGGCCTCGGCCTTGGCCTTGCCGCTGCTCAAGACCGTGCGCGAGCGCCACCCCGAGGTGGTGCTCTACCTCAATGAGAGTTTGGGCTCGATGCTGTGCGAGCAGGTGAGCAACGGCCGCATGGACATGGCCGTGTTGTACGGCGGGCGCGGCCTGGTTCAGGGCCTGAGCTTCGAGCCCTTGCTCACCGAAGAGCTGGTGCTGGTGGCGCCAGCCGAGCGCTTTGGCGCGCGCCAGACGATCACGCTCGCCGAGTTGAAGCAGGTGGATCTCTTGCTGCCACGGGCCCACAACTATTTGCGCAAGTACGTGGACGAGGCCTTTGCCGCCTTGCAGATGACGCCACGCGTGGTGGCCGAAATCGAGTCGGCCGCCACCATGTTGGCGGCGGTGGCCAGCAATGTGGGGGCCACCGTGTTGCCCGCATCGGCCGCGCAGGCCGTGGCTGCATCGGTGGACGCCTGCATCTGCCGCATCGTCGAGCCCCGCATTGAGGTGCCACTGGCGCTGTGCACGTCAACCCGCCTGCCACTCACCGAGCCCGCGCAAGCGGTGCGTGAGATCGTGCTGGCGTTGGTGGCCAGCTTGGCCCAGTCGGGTGAGTTGGGTGCGGGTGCGGGTGCGGGTGCTGATGCCGAGGCTGGTGGCAGGGCCTTGGCCGAAGCCTGATGAGGGCTTGAGTTCAAACGGACCTGTCCGTCATGGCGGGGACGTCCGGTTCTCAGCACGTTGGCGCGCACATCGCAGTCGAGGGCTTCTCGTTCGACGTTCGACGTTCGCCGCCCCATAAGCACTGCGGCGTGCGTCGACGCGGCATGCCACAGCGCTCCGAGCACCTGCCTCCGCGTGCGGTCTCGGGATGTGGTTCGCCTCCGGGCCGAGAACGATCCTTGCCGCCAGCTGAGCTCTGGATACCTTTGAATGCGAAGGCGGATGAAACCCTCCGCCTTCCGCCTACCGGTTGCCGCCTGCGCCGTGTCAGCCCAGCGGCGCCATGTCGTGCACCACCCCACTCGCACCCAGTGGCCGCTGCAGGTGACCACGACGTGCGCGTGGTGTGGGCGCTGGGTGGGGTCGGGCTCGGCCGGTGAGTGGGTGTCATGGATGGGGGCGAACTGACGGACATTCCCCGTCAACGCAACCAAGCCCCATGGCGCGCCACCCAGCGGCCCAGCGCGTTGTCGTTGGCCACACCGAGTTTGGCGAACACGTTGGCGCGGTGGGTTTCGACCGAGCGGGGGCTGCACTCGGGCACCAGCGCGCGGGCGATGGCTTTGTTGGATTCGCCCAGCGCCACCCAGCGCGCCACCTCGCGCTCGCGCGGTGTCAGCTGGCCCCACAGCGTTTGTGCGTGGCCGCGCTCGGCGGCTTCGGCGCAGGCCAGCGGCAGCTTGGCCAGCAGCACGGCGGTGTCGGGTTTGACGACCCAATCGAAGGCGCCTTGGCGCGTCGCTTCGAGCGCCATGGGGATGTCGCCATGACCGCTGAGAAAGAGCACCACCTGCGGGCTGCGCGCCGCCCGCAGCCGCTCCAGCACCTGCAGCCCGCTGATGCCGCTCATGCGCAGGTCGAGCACCACGCAGGCCGGCTGCTGCACATCGACCCCAGCGAGAAAGTCCTCGCCCGAGGCAAAGCCTTGCACCGCCAGGCCCTGCGGAAACAGCAGCATCAGCAGCGAGCGGCGCACAGCTTCGTCGTCGTCCACCACGTAGACGGGCGGCTGGGGCAGGGACAGGGCAGTCATCGGTGTTGCAGCGGCAGGTTGAATTCGAACACCGCGCCGCCACCCGGGCGGGCGAACCAGTGCAGCGCGCCCCCTTGGCTCTCGATGGATGAGCGGCAGATTTTCAGGCCCAGGCCCAGGCCATCGGCCTTGGTGGTGAAGAAGGCGTCGAACAAGTGCGCCGCGTGTTCGGGGGCCACGCCGGGGCCGCGGTCGGCCACGCTCAGGTGCATGTGGCCGTCGTCGCCCACGCGCGCGGCCACGTCGATCAGGCGCCGCTCGGCCGGCTGGCCGTCCAGGCTTTGCAGCGCGTTGAGCATCAGGTTGAGCAGCACCTGCTCCAACAACACGCGGTCGGCGTTGAGCAGGGGCAGCTCGGCGGGCAGGCTGCTTTGCACGCGCGCCTGGCGGGCCTGCAATTCGGGTTGCAGCCAGCGCAGCACGCCGGCCAGCAGCTCGGCCACCGCAAAACGCTGTTCGGGATGCCGGCCCGGGCGCACCAGGCCGCGGATGCGGTGGACGATGTCCGACGCACGCTGCGCTTGGGCCTGGATGTCGCCCAAGCTCTCCAGCAGCATGCTTTGGGGGCCGATGTGCACCAGCACGGTGGCCGCCGCCGCATAGTTGGAGAGCGCCATCAGCGGCTGGTTGAGCTCGTGCGCCAGGGTGGAGGCCATTTCGCCCAGGCCGGCCAGCCGGGCGGTGCGTTGCAGCTGCGCTTCTTGCGCGCGTTGGCGCTCGTCGGTGCGGCGTTGCTCGGTGATGTCGACCACTGAGCTCATCCAGCCGCGTTGCACGCCCTCGGCGTCGATCAGCGGCGCGGTGTAGACCATGGTGATCACGTCGTGGCCGGCTTTGTGGCGCACGCGAGACTCATAGCCCGAGGGCTCGGCCTGGCCGTTGAGGCCGGCGTTGCTCTCGGTCCAATGCCGGTCCAGATCGTTTGGGTGCCAATAGGGGTAGGGCGGTCGGCGGCCCAGCAGTTCGTGGGCCTCAAAGCCCACCATCTCGCACAGCGCCCGGTTGACGTAGATGACGCGGCCTTGCAGGTCGCGGGCGCGCATGCCCACCAGCAGCGACTCCTCCATCGCGTGGCGGAAGGCATGGGCGTCCTGCAGCTCGCGGGTGCGGTCGTGCACCCGCTGCTCCAGGGCGGCGCGCGCCTCACGCTGCTCGGCATCGCGCTGCGCCCGCAGCCGCCCGTACAACGCCCCCAAGCCCAGCACGGCCAGCGCCAGCGTGGCCATGGCCCAGGCTTGGTGTCGGGCCTGCAGGATGTCGTTGCGGCTGCTCAGGGCGGTGAGCGTCCAGCCGAACTCGGGCATCCGCCACTCGCGCGCCAGATAGCTGCGCGGCCGGCCGTTCAGCTCGGTCTGCACCCACAGATCGCCCGGCTGCGGACCGGGCGTGGTGGCCCAGGGCAGCGGCACCAGGGTGGCACCGGGGCCGTAGGCTTGGGTGTCGCGCAGCCAGCTTTGTTCAGCGGGGCTGAGTGCGCGGGTGGGCCGAAAGCGCCACGCTGCGTGGCTGGCCAAAAAGCTCACGCCGTGTTCGTCGCGCAGCAGCACCGGTTCGGGTGAGCGCGCCCAGCTGTCGGCCAGCGAATCGAGCGCCACCTTCACGGCCACCACGCCGATCACACGCCCGTTCTGCCGAATCGGCTCGGCGATGAACAGGCCCGGTTTGCTGGTGGTGATGCCCACGCCGTAAAACAAACCGGTGCCGCCCGCCATCGCCTGCACGAAGTAGGGGCGGCGGCCGTAGCGCTGGCCGACAAAGCTGTCCGGCGTGCGCCAGTTGCTGGCGGCCAAGGTGAGGCCCTGGGCGTCCATCAGGTACAGCGCGGTGGCGCCAGCCTTGTGGGCGACGGCCTCCAAGTCGTGGTTGATGCGCTCACGTTGTGGGCCGTCGTTGGGCTGGCTCAGCAGCCGCAGCACCTCGGCTTGTTGGCCCACCACGGTGGGCAGGGCCGCGTACTGGCCGGTGACGCCGCGCAGCCACTGCGCGTGCATTTCCAGCGCCGATTGCAGCGCGGCGCGGCGCGCATCGGTGTCGTGGCGCTCGGCCCACGCGCCCGCTGCGCCCACCCCCCACACCGCCAGCGCCAACAGCCACACACCCAGCAGCACGCGGCCCCAGCGCCCGCGAGGCGCGGGCAGGGAAGGCGGGGCAACGACAGGGGTCTCGGGGGGCGTCACGGGCGCTCATGTTGGCATGAAGACCGAGGCTGGCGGGCATCCGCGTAGAACTACGCAGGCCCGGGGTGGGAGCCTTGCGGATGCCCCTTGCGGCCAAGCTGCGCACACTGCTGCAGCCCGGTTGCGGGCTGCAGAGGCGCCGTGCAGGCCCCCCCCATCCATCACCCCATGAGGAGACAACCATGATCACATCCCCGCGCGCCGCCGCACTGCCCCGCCGCATCCTGTTGGCCTGGGGCACCCTGCTGTGCCTCGCCCCTGCGGTGCAAGCGCAAGCCCCCAGCTGGCCGGCCAAGCCGATCACGGTGGTGGTGCCCTGGCCGCCGGCCGGCCCGTCCGACATCGCCGCGCGCCCCCTGGCCAAAGGCCTGCAAGACCTGCTGGGCCAACCGGTGGTGATCGACAACAAGGCCGGTGCCGGTGGCAATGTGGGCACGGCCGCCGTGGTGCAGGCACCGGCCGATGGCTACACCTTGCTGGTCACCTCCAGCGCGCCGGTGGCCATCAACGCCAGCCTCTACAAAAAAATGCCGTTCGACGCCGCCAAAGACCTGCAGCCCCTCACCAACGTGCTGCGCATGCCCTTGGTGCTGGTCACGCACCCCGGCTCGGGCGTGAACGATCTGGCCGGGCTGCTGGCCCAAGTGCGCAGCAAGCCCGAGGGCATGGTGATTGCCAATTCGGGCAACGGCACGCCGCAGCATTTGACGGCCGAGCTGTTCCGCGACGCCGCCAAGCTCAAGCTCGACCATGTGCCCTACAAAGGCTCGGCGCCCGCCATCGCCGACGTGCTGGCTGGCCATGTGCCGATGATGTTCGACAGCCTCGCGGCCATCATGCCGCACATCAAATCGGGCAAGGTCAAGCCGCTGGCCGTCACCGGCGCCAAGCGCTCGCCGCTGCTGCCCAATGTGCCGACCATGGCCGAAGCGGGTGTGCCGGGGGTGGAGTCATACGCCTGGTATGGCTTCTTCGCCAAGGCCGGCACGCCCCAGCCGGTGGTCGACAAGCTCAACGCAGCGGCCTTGCAAGTGATGAAGTCGCCCGAGTTCCAGCGCGTGCTGGCCGACACCGGCTCGGAGTATGTGGGTGACACCCCCGCGCACTTTGCGCAGTTTGTGAAGGCCGAGGCGGCGAAGTGGGACCGCATCGTGAAGCAAAGCGGCGCCACCATCGATTGATGCGGCGGGCGCGGCGCGGCGGTGGCCGACTGTTGCGCCGCGCACAGGGCAAGCAGCGCCCTGCACCGTGCGGTGACGCCGGGCCGTTTCCGGCCGCCGCATCGGGGCATCGCGCCGCCACCGCTCACATCCCGTCTCGTCCTGCCACAATTCGCGCAGGAGAGACCATGCCCCACGACCCCATCACTTACCTCAGCCTCGAAGACGTCATCGGCAACACGCCCATGGTGCGCCTGGACCGCATCGCCGGCGCCTTTGGCCGCGAGCGTGGCAACGTCATTCTGGGCAAGCTCGAAGGCAACAACCCTGCGGGCTCGGTGAAAGACCGGCCCGCCATCAGCATGATCCGCCGTGCCGAAGAGCGCGGCGACATCCGCCCCGGCGACACGCTGATCGAAGCCACCTCGGGCAACACCGGCATCGCGCTGGCCATGGCCGCCGCAGTGCGCGGTTACCGCATGGTGTTGATCATGCCGGAGGACTTGTCCATCGAGCGCGCGCAGACCATGAAGGCCTTCGGCGCGGAGTTGATCCTCACGCCGCGCTCGGGTGGCATGGAATACGCGCGCGACCTGGCCGAGCAAATGCAGCGCGACGGCAAAGGCCGCGTGCTCGACCAGTTCGCCAACGGCGACAACCCGCGCGTGCACTTCGAGACCACCGGCCCCGAGATCTGGCGCGACACGCAAGGCACGGTGACCCACTTCGTGAGCGCCATGGGCACCACCGGCACCATCACCGGCACCTCGCGCTTCTTGAAGTCGCAAAGCGCCGCCGTGCAGGTGATTGGCGCGCAGCCGAGCGAGGGCTCGCGCATCCCCGGCATCCGCAAATGGCCCGAGGCCTACCTGCCCAAAATTTACGACCCCACCGGCATCGACGACATCGTGCTGGTGAGCCAGGCCGATGCCGAAGAGATGGCGCGGCGTTTGGCGCGTGAGGAAGGCCTGTTTGCCGGCATCTCGGCCGCAGGCGCCTGCTGGTGCGCGCTGCAGATTGCGCAGCAGGTTGAGAACGCAACCATCGTGTTCATCGTCTGCGACCGCGGCGACCGCTATTTGTCGACCGGCGTGTTCCCCGCCTGAGGCCAGGCGAGAGGCTGACCATGGCTGACGCACCCGCACCCTGGACCTACTGCCCGGCCTGCGCCACCGCGCTGCAGCCGATCACGCTGGACGAAGACGGCGGCCCCAAAACGCGGCTGCGCTGCCCGGCCTGTGGCCACACGCATTGGAACAACCCCACGCCGGTATTGGCCGCGGTGGTGGAGTGCGTGGACCAAGGCGGGCGCATCTTGTTGGCCCGCAATGCCGCGTGGAAGGCGGAGTTTTTTGGCCTGATCACCGGCTTCATGGAGGCCGGCGAAAGCCCGGAAGAGGGCATCTGCCGCGAGGTGCTGGAAGAAACCGCGCTGCGCGCCGACTCGGCCACGCTGATTGGCGTGTACGACTTTCAGCGCATGAACCAGGTCATCATTGCCTACCATGTGCCAGCACGCGGCGAGATTCGACTCTCGCCGGAACTGGTCGACCACCGGCTCTGTGCGCCGGGCGAGATCATCTGCTGGCCCGCAGGCACCGGCCAGGCCTTGGCACAATGGCTGGCATCCCGCGGACACGCCGTGCGCTTCATGGAACCCAAGCGGGTTGATTGAGCGCGCGAGGCCGCGCACCACTTTCACAGGACACCCGATGGACGCCCACAAAGAAATCGACACCCGCGGCCTGAACTGCCCACTGCCCATCTTGAAGGCCAAGAAGGCGCTGGCCGACATGGCCAGCGGCGAGGTGCTCAAGGTGATCGCCACCGACCCGGGTTCGGTGCGCGACTTCCAGGCGTTTGCGCGCCAGACCGGCAATGAATTGGTCGAGCAGGCTTCGAACGAGCAAGAGTTTTTGCACTACTTGCGCCGGCGCTGAGCCCGCGCGAGTGTGGGCGCAAACGGGGCTTTCCGTTCGGAAGCTGCCCATGAGGCGTTCTGCGATCGGCGCGAGATCGGCGATGGGCCAGGCCAATTCGCTCCGTGTCCCCCGGACCCGCTGGCGCGGCCCCTCCTCCTTTACCTCCGCAAATCGGCCCGGCCCATCACCGCCCTTGCGATCACCGCGGTGTGCCTCGACGTGGCCTGCCACCACCGGTTCAGGGAGCGCAGTGCCGCATTCGCTTTGCGCAGGTAAAGGAGGAGCTGGCCGCAGGCCGGCGGAGGACACGGAGCAAAGCGAATGCGGCACTGCGCTCCGGGCACCTGCCTCTGCATAAAGCGAGTCTCAGTGCAAAGATCCTGCAGACTCGTACTTTTGTACGCGAGCTCGCATGAGGCACGTAAGCGCCCCTGCGTTGGCGCAGCAGCTCAGATGTCCAGCGATTGCAGGTACTGGCGGAAGCCCGGGCCGAGTTGTGGGTGCGACAAGGCCAGTTCCACATTGGCTTGCAAGAAGCCTTCCTTGCTGCCGCAGTCGTAGCGCTTGCCGTCGTAGCGGTAGGCAAACACCTTTTCGCGGCGCAGCAGGCCGGCAATGCCGTCGGTGAGCTGGATCTCGCCGCCCACGCCGCGCGGCTGGTTGGCAATCTCCCAGAACACACCCGGGGTCAGGATGTAGCGGCCGGCCACGCCCAGCAGCGAGGGCGCCACCTCGGGGGCCGGCTTCTCGACGATGCGGGTCACGTCCATCATGCGGTCGTTGACGCGCGTGCCATCGACGATGCCGTAGCGGCTCGTGTGCTCGGGTGGCACTTCTTGCACGGCCAAGATGGACGCGCGCCATTCCTTGAACTGCTCCGTCATCTGCGCCAGCACAGGCGGTTGGCCCACCATCAAATCGTCGGCCAGCAGCACGGCGAAGGGCTCGTTGCCCACCAGGCGCTGCGCGCACATCACGGCGTGGCCCAGGCCCAACGCTTGGGCTTGGCGCACGTAAATGCACTCCATGTCGTCGGGCTTGACGCTGCGAACCACCTCCAGCAGTTCACGCTTACCCGCCTGTTCGAGGGCTACCTCGAGTTCGAAAGTCATGTCAAAGTGATCCTCGATCGGGCGCTTGTGTCGGCCGGTCACAAAGATCATCTCCCGCACGCCTGCCGCGTACGCCTCCTCCACCGCATATTGGATCAGTGGTTTGTCCACCACCGGCAGCATTTCTTTGGGCTGCGCCTTGGTGGCGGGCAAGAAGCGCGTGCCGAGTCCGGCGACGGGAAAAATGGCTTTGGTGACTTTCATGTGATCGATTCCTCCTGAAACTGAAGCAATTCTGGCATGCGTCGATGACGGCGCTGCCACTCTGTACCCCTCGAACGCATGGATCTGTTGATTGTTGAGCCCCTCGATGACGAAGTGACACGCTGGCTCGAAGAGCGTCACCAAGTGAAGGTGGCGCCCGAGCTGGCCTTGGATCCGCGCGCGTTCCGGCGGGCATTGAGCAACGTTCGTGCCGCCATCTTGCCCGGTCACACCGCCATCGACGCCCAGGCCCTGCAGCATGCGCCGGTGCTGCGTGCCATCGGCCGCGTCAGCGGTGGGGCTGAAAACATGGATCTCGATGCCTGCGCCCGAGCCGGTGTGGAGGTGGTGCGCAGCCTCACCGCCACGGCCGCCGCGGAGGCCGAATTCATGATTGGCGCCTTGCTCTCCATGCTGCGTCGTGTGCCCGTGCGCGGCCCAGATGGCTTGCTGGTGGGGCGCGAGCTGGGGGCGTGCACCGTGGGCCTGGTGGGCATGGCGCCGGCCGCTCGCAAGTTGTCTGCCCTGCTGCAAGCCTTTGGCTGCAATGTGGTGGGTTACGACCCGTCCATGCACGCCAGCGACAGCCTCTGGCAACGCTGGCAGGTGCGCCCGCAGGGCTTGCGCGAGCTGCTGGAGCAGAGCGACGCGGTGTGCGTGCAGCTCAACTACTTCAGCCGCTACCAGGGCTTGTTCGGCGAGCGGTTTTTGCCGCACTGCAAGCCCGATCAGGTCATCGTCAACACCGGCCACTCGGCCTTGTTTGACGACGCCGTGTTGGCCCGCCTGATGAACAGCGGCCGCATTGCCGCGGCGTGGTTCGACAGCATGGAGCCCGGCATGCTGGACGAAGGCCGCCCGCTGCACGCCATCGAGACCTTGCAGGTGTCGCCGCGCGTGGCCAGCACCACGCGCGAGTCGCGCTTGCGCAGCGGCTGGGCGGTGGCCAAGCGCCTCGACGAGGTGCTCAGCTACACGCCGGTGGCGCCGCGCGAGTTCGTCACGACTGTGCCAGGCGTGCCACTTGATCTTGAAGTCGGGCCATCGTTGCCGTGAACTCGGCGACACGCGCTTTTTCCTGATCCACAACGGCGGCGGGTGCACGCGCCACAAAGCTCTCGTTGGCGAGCTTGGCGCTGGCCTTGGTGACCTCGCCAGCCAGGCGCGTGATCTCCTTGTTCAGCCGCTCCAACTCGGCCGCCACGTCAATTTCCACGTGCAGCGCCAAGCGCACCTCGCCCACCACGGCCGTGGCGGCGTTGCGCGTGGCGTCGGCAAACTCGGCCTCGCCGCTGATCAGCTTCACCTCTGAGAGCTTGCCCAGCGCCTTGAGCACCGGGGCGATGCTCGCCACCAACGCGGCATCGCCATGCACCAGCAGCGGCACGCGCTCGGCCGGCGAGAGGTTCATCTCGCTGCGCAGCGTGCGGCAGGCGCTCACCAGTTGCTTCAATTGCGCCACCCAGGCATCGGCCTGCGGGTCGATGCGGTCGGGGCGCGCTTGCGGGTAGGCGGCTTGCACCAGGCCGTATTCGGCCGACTCGTTGCGGCGGCCAGCCACCGGTGCCACGCGCTCCCACAGCTCGGCGGTGATGAACGGGGTGATCGGGTGCAGCAGGCGCAGTACGGTCTCCAACGCGCGGATCAGCGTGCGGCGCGTGGCGCGCTGCTGGGCCGGCGTGCCGACCTGGATCTGCACCTTGGCGATTTCCAGGTACCAGTCGCAGTACTCGTCCCACACGAACTGATAGATCGTGTTGGCCACCTGGTCGAGGCGGTATTCGGCAAAGCCCTTTTCGACCGCGGCCGAGACGCGCTGCAACTCGTTGACGATCCAGCGGTCGGCGGGCGAAAAGTCGAGGTACTCGCCGGCGGCGCACACGTCCTTGCCGTGTTCGGCCAAGCCGCAGTCTTGGCCCTCGCAGTTCATCAACACGAAGCGCGTGGCGTTCCAGAGCTTGTTGCAGAAGTTGCGGTAGCCCTCGCAGCGCTTGCTGTCGAAGTTGACGCTGCGGCCCAGCGTGGCCATCGCGGCAAATGTGAAGCGCAGCGCATCGGCGCCGTAGCCGGGGATGCCGTCCGGGAACTCCTTTTCGGTCGCCTTGCGCACCTTGGGCGCGGTCTCGGGCTTGCGCAGGCCGGTGGTGCGTTTGTCGAGCAGCGGGCCCAGCTCAATGCCGTCGATCAGGTCGACCGGGTCGAGCACATTGCCCTCGCTCTTGCTCATCTTCTTGCCTTGGGCATCGAGCACCAGGCCGTGGATGTAGACGTGCTTGAACGGCACCTTGCCCGTGAAGTGCTTGGTCATCATGATCATCCGGGCGACCCAGAAGAAGATGATGTCGTAACCGGTGACCAGCACGCTGCTGGGCAAGAACAGGTCTTGTTCGATCGTTTGGGCCGGCCAGCCCAGGGTGCTGAAGGGCACCAGCGCTGAGGAGTACCAGGTGTCGAGCACGTCGGCGTCGCGGGTCAGCGTGCCGGTGTAGCCGGCGGCGGTGGCTTTGGCGCGGGCGTCGTCTTCGTTGAGCGCCACAAACAGCTCGCCGTTCTCGCCATACCAAGCCGGAATCTGATGGCCCCACCACAGCTGGCGCGAGATGCACCAGTCCTGGATGTTGTTCATCCACTGGTTGTAGGTGTTCACCCACTGCTCGGGCACGAACTTCACGTCGCCCGATTGCACGGCCTCGATGGCCTCTTCGGCGATGGATTTGCCATTGGCGCCAGCTTTGCTCATGGCCACAAACCACTGGTCGGTCAGCATCGGCTCGATGACTTGGCCGGTGCGGGCGCAGCGCGGCACCATCAGCTTGTGCTTCTTGACCTCGACCAGCAGGCCTTGGGCTTCCAGCTCGGCCACGATTTTTTTACGCGCCATGAAGCGGTCCAGGCCGATGTACTCGGCCGGAATCTCGGTGGCCTCGTGGGCACTCACCTTGGCCTCCAGGTCAAAGATCGTCAGCATCGGCAACTTGTGGCGCAGGCCGACCTGGTAGTCGTTCTGGTCATGGGCCGGCGTCACCTTGACCACACCCGTGCCAAACGCCTTGTCCACGTAGTCGTCGGCAATCACCGGCACCAGGCGGCCGGTGATGGGCAGCTTCACTTGCTTGCCGATCAGGTGGATGTAGCGCTCATCTTCGGGGTGCACCATCACGGCGGTGTCGCCGAGCATGGTTTCAGGCCGCGTGGTGGCCACCACCAGCGATTCGTCGGAGCCGTCCACCGGATAGCGGATGTGCCACAACGAGCCGTCTTCTTCTTCGCTCTCCACCTCCAGGTCCGACACGGCGGACTTCAAGATCGGGTCCCAGCTCACCAGGCGCTTGCCGCGGTAGATCAGGCCTTCCTCGTAAAGCTTCACGAAGGTGTCGGTGACCACGCCCGAGAGCTTGTCGTCCATGGTGAAGTACTCGTGCGGCCAGCTCACGCTGTCGCCCATGCGGCGCATCTGGCTGGTGATGGTGGAGCCGCTTTGCTCCTTCCACTCCCACACCTTGGCCACGAAGTTCTTGCGGCCCAGGTCGTGGCGGCTCACGCCTTGGCCTTGCAGCTGGCGCTCCACCACGATCTGCGTGGCGATGCCGGCGTGGTCGGTGCCGGGCACCCACAGCGTGTTGTCGCCGCGCATGCGGTGGTAGCGCGTCAGCGAGTCCATGATGGTCTGGTTGAACGCGTGGCCCATGTGCAGCGTGCCCGTCACATTGGGCGGCGGCAGCTGCACGCAGAACGAAGCCTTGGTCGGATCGAGCGTGGGCGTGTAGGCGCCGCTTTGTTCCCACAGCGGGCCCCAGTGGGCTTCGATGGCAGCGGGTTCAAACGACTTGGCGAGTTCGGGCATCGAGGACGTCATGGGGCAAGGGCCGTGCGGGGCCAGCGGGGTGTCTGTCTGGTGGGCCGGGCAACAATGCAAGCGGCGCCCGAGCAAGGGCGCCGCGCCGGCAGAATGGGCCGATTTTAGGTGCAGGCGGTGCTGCGTCGAATGCCGCTGAGGCCAGGCGTGCGTGGACTGGGGGTGATGACTGGCGGTGGGTGTGCACAAAGTTTTTTCAGTGGCCGCCCTCAAGTCCTCAGAAAACCGGCCGATCTCCCGGTGATGCGCATCTCCGCCACCCCCACCGTCGCCCTGTCCGGACTGCAAGCGGCCCAGAAGCTTGTGGACGTGTCGGCCAACAACATCGCCAATGCACAGACGCCGGGCTACCGGCGACAGATGCTGCAGCAGCAAGCCCAAGCCACGGGCGGCGTCAGCACCTCGGTGACCACGGCTGTGAGCACGGCGGTGGAGCCAGGAGAAAACCTGAGCACAGAGTTGGTCACGGACCTGGTGCAGCAACGCATTGGCGCCGCCAGTTTTGCCGCCAACCTGCAGGTGTTCAAGGCCCACGACGCGATGCTGGGCACGCTGCTGGATCAGAAGGTCTGAGAGGCCAGCGGGTCTTCGCGTTGGGCGGCTTCGGTCGTTTTCGGCACAGAAGCGGACCGCATGCTGAGACAGGTGCGCGGAGCGCTGTGCCGCATTCGCTTTGCTCCGTGTCCCCCGCCGGCCTGCGGCCGTCTCCTCCTGTACCTGCGCAAAGCGAATGCAGCACAGCACTCCCTCGAACCAGTGGTGGCATGCGAATGCGGCGCACACCTCGGTGTGAGCAGGGGCGGTGATGGGCTGGGCCGATGTGCGCAGGTAAAGGGGGAATGGGCCGACCGCAGGGAGGACCTGGAGGACAGGAGCACATCGGCCCGGCCCATCGCCGCCCTCTCACCACTCGCTGAACGAAAAACAGCCTAGGTCGCGCCCTGACCCAGAGCGTCCGAATGCCGAGTCCTCAACGGGCACGACCTGCAGGAATCGTGCGTTTGAAGGCCTGTCCGCAAGGCCTCCTTCGCCGTGTCTCAGCGCCGCACGCGGCAGGTGTCTCCGCTGGCGTCGCGTTTGACTTCCACGCAGGCGAGTTTGTCGCCATACACGGTGTGCATGGCGCGCCAGATGTAGGCGGCGAGGTTTTCGAGTGTGGCGGGGCCGAGGTCGGCCACTTCGTCCAGAAAGCGGTGGTCGAGCTGCAAGCGCAGGGTCTCGATCTCGCGGCGCAGCAGCGCCAGGTCAACCACCATGCCGCTGGCTGGGTCGGGCTGGCCGGCCAGCGTCACTTCGGCGATGTAGGTGTGGCCGTGGATGCGCAGGCTGGGTTCCACATCCACCTGGCGGCGCAGGGTGTGGGCGGCTTCAAAGTAGAAGCGTTGGCTGAGTTCAAAGTTCATCGCGGTATCGGTCTCTCAAATCTTCATCTCGGGTGCACCGCTGAGTCAGCGGATGCCCAGCACCTTGTGCGTCTGCACCGACAAACGCCAGCGCGGGTCGGCCATGCAGTGCGCGGTGGCGATCTCGGCGTTGCGCTTGGCCAGTGGGCCGTCCATGGCTTGCAAAAAGTGGTGCGCAAAGGGCAGCGCGGCGAGCGCGTTCAGGTCTTGCCCGTCTTGCGGGATCACCACCTTGAGCTCGTTGCCCGAGGTTTGCACCAGCGTGCTGCCGGCCTTGGGGCTGACGCACAACCAGTCGATGCCCGCAGGTGCCGCCACCGTGCCATTGGTTTCGACGGCAATCTCAAAGCCTTGAGCGTGCAGCGCGTCGATCAGCGCGGGGTCGACTTGCAGCAGTGGCTCGCCGCCGGTGAGCACCACCAGGCGGTGGCCGGCGCCGGTGGGCCATTGCGCGGCGATCAGCGTGGCCAGGTCGTCGGCGCTGCTGAACTTGCCGCCCAGCGTGCCGTCGGTGCCGACAAAATCGGTGTCGCAGAACTGGCAGACGGCGCTGGCGCGGTCGTCCTCGCGGCCGCTCCAGAGGTTGCAGCCGGCAAAGCGGCAAAACACCGCTGCGCGCCCGGCATTGGCGCCTTCACCCTGCAGGGTGTAGAAGATTTCCTTGACGCTGTAGGTCATGGCAACAACCCGGGTGCATCGCAAAACAGGCGAAGCCCGGGGGCAGAGAGTGGATCAGTCGGCGATTGTCCCCCAGCGCTGGCGGCAGGGCCAGCGCAGGGGGATGGGCGCGCCTGCGCGACGGGTTGGGCGCAGGCTCAGCGCAAGGTCAGCGGTCGCTGCGGAGCGGGCCGAATTCGATCGGCACCCAGGCGTAGCCGGCCGGGTCTTTGCGCACATGGCCCAAGCCCGGGAAGGGCAGGTGGGCGCCACCGATCCACCAGCCTTCGCTGGCGGCGCGCTCAAACAAGCCGCGGCGCGTGGCGATGGCTTGCGCCGGGTCCGTGTCGAACTCGATGGCCACTTCCGGGTGCGCAAACTGCACCGCGTGGGAGTGCACGATGTCGCCCCAGATCAGCGCGTTCTGGCCTTTGGAGCTCAGCACATACGAGCTGTGGCCCGGCGTGTGGCCGGGGCTGGGCAGCACGCTGATGCCCGGCACCAAGGCATCGCCCGGCGCGTAGGTCTTGAAGCGCTGAGCGGCTTGGTAGGGCGCCACGCTGTCGCGCGCCATCTTGAAGAAGGGCTGGTTGCCTTCGGGGGCGGCAGCGGCAATCTTCGGGTCGAGCCAGAAGGCGGCTTCATTTGCGGCGGCGTGCACCGTGGCGTTGGGGAAGGCGGGCTGGCCCTTGGCGTCGAGCAGGCCGCACAGGTGGTCCGGGTGCAGGTGGGTCAGCAGCACGGTGTCCACTTGCTCAGGCGTGTAGCCGGCGGCGCGGATGTTGGCCTGGATCTGGCCGAGCGTGGGGCCGAAGCACTGCGCTGCGCCGGCGTCGATCAACACCAAATTGCTGCCGGTGTGCACCAGGTAGGCGTTGACGGCGGTTTGCGTGCCCTTGCTGTTAGCGATGAACATGCGCGCCAGCAGGGTTTGAATTTGCTCGGGCGCCATGCCCTTGAGCAGTTGCGGCGCGAGGTCCACGTAGCCGTCGTACAGCGCGGTGATCTGGAAATCGCCCAGGCCCTGGCGGAAGTAGCCGGGCACCTGGCTGGTGACGGCGGTAGGCGCGGCAGCCAGCGCGGGCGGGGCCAGGCTGAACAAGCCGGCGGTAAGGGCCAAGGCGGCGACGGCGAGCCGGGTGGCGCGATGTGCGCGGTGGATGTGGGGCAAGTGGGCGTGCATGGGGTGGGCTCCTGGGGTGCTGTGGCATCACGCACGCCGGATGGCGCGGTGTGGTGCAGAGCTTAGGGCGAGCTTGTGTCGCGATTCGCTCAGAGTCACCCGCCAATCGCTCACCCGTTCGGATGTCGGTGCGAGGGCGGCGATGGGCCGGGCCGATGTGCTCCGTGTCCTCCGTGTCCTCCTGGTCCTCCCTTCGGTCGGCCCATTCCCCCTTGACCTCCGCACATCGGCCCGGCCCATCACCGCCCCCACCACCACCGCGGCATGCATCGTATTGGCATGCCACCACAGGTTCAGGGAGCGCTGTGCCGCATTCGCTTTGCGCAGGTTAAGGGGGAGCCGGCCGCAGGCCGGCGGAGGACACGGAGCAAAGCGAATGCGGCGCAGCGCTCCCAGCACTGGCCTCAGGGTGTGGTGTCGGAATCAGGCGCGCGCCATGGTGTTGAGAAAGGCCGCTGCCGCCTGCCGCGCCTGGGCGCGCTGTGAACCCGAAGGCGGATCAGACCGTTGGTGCGCCCGTGATGCGCGAGGGCTCCATGCCGTAGCGCTCGCCGAAGCGTTTCACGAAGCTTGAGGCTGAGCTGTAGCCCACGCGCTGGGCCACGGTCTTGACGGGCAGGCGGGTGGCGTAGAGCAGTTGCAGCGCGTGGGCCAGTCGGGCGTCGGCAATCAGTTGGCGCAAGGTGGTGCCCTCGGCCGCCAAGCGGCGGCGCAGCGTGGCGCCGCTCAGGCCCAAGGCCGATTCGAGTTCTTCTGATCGCCATTCGCGTGCGGGCTTGGCCGCCACCATGGCGCGGATGCGCGCGCCGGTGCTGGGTTCGGGCTGGCTGAGCAGGCCGTCGCAGCCCATCTCGCACAGTTGCAGCGCCACACCGGTGGCGGCATGGCGCAGGGCCATGTCGCGCCCGGCCAGCGCGGCGTCGGCCCAGGCGCTGAGGGTGGGCAGCAGCAGCGGTGTCAGCTCGACGGCTTGCAGCGCCTGGCCGGCAGCACGGGCCGGCCGGCCCCACAGCGTGCGCGCCGCACTCAACACCTCGGGGCTGAAATTCAGCCCAATCGCGAGATAGCTGCCACCGTCGGCAGGCGGCGTGTGCGCCAGGTCGACCGCCGCGGGGCGGTGCAACAGCAGGGCTTGGCCCACATCGGCCACCAGCCAGTCACCGTCGGCGCGCATGCTTTTGCGTCCCGCCAGCGGAATCGCCAGCACGGGCTGGTCCAAGGTGGCGGCGCGCACGGTGTGGACCGCCACCGCGCTGGCGCACAGAAAACTGCGCGGCATCTCGTCGGGCTCGCAGGCCTTGGCCAGGGTGGCGAGGCGGCCGAGCAAGCAAGCGCCGCCGCTGGTGGGGGCGGCGAGCGGCGCAGTGGTGGGCGCTGTGACGGGTGCAGCGAGCGAGGCAACAACGGGAGCAGGCAGCGGGGCATTCATGGCCGCGCCATCATGCCCCGCCACGCATCACCCCGTCACGCCGTCGGCCTTGAACATGGCCTTGATGCCACGCACGGCCTGGCGGATGCGGCTCTCGTTTTCGATCAGTGCAAAGCGCACATGGTCGTCGCCGTGGTCGCCAAAGCCGATGCCGGGGCTCACACAAACCTTGGCCTTTTCGAGCAGCTGCTTGGCGAACTCGAGCGAGCCGAGTTGCGCATAAGCGGGTGGGATCTTGGCCCAGATGTACATCGAGGCTTTGGGAATCTCCACCGGCCAGCCCGCTTCGATCAGGCCCTTGGCCAGCACGTCGCGGCGCTTTTGGTAGGTGGCGGCAATGTCTTTCACACACTGCTGGTCGCCTTCCAGCGCGGCAATGGCGGCCACCTGCAGCGGCGTGAAGGTGCCGTAGTCGTGGTAGCTCTTGATGCGCGCCAGGGCCGCCACCAGGTCGGGGTTGCCGACCATGAAACCGACGCGCCAGCCAGCCATGTTGTAGCTCTTGCTGAGGGTGAAAAACTCGACCGCGATGTCCTTCGCGCCCTTCACCTGCATGATGCTCGGCGCCTTCCAGCCGTCGAACACGATGTCGGCATAGGCCAGGTCGTGCACCACGAAGATGTCGTGCTTCTTGGCCAGCGCAATCACGCGCTCAAAGAAGTCGAGCTCCACGCACTGCGCGGTCGGGTTGCTCGGAAAACCCAGCACCATCATCTTGGGCTTGGGGTAGCTGCCGCGGATGGTCTTTTCGAGTTCGGCAAAAAAGTCCACGCCCGGCACGATCGGGATCGAGCGGATGTCGGCGCCGGCGATCACGGCACCGTAGATGTGGATGGGGTAACTCGGGTCGGGCACGAGCACGGTGTCGCCGCGGTCGAGCGTGGCGAGCATCAGGTGCGCCAAGCCCTCTTTGGAGCCGATGGTGACGATGGCTTCTTTGTCGGCATCGATCTCCACGCCGTAGCGGTCGCGGTACCAGTGGCTGATGGCGCGGCGCAGGCGCGGGATGCCTTTGCTGGCCGAATAACCGTGGGTGTCGGGGCGCTGGGCGACCTCGGTCAGCTTGGCGACGATGTGCGGCGGTGTGGCCCCGTCGGGGTTGCCCATGCTGAGGTCGATGATGTCTTCGCCGCGTCGGCGGGCCGCGAGTTTGAGCTCGGCGGTGATGTTGAAGACGTAAGGGGGAAGCCGATCAATGCGCGCAAAGCGGCGCTTGCCAGAAGAGGCAGTGCTCATGATTCAAGTTGTCCACGTGAGCGCCCGGAACCGTCCGAGCGACGTCGCCTCACCGTTGCGGTGGGGCGCGGCCATGGTAGCAGCGCGCTGACAGCCTGCGCTTGAAAAATCAGCCGCGTGGTGGAGGCACCACGCGCTCTACACGCCCCACGCACTCCGCCACCCAGTCGTCAAAGGCCTGCAGCAAGGGCCGGTAGCGGGCGGCGGCATCCGGGTCGGCCGCCGATTCCAAAGCCTGCAGCGCGTGGCAGGTGGCTTCCAGTGTGGACAGCTGGCCGGGCTTGGGGGCGCGTCGCAACTCGCCATATGCACTGGGCTCGGTGTCGGCCAGCGGCAGGCGCGGCAAGGCGTGCAGCAAGGGGTTGTGGGCCAGCATGCGGAGGCTCTTTTTCCAGGTGGCGTCGAGCACCACCAGTTGCTGCGGCGTGCTGGGCAGGGCAGTCACAGTGGGCCGGGCAGCACCGCGGTGATCACCGCTGTGTGGTGGCCGTGGCGCAGGGCTGCTGGCCATGCCGTGCGGTGTCTCGGGGTAGAGCAACACGCTCTTGCCGGGTGCGCCCAAACAAGCGGCCAGCGCTGCGGGTTCAAACACCTCGCCCACTTCCAGCTGCACCTGCGCCAAGCTGAGTTGCAGCAGCCGCGCGCTGCCCTTGGCCTCGTGCACTTCGTGCGGATGCTGCAGCAGCAGCACGCGCACGCGGTTGAGCGTGGGACGCAGCCAAGTGCACAGGCAGGTGAGCAGCGGGCGCTCGCAGCGCGGGCACAGCGCTCGGCTCATGGGGCGGGGGTGTTGCTGCTGTCGTCGCTGGCGAACGCACTGCGCGCCAAGGGCTGCTGCAGCGTCACATCGCCCAGCGGCAGCGCCACGCAGGGCAGCGTCCAGCCCTCGGTTTTTTCTTCCAAACTGAGGCCGGGCCACGCCACGCGGTAGCGCACCTGGCCGGCATCGATGCGGCAAAAGCAGGCGCGGCAGGTGCCGTTGCGGCAGCTGCTGGGCAGGGTGATGCCGGCGGCCAGTGCGGCTTCGAGCAGGCTCTGCCCGGCATCCACCGATGCGGTGAAACCGCCGGGCGCGATCGTGAGGGTGGGCATGGCGGTCGGCAAACGAGTCGGGTGGGCAGTGCGAGGGATTGTCGCCGTCGGTCGCCACCGCAGCCGCTGCGGCGACAATCCGCGCGCGCTCGTCGTTGGGTGCATGCAAGCAAAGAGATCCAAGATCCATGGCTGGTGTTGTTGTTGAATTGTTCAAGCGCGCCGCGCGGGCGCGCCAGGTGCTGCCGCTGTTCGTTGCCTGCGCAGTGACGTGGTGCGCCTCGCTGCCCGCGCAGGCCGAAGTGCGCGGCGCCGGGGCCACCTTCCCGGCCAAGGTCTACCAACGCTGGGGCCTGCGTTATGCCGAGATGACGGGTGATGTGGTGCGCTACCAGGCCACGGGCTCGGGCCAGGGCGTGTCGCAAATCGTGGCGCGCGCGGTGGACTTTGGCGCCACCGATGTGCCCCTGTCGGCCGATGAACTTCAGCAACGCAAGCTGGTGCAGATTCCCATGCTGGTGGGCGGCATCGTGCCGGTGGTGAACCTGCCGTCGGTGGGCCCCAACAAGCTGCTGCTCAGCGGCGAGGTGCTGGCCGACATCATGCTCGGCGTCATCACCCAGTGGGACGACCGCCGCATCGCCGAGTTCAACCCGCGCGTGCCGCTGCCGGCGCTGCGCATCGTGCGCGTGGTGCGGGCCGACAAGTCGGGCAGCAGCGAGGGTTTTGCGCGCTATTTGTCGGCCCTCTCGCCCAGCTTCAAACAGCGCGTGGTCGCCAGCACCTTGCCCGCCTGGCCGGGCGAGGTCAGCAAGGCCGAGGGCAACGATGGCGTGGTGCGCATGCTCAAACTCACTGAAGGCGGCATCGCCTACGTGAGCCACGACCGCGTGCTCAAAGATGGCCTGGCCGCGGTGCGCCTGCGCAATGCGGCGGGGCGCGAGGTGGCGGCGTCGGAGGCGGGCTTTCGTGCCGCGATCCAGGACAGCGAGCTCGCCCGCAGTGGCGACGACCGCGCCAGCCTGATGAACACCAGCGCGCCCGAGGCCTGGCCGATCACGCTCACCAGCTTCATCCTGGTCGACCGCGAACCGGCCGACGCCATGCGCGCCACGCCGGTGCTGCAATTCGTGTATTGGTGTTTCATGCACGGCGACGAGCTGACGCGCGGCACCGGCTTTGCGCCCTTGCCGGTGCGCCTGCAAGCGCGCCTGGCCAGCCGGCTGAGCGAGGTGCGCGCCAAAGACGGCCGCGTGCCGCGCTATGCCTCGTATTGAACCGAATCCGCCAATGCCCATGGCACTCCGCTACCTCGCCGGCTACCCCGATCACCTGCTCGACCAGGTGCGTGAACTGATCGCGCGCGACCGCTTGGGCGAGATGCTGCGCACGCGTTACCCCGAGGCGCACGCGGTACGCACCGACCGCGCGCTGTACGACTACGTGGGCGAGTTGAAGGCGCGCCACATGCGCAACGCCGAGGCCATCTCCAAAGTGGCTTACGACAACAAGCTCAAGGTGCTGCAACAAGCGCTGGGCACGCACACGCAGGTGTCGCGCGTGCAGGGCAACAAGCTCAAGGCCAAGCGCGAGATCCGGGTGGCGAGCTTGTTTCGCGAGGCGCCGGCCGACATGCTGCGCATGATCGTCGTGCACGAGCTGGCCCACCTGCGCGAGCGCGAGCACGACAAGGCCTTCTACGCCCTGTGCTGCCACATGGCGCCCGACTACCACCAGCTGGAGTTCGACACCCGGCTCTACCTCACGCAGCTCGACCTGGACGCTGCCGCGCCCACGCCACCCGCCACCTCGGTTTGAAGGGCGCGCCGGCCCGGCAGAATGCGGATCGGTTCAACCTCGATTCGGATTCCGCCCCATGGCCGCTGCCAACTTGCTTGCCCTGATCGATGACATCGCCACCGTGCTGGACGATGTGGCGCTGCTCACCAAGGTGGCGGCCAAAAAAACCGCCGGTGTGCTCGGCGACGACCTGGCGCTGAACGCGCAGCAAGTGGCCGGCGTGAGCGCCGACCGCGAGCTGCCGGTGGTCTGGGCGGTGGCCAAGGGCTCGCTGCTCAACAAGGCGATCCTGGTGCCGCTGGCGCTGGCCATCAGCGCGCTGGCACCCTGGCTGGTGACGCCGTTGCTGATGGTGGGCGGCGCCTATCTGTGTTTTGAAGGCGCCGAAAAATTGGCGCACCGTTTTTTGCATCCGCAGCATGAGGTCGAGGCCGAGCACCAGGCGCTGACCGAGGCGCTGAGCAACCCGGCGGTCGACCTGGTGGCGTTTGAGAAGGACAAGATCAAGGGCGCCATCCGCACCGATTTCATCTTGTCGGCCGAGATCATCGCCATCACGCTGGGCACGGTGGCCACGCTGCCGCTGCTCACGCAACTGAGCGTGCTGGTGGGCATTGCACTGGTGATGACGGCGGGTGTGTATGGTTTTGTGGCCGGCATCGTGAAGCTCGACGACCTCGGCCTGTGGCTCAGCCGCAAGCCCGGTGCAGCGGCGCAGCTGGTGGGCCGCGCGCTGCTGGCGGGCGCGCCCAAGTTGATGAAGCTGCTCACCGTGGCCGGCACGGCGGCGATGTTTTTGGTGGGTGGCGGCATCTTGGTGCATGGCCTGCCGTTGTTGCACCACTGGGTGCAACACACCGCCGAATCTGCGGGCGCCTTGCCCGGCGTGGGCGTGGTGCTGGGCTCGTTGAGCGAGATGCTGCTCAACGCGCTGGTGGGCATGGCCGCTGGCGCGCTGGTGCTGCTGGGCGTGACGGGCTGGCAGCGGCTGCGCGGCTGAACTCGGCAGGCGGCAACAGCCCGTTCCCGGCGCATTGCCGGCCTTGGCCTGAGGCCGCTTGCCATTCTGAGGCTGCTCGGTCGGAGATCGGCGCGAGGGCGGCGACGGGCCGGGGCGATGTGCTCCGTGTCCTCCTGGCCCTCCCTTCGGTCGGGCCATTCCCCCTTTACCTCCGCCCATCGCCCCGGCCCATCACCGCCCCACCATCACCGTGGCATGCGTCGTCGTGGCACGCCACCGATGGTTCAGGGAGCGCTGTGCCGCATTCGCTTTGCGCAGGTCAAGGGGGAGCCGGCCGAAGGCCGGCGGAGGACACGGAGCAAAGCGAATGCGGCACGGCGCTCCCTGCGCCAGATCCGGCCCATCTCCGCCGGTCAGTGCCGCTTCACATCCGCCTGGCATTGCGCCATCAGCGCGGTCCAGCCGTCGATGCCGAGCTTTTCCAGTGTCTCGATGTTGGCCTCGAAGATCGCTTCGGGTTCGGGGAAGGCGGCCACGGCGCGCTCGATGCTGTCCTCGCGAATGAGGTGCAGCGTGGGGTAGGGCGAGCGGTTGGTGGCGTTGCTCACGTCGTTGATGTCGGTGCCATCGAACTGAAACTGCGGGTGGAAGCTGGCGATTTGCAGCACGCCTTCCAGGCCCATGTGTTCCAGCGCGGCGTCGGCCACTTCCAGAAAGTCGTTGAAGTCCAGAAAGTCTTGCATCGCCTGTGGGTGCACGATCAGCGTGGTGTCGGTGACTGCGGGGTCGACCTCGGCCAGGTGTTCCAACTCGGCCACCAGCGTTTGCAGCAGCGCTTCGTCGTCTTGCGCCTCGCTCAGCACATAACGCACTTGGCCCTTGACCTGCACCGCTTTGGCAAAGGGGCAGAGGTTGAGGCCAATCACCGCGCGGTCGACCCAGGCGCGGGTGGCTTGCAACTCACCGGGCTCAGCGGAGTTGGGGGCGGTGAGGGAAGAGGGGTTGTGGGGGGGCGATGCGGGCGTGCTCATGGCCGCGATTGTCGGGCACCCGCGGTGCGGCCGGTGCGGGCAGGCTGGGCACAGCCAGCACCCAGGCGGCAGGCACAGCGCTGTCGCACTCCATCAGCAGCTGCGCGCCGCGCGGCAGCGTCAGCGTTTGGCCCGCGGTGATGAAGTGGTCGTCTGGCGCGCCTTGCAGCGTCACCCACAGGCGGCCGCTGCTCACGCTGAGTTGCAAACCGCTGCGGGCGACGCGCAGGTTGAGCAAGGCGCCAGGTGCCAGCTGGCCGGAGGAGGGCGAGGGGTGGAGTGCGGTGGTCATGGCTGCATGGTGGGCGCCCGCGCCGCGCCGCAACAGCCACACAGACAGCTCATTTTGGCGGCACAACCGGCACGGCGGGCGCCACTGTGCGGGTCGCATTGGCGGCCATCTGTACTGCTTGCCCACGCGCTTTGCAGCACAGAATGTGCTGCATGAGCACCGCCCCCGACGACGCCCTCTACCTGCAAATTGCCGACCACATTGCGCGCTCCATCCGCGCCGGCACACTGGCGCGCGGCGAGCGCATTCCCTCGGTGCGCGACCTGGCGCGGCAGCAGGGTGTGTCGATGTCGACCGTGTTGCAGGCCTACCGCTTGTTGGAAGACCAGCGGCTGGTGGAGGCCCGCCCGCGCTCGGGCTACTTTGTGAGCGCGGTGCGCACGCCGCGCCCGCCCGAGCCGGACACCTCGCTGCCGCCGGCCGTGTCGCAGCCGGTGGATGTGAGCTCACTCGGTGCGCAGGTGATGGCGCTGGCCATGGACCCGAGCTACATCAGCTTTGGTGCGGCCTGCCCGAGTGGCGAGTTGTTTGCGCAAGAGCGCGTGCGCCGCGCGGTGGTGCGGGCTTCGCAGCGCTATCGCCAATCGCTGTGCCGCTACCCCATTGGCGCGGGCAACGAAACGCTGCGCCGCGCCATTGCCCGCCACGCGCTGGGCATGGGTTGCCAGCTCGACCCGCGCGAGCTGCTGGTGACCAACAGCTGCCTCGAATCGATCAGCCTGTGCTTGCGGGCGGTGACGCAGCCGGGCGATGTGGTGGCGCTCGAATCGCCCAGCTACTACGGCTTTCTGGAGATTCTGGAGAGCCTGAACCTGCGCGCGCTGGAGATCCCCACGCACCCGCGCCACGGCATTTCGCTGGATGCGCTGCAGCTGGCTTTTGACACCCAGCCGGTGAAGGCCGTGCTGGCCGTGCCCACCTTGTCGAACCCGGTGGGCGCGAGCTTGCCGTTGGCCGAGCGCAAACGCTTGGCGGCGATGGTGGCGGCCCAGGGCATTCCGTTGATCGAAGACGTGCTCTACAACGACCTCGCCGAGCAAGACGACAAGCGCCGCGCGGTGAAGGCCTTTGACACCACTGGCCACGTGATGATTTGCGGCTCGTTCTCCAAAACCGTGGCACCGGGCATCCGCCTGGGTTGGCTCGATGCTGGCCGCTGGGGTGCGCAAGTGCGGCGCTTGAAGGCCGTGCACTCCGGCGGCCACACCGAGCTGCTGGAGCTGGCCATGGCCGACCTGCTGACCCAGCCCGGCAACGAGAGCGGCTACCGCCAGTTGCGCAGCACCATTGCCGCGCGGGTGGACGAGGCGCGTGGCTTGATTGCCGAGAGTTTTCCGCGCGGCACGCGCGTGACCGACCCGGCGGGCGGCTACATCTTGTGGGTGGAGCTGCCCACGGCCATCGACTCGGTGGCGCTGTTCCATGCCTGCTTGGCTGAGAAAATCTGCATCGCACCGGGCACCATGTTCAGCGCCACCGACCGCTACCGCCACTGCATTCGCCTGGGCGTGGGCGGGCGCTGGGACGATGCGCAACGCCAAGGCTTGCGTCGTGTGGGCGTCTTGGCCTGCGGCATGCTGGCGCAAGCCGCGCCGCCACGGGTTGAGCCAACTGCGGCTGGGCTTTTGGCTTGCGGGTGAGGTCGCTCAATCGCCTGCGGTGAACCAGTCTGGTGGCACAGCCTGACAGGGTTTGTTGCGGCGAATTCGGGATTTAACCCTTCTATTCCGGGCTTTGCGCGGGTGCACTTGGGCTGAGACTTCGGCGCATTGGAACCCTTGGATGCCGCACGTGCACCGCCCCGATGAAACACCTGAATCAACTCTCGGTGGGTGCCCGACATGGCTGGCTCGCCGCACTCAGTGCGCTGGCTGTGGTGGCGTGTGTGGCGGTCGGGCTGAGCACCGCACACAAACTCACCCGCAACAGCGAAACGGCGTTTGTCTCCAAGGACGTGGTGGCCGACATCTTGCCGCCGCCCATGTATTTGATTGAGCTGCGGCTGGTGTTGTCGCAAGCCACCGAGGGCTCGCTGGATTTGGCCGAGGCCAAGAAGGAAGTGGTGCGCCTGAAAGGCGAATACCAAGCCCGCGTGGACTACTGGACGGCCAACCCGCCGTTTGGCCTGGAGCGCGCGTTGATGGGCGCGCAGCACGCCGAGGCGCAGGCCTTCATCAAGGCGGCCGACCAGGTGATTGCCAAGGTGGCAGCCGCCGACCCCGATGGCGCCCGATCGGCCCTGGCCGACGCGCATCAACGCTACCTGGCGCACCGCGCGGGTGTGGACGTGACGGTGCGCGCCGGCACCGAACTGGCGGCCGCCGCCATGACCGATTTCAGCGCCACGGTGCGCGCGGCCGATCTGCGCCTGGGCGGCATCTTGCTGCTGGGTTTGCTCGGCGTGGGAGGTTTGGCCTGGGTGATCTCGCGCTCCATCGTGCGGCCCTTGAAGCACGCGGTGAAGGTGGCCGAAGCGGTGGCCGGGGGCGACTTGACCCGCGTCTCTCGCGTGGAGGGTTGCGATGAGCCTGCCTTGTTGTTGGCTGCGCTCAACCGCATGTGCGCCAGCTTGGCCGGCATCGTCCACGACGTGCGCAGCAGCAGCCTGCATGTGGCCTCAGCCAGCAGCCAAATCGCCGCGGGCAATGCCGACATGCAAGCCCGCACACAAACCCATCAGCACGCGCTGAGTGCCACCCATGACACCTTGCGCAACGTGACCGAGTTGGCCCAACAAAACGCCCGCGCGGCCGACGACGTGAAGGCGCTGGTGCAGCACTCGCTGGAGGCGGCCACGCAAGGCGTGTCGGCGGTGGGCCGTGTGGGCGACACCATGCTGGCCATCACGGCCTCGTCCAACAAGGTGGGCGACTTCGTGGGCTTGGTGCAGCAGATTGCGTTTCAGACCAATTTGCTCGCACTCAACGCGGCGGTGGAGGCCGCGCGTGCGGGCGAGCAAGGCAAGGGCTTTGCGGTGGTGGCGGCCGAGGTGCGGCAACTGGCGGTGCGCTCGTCGCGCGCGGCCGATGAAATCAAACTGCTGGTGGAAGCCAGCCGCGGCCAGGTGGAAGACGGCAACCGCCTGACCGAGGGCGCGCGTGCTGCCATTGCACAGATGGTGGCGCAGGTGCACCGCACACAGGCGCTGATGGAGGGCATTCGTGGCACCTCGGCCGAACAAAGCCAGAGCATCGGCTCGCTCGATCAGGCGGTGGACGAGCTGACGGCTTCAGCGCAATCGAACGTGGCACTGGTGGCGCAAACCTCGGGCCTGGCGGTGGCTCTGGAGAGCGATGCCAGCAGCCTGGCCGGTGTGGTGCGCACCTTCCGATTGCCGACGGATGTGACGCCGCTGGCCTTGACCGCTTACTGACCGCTCACTGACGGCGCATTGAAGCGCGCACCACGGCGGCAGGCACGGCGCCGCGACCGCGCAGCACCGGCCTGCGTACACTGCGCGGCTTGCCAACCGCCCTGTCGTGTGCCCCCCCGATGACCTTGCTGCTCGCGCCCATGGAGGGCCTGCTCGACTTCACGCTGCGTGATGTGCTCACCCGGGCCGGGGGCATCGACCGCTGTGTGTCGGAGTTCATCCGCGTCACCGGCACGCTGCTGCCTGATCGCGTGTTCTACCGCATCGTGCCCGAGCTGCTCAACGGCGGGCGCACGCCGGCCGGCGTGCCGGTGCGCGCGCAGCTGATGGGCTCAGACGTGTCGTGCTTGGCCGAAAACGCCGCGCGTTTGGCCAGCCTGGGCCCCGCCGGCATCGACCTCAATTTTGGTTGCCCCGCCAAGGTGGTCAACCGCCACGGTGGCGGCGCGGCCTTGCTCGAAGACCCCGAACTGCTGACCCGCATCGTCAGCGCCGTGCGTCGCGCGGTGCCACCGGAGATGCCGGTGTCGGCCAAGATGCGCCTGGGCTTCAACGACCACACGCGGGCCGAAGAGTGCGCGCTGGCGATTGCCGAAGGCGGGGCCGATGAACTGGTGGTGCACGCACGCACCCGGGCTGACGGCTACCGCCCGCCGGCCTACTGGCACCGCGTGGCCGATGTGCGCGCGGTGCTGAAGATTCCGGTGGTGGCCAATGGCGAAATCTGGAGCGTGGCCGATGCCAACCGCTGCCGCGCCGAATCGGGCTGCGATGCCCTGATGATTGGCCGCGGCATGGTGCGCGACCCGGGCCTCGCGATGGCCATCGTCAGCCAGCGCGAGGGCGGCGCCAGCTGGGCCGAGGTGATGGTGCTGATGGCACACTTCTGGCCTTTGGTGCAGGGCCATGTGGGCGCCAAAGACCAGGCCGGCCGCGTCAAACAGTGGCTCAACTACCTGCGTGTGCGTTACCCCGAGGCGCAGGGGCTGTACGACACCGTGAAGCGGCTGACCCAACCGGCGCAGATCAGCGCGCAGTTGGTCGCCGCTGCGGCCGAAGCGGGGTTGGCTGCGGCGGGCTGAGCGGTGGGCTGATCGGTTTGAGCCGTTGAATGCGCGCGTGAATGGGCGCTTGAACGCGCGGCCGATGGCGGGGTTGATTGAAGGGCCGCGGGGGTTGGGAGGGCAGATCGCCGCCGCTCCCCCCCGCCCTGTGCCTGTGTTCAGCCCAGCGCATCCATCAGCTGCTGGTGGCTGTCCACCGCTTGTGCTGCGGCGTGCAGCTGTTCGCCGAAGGTGGATGCGCCCCCCACGATGATGCGGCTGTCCGGGTCCACCACACTCACGGCGTTGGGTTCGATGCGAATGATGTGGGACCGGATATAGCTGTTCTCGCGTTCCACCGTGACGCGCAGTTCGATGTGGTCGGCGCCCACCGGGCGGTCCAAGGTCAGCATGCCGTCGGCTGTCAACTTCATCCACGGCGGCAGGGTGTCGCCGTTGGCGAGCGTGACGGTCATGCGCGTGATGCGGCCCGTGCCGATGGGCGACGCGTCGCTCAGCATGATCAGGTCCTGCTGACCACGTCGGTACACCTCCACTTCCAGGTCGCGTCCCAGCCCCCGCAGTTGGGCCGTGTGCTCTGGCACATTGTGGTTGGGCTTGTGTGGGGCGTCTGTCGCTTGCACATGCAGGTCGTTGTCCAGACCAATCACGGTCGGCAGGCGCACCGAGGCCTGATCACGGCGCTCCAGGTCGGACGGCGGCGCCAAGGGGTTGTCGTTCAGGCTCAGCCTGCCCACCAGGCGCTCCAGGTCTGCGCCGCGGCTGGCCACGCCAATGGGCATTGAGGTGGGTTGGCCGTCCAGGCTCGGCGTGCCATCGTCCAGGTCGCTGCCGTTCAGGGTCTGGGCGTCGTTGACGGCCTGCACCACCACCCCGGAGGCCGACAGGTCGCGCACCCCGTTGAGTGGCTGCGACCGGTTTGCCGCCGCCTGCACCGCACCCTCGACCCGGATGCGTGGCGCGCTCACGCTGTGCTCGAACGCCAGCGCTGGCGCCTCGTGCCACAGGGGCTGTCGCACCGGGTCTGTTGCTGTTGGCACGGCCGAGTGGATGTCCAGCGCCAGCGTGGCGGCCGGGGAGACGCTTCCTTGGTCGTCGGTGACCGTGAAGGTGATCGTGGCCTGCCCGTCAAAGCCCAGGCTGGGCGCAAACACCAGCGTGGCTGCTTGCGCCGCCGTCAAGGTCATGCCCACGGTGACGGGCGTCACGCCATCGGCCAGCGTCAGCATGCCGGCCGCTGCGGGCGGCAGCGCCATCACCTGTACGGAAACCACTTGCCCGTCCACGTCGACGCCGCCCAGGGCGACGGCCGTGCGGGTGTCCAGGGGGTCCGCCGTGTTCATGGGGGCCAGCGCCGGCGTGGCCACCGGGGTGTCGTTGACCGGAACCATGCTGAGCGTGAGCGTCGAGGTGTCGGTGCCACCTTGAGCGTCGGAGACGGTGTAGGTGATCAGCGGCACGTCGCCGGCAAAGTCGGCCACCGGCACAAAACCGTAGCTGCCATTGGCGTTCAGCGTGATCTCTCCCACCTTCGGGATGCTGACCGGAACCCCTATCGGCTGCACACCCGAGATCCCCGCGATGCTGTAGCCCACGATCGTCCCTGCCGTGCCGTCCACATCGCTGGTGTTGCGCAGCAAGTTGCCCGGCGCGCCTGCGTCGACCGTCAGTGGCGTGTCCTCGGTGACCGCGTTGGTTTCGTCGCCGTCCACTGGGGCGTCGTTGGCGCCGGTGACCGTCACGGTGATGGTCGCGGTGTCGGTCTTGCCGTCAGCATCTTGCAACGTGTACGTCAGGGTCGTGTCACGCGTCTCACCCACGGCGAGGTCTTGGAAGGCCGCACCGGGGTTGAAGGTGACATCGCCATTGGCCGCGACCGAGAAGGTGCCGCCGTTGGAGCCAGTGACGTTGGTTTGAACCACAGCCGTCAACGCATCGCCATCCGGATCGGAGTCGGCGGTGGATGTGGTGGCGGAGATGGCGGTGAGTGCATTGCCGATCACGGCAGAAGCATCATCCTCACCCGCCGTGAACGCATCGTCCACAGCAATCGGGGCGGGATTGCCCACAGTCCAAGTGAAGACCTGATCGACCGTGCCACCGTGGCCATCGTCAGCCGTGATGGTGACGGAGTAAACGCCCGGGGCGGCCACGGGATCGTCGCCACCCGCGCTGGCGGAGGAATCGATGGTGCCGCTGATGACGCCGGTATCGGGGTCGATGACCAGGCCCGAGGGCAGGTTGTCGGCCGAGTAGGTCAGCACATCGGACTTGTCCGGGTCGGTGAAGTTGCTGCTGACGTCGAGCGAGGTGACCACGCCCGAGTCATCGCTCGTCTGGGTGGCCACCGAGCCCACCTTGATCGGCGCGTCGTTGGCACCGGTGACCGTCACGGTGATGGTCGCGGTGTCGGTCTTGCCATCGGCATCGGTGAGGGT
>JBEAOO010000325.1:0-25908 GCA_041164825.1 Pseudomonadota bacterium | reverse complement strand
ACGGCGAGCTTTTTGACCAAAGACCTGGGCGTGGACTGGCGACGCGGAGAGGCGTATTTCGCGCTCAAGCTGCTCGACTTTGACTTGGCGGCCAACAACGGCGGCTGGCAGTGGGCGGCCTCCACCGGCTGCGATGCACAGCCCTATTTCCGCATCTTCAACCCGGTGAGTCAGAGCGAGAAGTTTGATGCCCAGGGGCGCTTCATCCGCCGCTATGTGCCCGAGCTGGCGGGCCTGCCCGACAAGGCGATTCATGCGCCCTGGGAGGCCGGGCCGATCGTGCTGGCCGAGGCGGATGTGCGGCTGGACGACAACTACCCACTGCCGATCGTGAAACACGACGAGGCGCGCCTGGCCACGCTGGCGCGGTTTGCCGTGGTGAAGGCGGCGGCCTGAGCCGCTCGGCCACCTGCTGCTGTGGTCGCCGCCGCAGTAGCCTTATTCGCTTTCGCGTTCAAAGGCAAGCAAAGTGCAGCGGGCGGCGAGGGCCGTTCTCGGTACGTTTGCGAGTCTCATGCGGAGGCAGGGGCTCGGAGCGCTGTGCCGCGGTGATGGACGGGGCGGTGATGGGCCGCCCTCGCGCCGATCGTCGAACGGGAAGTCTTCGATCGGAAAGCGGCCTCACGGCAAGGACAGGAAGGTGCCGAGAACCGAACTCTCCAGCCATCGCGAGCTGGTGCTTTTGAACGCCAGCCGGCGTCAACCTCAGCAAAAGCCAGACCCCCGCTGGCCGCTCAGGGCCGACGGCCAGCGTTCAAAACAACTCGATGCCGCCCTCGTGGGTGTCGTCCTGCAACTCACCGCGCGCCACCAAGTCGCTGTGACTGCACACCAAGTTGCGGCCATGGCCTTTGGCGTAATAGACCGCGCGGTCGGCGCGCTCAAACGCCGCATTGGGCGTGTCGCCCGAACGCACTTGGTCAACACCCACGCTGACCGTGATGTGCCCCACCTGCGGGAACGAATAGCCCGCCACAGCGAGCCGAAAACGCTGCAGCGCGGCCACCGCATCGGCCTCGCTGTTGCAGCGCATCAGCACCACAAATTCTTCGCCGCCAAAGCGGTAAAGCTGGTCGTGAAAGCGGAAGGCGCCGCGCATCAGGCGCGACAGCAGCAGCAGCACCTCGTCACCGATCAGGTGGCCGTGGTTGTCGTTGACGAGCTTGAAGTGGTCGATGTCAATCACCGCCAACCACACGCCAGCCGCCGGGGTGCGCCGCTCAGCCGTCGGGGCCGCGTCGGCCGAGATCTCGGCCAACGCATCGCTGCGGGCCGTGGCGCTGGCCACCTTCAAAAAGGTCTCATCAAAGGTCTTGCGGTTGAGCAAACCAGTGAGCGTGTCGCGCTCGCTCGAATCGAGCACGGCCTGGAAGTTGCGGCAAATGCGCAGCACGCTGCTGACGGTGCGCAAGGCGGTGGCGTCCAGCGGCGTGTGGGTTTCGAGCTCCAACACCGCGCCCGCCTGCACATCGTTGACGAGCGGGAACACGGTCAATTGGCCGCCATCCGGCAGATCAGCCTGCACCAAGGTGCGGGTCTGCACGGCCTGGGCGCGCCAGGTGCCCGGCACCACGGGGGGCAAATGGGCAAACTCGGTCCAAGCGGGGTCGGCGGTGACCACCGGATCACCCTGCCGCCAGCGTGCCCGGTTGATCCAGCGCTCATCGCCCGGCTCGCCCACGCTGCGGTAAATCGCCGCGCTGGCCGGTGACAACAGATCGCTCATCGCGCCCACCAAAGTGACGTCCAGCATGTCGCGGTCGCGAAACGCAGTCAGGTCGGCAAGGTGATCAACAAGATGGGCCATGAAACAGGTCGGGCAGCCCCCAAAGAGGGGTCTGCAAAGCAGCATCGCAGCGCAGACCGGCTGCGCCGCGGAAAACTGTCAATCGGCCGTCAATGTGCGTCGACGGCAGCGCGCTCGCCCCGGGTGTAGCGCCCGAGCAGGGCCAGCAGGTCTTCTTCGGAATACGGCTTGCCCAGATAATGGTTGACGCCCAACTCCGCTGCGTGATCCCGGTGCTTTTGCGCAATCCGCGAGGTGATCATGATCACCGGCAGCGAACGCAGGCGCGCATCGCCCCGAATGTTGCGCACCAGATCAAACCCATCCATGCGTGGCATCTCGATGTCGCTGAGCACCACCTGCGGCAGGTCTTCGGCCAAGCGCTCCAGCGCGTCGAGGCCGTCTTTGGCGAGCACCACGCGGTAGCCCTCGCGCTCCAACAGGCGTTGCGTCACGCGGCGCACAGTGAGGGAGTCGTCAACCACCAGCACCAGCGGCGCGGCCGGGCCAGCCGCGGCAGCGGCCGCCGCCGCCAGCGCGTTGGCATCGGGCAGCGGAGCGGCCATGGCTTGCCGCGTGGCGGCCGCCGCCGCCGCGCCATACAAGGCCGCCAACGCCACCGGGTTGTAGATCAACGCCACGCCGCCCGAGGCCAGCAGCGTCACGCCGGCCAAGCCGGGCACGCGTGCCAACTGCGGGCCGAGGTTCTTGACCACCACTTCCTGGTTGCCCAGCACCTCGTCAATGTGCACGACGATGCGCTGCTGCGCGCTGCGCACCACGATCACCTGTGGCGTGCGACTGGTGGCCGTGTGGACACTGCGCGGGCTGGTTTGCAGCAAGGCACCGAACCAGAAGAACGGCACGACGTCGCCGGCGCCCAGGTCAAACGCACCGTGGGCATAGGCCTGGGCGAGTTGCTCGGCAGGGGCACGGCGCACGCCTTCGATCAGCGTTGACGGCACGGCCACCACGGTCTCGCCGCAGCGCAGCAGCACCACCTGCGTCACCGCAGTGGTCAGCGGCAGCAGCAACTTGAAGCTGGTGCCCAGGCCCGCCGAGGTGGCGGTCTCGATGCGCCCGCCCATGGCGTTGACGTCGGAGCGCACCACGTCCATGCCCACGCCACGACCGGCGAGCTCGGTGATGCGCTCGGCGGTGGTGAAGCCGGGGTGGAAGATGAGTTGCGCCAGCTCGGCATCGGCGGGCTGGGCATCGGCGGCCATCAGGCCACTGACCACGGCTTTGCGCCGGATGGCGGCAAGATCAAGCCCCGCCCCATCGTCGCGGAACTCCACCGCCACTTCGTTGCCCGATTGGCTCACCGCCACGCTGATGGCGCCGGCCGCGTCTTTGCCCGCGGCCTCTCGCGCTGCGGCGGGCTCGATGCCGTGGCTGACGCTGTTGCGCAGCAGGTGCTCGAAGGCGCCCGTCATGCGGTCGAGCACGCCGCGGTCCACTTCGATCGAGCCGCCGATCAAATCGAGCCGCACTTGTTTGCCGGTCTCTTTGGCGGCCTGGCGTACCACGCGGTAAAAGCGGTCGGCCAGGGTATCGAACTCGACCATGCGGGTGCGCAGCAGGTCGTCTTGCAGATCGCGTGTGAGGCGCGATTGCGCGGCCAACTCGTCTTCGGCGCGCTGCACGCTGCGCTGCACGGTGCGCTGCACGGTGGCCACGTCGCCCACCGATTCGGTCATCATCCGCGTCAGCTCCTGGAAGCGGGTGAAGCGGTCGAATTCGAGCGGATCGAAGTTTTGCGAGGCCGCTTTGGCCGCGTCCATGCGCGAGCTCATTTGCGTCTCGGCCTGCAGGTCGATGTCGCGCAACTGGCCGCGCAAACGCTCCAGGTTGTCGGTCAGGTCGTTCAGCGCCATGCGGATCTGCGAGACCTCGCTCTCGATGCGCGCCCGCGCAATGCTGACCTCGCCCGCCTGGTTCACCAAGCGGTCAAGCAAAGGCGCGCGCACCCGCACCGCCGACTGGACCGGCGCACTCGGCGCGGCCTTGGGCAGCACGGAAGTGGCCGCACTGGCCGCAGCAAAACGCGACCAGTCGATCGGCGCCAAGGGCGGCCGGGCCGCAGCCAGCGCGCCCGGGGCAGCGGCTTCCAGCATGGCGACAGGGTCGGCGTCGGCGTCGGCGTCGGCGTCGGCGTCGGTGTCGGTGTCGGTGTCGGTGTCGGTGTCAGCTTCGGCTTCGGCTTCGGCTTCAGCCAAAGGCGACACCTCGGCGGCTTCGCCGTCAACCACGTCGCGCGCCTGGGCTGCGGCATCCAAGCCCTGCACCAGCGCCGCGGCAGCCAGCGACTCGGCCGGCACAGCGGCCGCTGCCGGGGCGTTCTGCACCGTCGCGTTGGCGCATTCCTCGGTGTCCGCAGGGGCAGCCTCTGAGGCCGTGCCAGCGGACGCCAGCGCAGTGGTCACCGGCTCGGACGCAGCGAAAAGGGGCTCGGGCTCGGCCTCGTCCACGGCGGCGACGCTTGCGTCGGCAGTGGTTGCGGCCGAGGCCGGGGCTGCTGCTGCTGCGACAGCGGCTGCCGTCGACAGCTCGGCGTCTGCCGCGACAGGGCCGCGGCGCACCGTTTCGAAATGCTGGGTCAAGTGATCGGCGCGTGCCAGCAGCGCATCCACGGCGGCGGCGTCAATCAGCTCGGCGCCCGCCAGGGCTTCCACGCGAGACTCCAAGCGGTGTGCGAGTTCACCCAAGGCCATGGCTCCGGCCAATCGGGCGCCGCCCTTGAGCGTGTGCAACACGCGCATGCAGGCCGAGGCCAGGCCCCGGTCGTCGGGCCGCTCGGCCCAACTGCGCAAGCGGTCAGAGAGTTGGGGCAGCAACTCAGCGCACTCTTCATCGAAGATCGGAAACAGCTCGGGATCGACGTCGTCGACCACGTCCAACGGTTCGTCATCGGCAAAAGCGTCCACACCTTCGGTGGACTGCACACTGCGGCGCCCACTCGAAAACGCTTCGGTGGGCGCGGTCGACAGGGGCTGCAGCGCCTGGAATTCGGCCAAGCCGAGGCTGCCAAAACGAGTGGCGCCGAGATCGGCCAACAGGGTATCGCCCAGCACGCTGTCTGCGATGCCATCCGGGCTGGCGGCTTCAATGCGGCCCGGGACGCCGTCCAGCACGCTCTCCGGCTCGGCCTCTGCGGGAGCCATCGGCTCGACGCCGGGGTTGGATGCCAACCCGACATCTGCCCCTGCCAACGGCGCGGCGGCCCGCACGCCCACCTCGGCCTCGACGGCACGGGCACTTGCTTCGGCTTCGGCCTCAACAGGGGTCAGCACCGCCACGGCGTGACCAACGACCGACGGGGCGGCACCGTCCAGCGCGGCCATATCGGCCCAATCCGCCGGATGGCCCGAACCGTCATCTGCGTTGCTGGCACCCATCGCCGCCAAGTCAGCCAACAGCCCGTCCGGCTCGTCGGCCTCTTCGGCCTCTTCGGCCTCATCGGCATGTGCCGCCACCGCGTCAAAACGCAAGGCGGCCTGCTGCTCATGCTCGGCCAACTGGGCGAGCAGATCAGGGTGCGGCTCACGCAAGAAGCCCGCGGCAAACTGGTGCAGCAAACGGCGAATGTCTTCGGAGGCGTTCACGAACAGCTTGGCCTCGTCGGGGTCGCCGGCGCCGAGCGCATCGCTGCGCATCAGTGCGTGCTCCAGCGCCCGCGACAAGCGCGACAAATCGCTGAAACCCACCGTGGCCGAGCTGCCTGCCAGCGAATGGGCCAGTGCAATGGCCGTCTCGCCCACAGGGCGGTGCAGCTCCATCGACCACTCGGCCAACTCCGTCATCAAGCGGCGCGAGAGCTCGTCGGCCTCGTTGAGGTAGATGTTGAACAGCGGGATGCCAATGCGCAGCGGGCCAATGACCTTGAACTGCTCGTCTTCAAACGCGGTCGCGGGCTCGGCCGGCCAGGCCGAAGCCGCGGGCTCGACAGCCTCCAGAACGGTGGCATGTGCGGCGTCGGCATCGTCCGCCTGAGGCACGACGGCGAGGGCCGCCAGCCTGGCATCGATGCCCAGCGGGAGCCGCAGAGCGGGCGCTGGCGTTGACTCCTCCGCCGGACTGAACACGTCGTCAAAGGCTGAGAACTCAGCAAAGGCCGAGGGGCCAGCATCCATCACCTCGGGCAGGGGGTCGGCCTGGTCTGGCGACGCCGCAAGGTTCAGTGCATCGCTGACATCGGCAAAGTCGGCATCGTCGTCGTCCAGCACGACCTCAGGCGCGTGGGGCCAGTCGGCAGGCACGGCGTCCACCGGCGCGGGCGCCAGGTCGAGCGTGATCGTGCCCTCGGCCGGGTTAGCGTCCGGGTTAGCGTCCGGGTTGGCGTCCGGGTTGGCGTCCGGGTTAGCGTCCGGGTTGGCGGACGAGTGAATGGCAACGCCTGAGGGCAAAGCCTGGTCGCGCAGCGGCGCCGAATCGGGCAGCGGCGCAGCGTCCAGATCGAAACCCGACTCGGCGAAACTCAGTGTCGGCGCTTCAGGGGCGGCCAGCGCCTCAGGCGCACCGGCAGGCTCACCAGCGCCCAACAAGCCATCGGCGCGCGGTCCATCATCAAGCGCCGACAAATCGAGCGTGAAGTTGAGCGCCGGCTCGTCGGCCGGCAGCCCTGGCGCGGCCGGTGGAACCCGCTCATCGTCCGCGAAGGACAAGGGCATGGGCAGCGTGAGCGCGTGGGCGCGGTCAAACGCGTTGTCGGCGTCCAGTTCAGGAAACGCGTGCAGCCCCATGCCATCCAGGTCGGCGTTGAACGCCACGGGCAGCTCGACCGCATGGAAGGGCGCGGGCTCGGCGTCGCCGAAGGCCGGGACCACCGCGTCGCGCACAGCCAGCGCTTGCACCTGCAGGCCCGCAGCACTGCGGGCAAAGGCGGTGCGGCCGGCGATGTCGCCCACCCAATCGCTGAGCTCGGTGAGCGCGCGACGCGTGAAATCGAGCAGCGGCTCGTCGGCCACTTGCATGGCGGCCAAACGGGCGTTGAAGAGCTGCTCGCAAGCCCATGCCGCTTCGCCAAACTCGCGCAGCCCGACCATGCGGGCGCTGCCCTTCAGGGTGTGGAAGGCACGGCGCAAGGTGGTCATGGCGCCGGCGTCGGCGGCATCGGCCGCCAGCGCGTCGTGGGCGTGGCCACCGTCTTGCAGCACCTCTTGTGCCTCTTCCAAAAAGATGTCGCGCATCTCTTCGTCGTCGGCCAAATCGCCGAGAGCGCCAGAGGTGGTGACGAGCGCCGCAGGGCGCGACTCGGACACCACACCCAGCGTGGCGGCGTCGGACGCGGTGGAGATGAAATCGGTGAGTGCAGCGGTGAGTTGGCTGCGGGCCATCGAGGCGGCAGGCGCGTCGTGGGCGCCCTGGGCGTCGCTGAGCGCTGCGCGGGCCTGGGCCACAGCGGCGGCCAAGGCGGGCTGGTCGGCCACTTCGGCCTCTTGCGACAGACGCTCCAACTCGCTGGCCACTTGCTGCACCGGCACATCGTCGCGGCGCGCGCTGGCGGCCAGCAACTGCACCTGCTCCAGCAGACGCGGCTCCACCGGCGACATCGCGCCCCGGTCCTCGCTGCCCACCCGGCCCATCACCGGGTTCAAGCGGCCGGTCTCTGCGTCAAACGCAAACAAGGCCTTCGCCAAGTGTGGCTGCACGCTGATCATGTCGATCAAGAAGCCGAGCGCGCCCAGGTTGGCCGCCAAGCGGTCAAACACCCCGGCCTGCCGCACACGTTCCGGATCGACCTGCGTGTTGGTCAGCCCGTCGACATCGTCACGCATGCGCAGCAGGGCGGCCGCGGCGTGGTCCATGCCGAGAACCGACAGCACACCACGCAGGGTCTGCAATTGACCGGGCACCGGCAGCAGCACGGCGGCATCGGCCGGATCGCGGAAAAAGAGGTCAATCTGCTTCTCGGCGTCGGACAAGGAAACGCGCAACTCCTGCACCACGCTGCCGATCGTTTGGCGGTCGGAGACGCGGCGGTACAGCTCCTCCATCCAGGGCTCCAGCGGCGCCTGCGGCTGCCCGCTCACCACGGCCTGGATGCGCTCGGCCAGGCGCTGGATGCGCGCGGGCAATTCGGGCTGGTCGAGTTCACCGTCGTCGAGCGAGGCCTCCAGGAACAACAAGCCCGTGGCCACTTCCATGGCCAGCGCGGGCGGGGTCGCCACATCGCTTTGTTGGGTGCGCGTGAGTGCCGCCGTCAAGGCCTGGGCCAAAGGCTCGCTGCCCGGAAACAAGCGGCGCACCGAATCGCCCACCAACGCAAATTGTTCGCCCAAACCCGGCAGGCGGTGCAACTCGCCCGCGGCCACGGCCGACCACGCGTCTTTGGCACCCGCCACGCGCTTGCGCGCCTGCACCAGCCAAGCCGGGTCGTAGCGGCCGAGTTCGCTGACTTGGTAGTCGGCCACGGCCACGCCGTGCATGCCGTAGGCCTCGCGGGCCGCACGCAAACGCGGGGCCGCCTGCGCTGGCGCAGGGTCGGCCTGGGCGCAAAAAAACAGCAGGTCGTGGGCCAATCGCTCGGAGGCGTCGGGCTGGCCGCTGCTGACCATGCGCAATTGCGCCAGCAGCCGCGAGGCCAGGCGCTTCACGTACACATCGGTCGGCAACAGCCCCAGGCCCACGCCTTCAAACACCGCGGCGGCCAAGCGCCACAAGGTGGTCAAGGCGGGCTGTTTGGCGGTGAGGCCGAGCCCGGCAAACAGCTCGCTCATGGGCGGCGCCGCACGCGCGGCTTGGCCACGCATGGTCACCAGCAGCAGTTGCTCCAGCTGGCCGCGGGCCTTGGCATCGGCCTCACGCGGCGTGGCGTGTGCATCGGCCGGCAAGGGGCGCCACTGCCAATCCAGCGGCCAGAGGTCGGCGGGGTGTATGCGATCGGCTCCCGCGGCCTCTTGCACGGCACGGTATTGCGGGAACAGCGCCAGCGGCGACACCGGCCGCCCGGCCAGCTTGCGGCCGATGTAATCGAGCAAGGCAAACGACGCGTGCTCAATGTGCTCGACCACCAGCGGCGTGAGCTTTTGCGGCTTGTTGGCATAGCGCTGCAGGGCGGCCTCGCTGGCACGCAGCAAGGTGGCCGCGGCCGGCAGGCCGACCAATTCAAGCGCACCCACACCCTGGTGGATCTGGTGGCGGGCGGCGCGCAGCACCGACGGGTCCACGGCATCGACATCGGAACCATCGAGCGCGGCGGTTTCTTTGACAAAACGGCGCAGGGCCTTGTGGGCCGTCTCCAAAGAGCGGCGCAGTTCGTCCTGCACCCAGGCCAGGGCGCTCAGGTCGTCCGCGGGGACGGGGTCATGCGCGTTGCTGCTGTTCATCCGGGGCCTTGTTCAATCGCGGGCGGGTGGCGCGGTTCGGGGTGGCGGTCAACGTCAGGGTTTCGGCCGAACTCAGTCAATCTTGAACCGGGCCACCGATTGCTTCAACTCTTCGGCCGTGCGCGACAACTCGCGCACCATCTGCGCCGTGGAGCGCGTGCCTTCGCCGGTTTGCTCGGTCACCGCAAAAATGTGCTGAATGTTGGTCGCCACCACGTTGGCCGACTGCGCTTCGCGCTGCGCTTGGTCGGAAATCTGGGCGATCAATTCATCGAGTCGGCGTGACACGCGGTCGATCTCGCCGAGCGCGCTACCGGCCGCGTCAGACAGACGCGTTCCCTCGACCACGCCCTGGGTGGATCGCTCCATGGCGCCCACGGCATCTTGGGTGTCGGTTTGAATCGCCTTCACCAGCGCGGCAATCTGGCGCGTGGCGTCGCCCGAGCGCTCGGCCAAACGCTGCACTTCTTCGGCCACCACCGAGAAGCCGCGGCCAGCATCACCCGCCGAAGCCGCTTGGATGGCGGCGTTCAGCGCCAACACGTTGGTTTGCTCGGTGATGTCCGAAATCAGTTCGGTGATTTCGCCAATCTCTTGCGACGATTCGCCCAGGCGCTTGATGCGCTTGGAGGTTTCTTGAATCTGGTCGCGGATGGCGTTCATGCCACCGATGGTGTCTTGCACCGCGCGCAACCCGGACTCGGCCGCTTCACGCGATTGGCGCGCCACCGCGGCGGTTTCTTGCGCTTGCGCCGACACCTCGTTGATTCGGCCCGCCATTTGCAGCACCGACTCACCGGTATCGCGAATCTCGCGCAACTGCTCGCTCGACGCGGCCATCAGCTCGGTCGAGGTGGCCTCCACCTGCTGCGTGGTATCGGTCACGCGGCCCACCGTGCCCTGCACCTGCGACACCAGCGTGCGCAACTCTTCCACGGTGTAGTTCACCGAGTCGGCAATGGCGCCGGTGATGTCTTCGGTCACCGTGGCTTGTTGGGTCAAATCGCCCTCGGCCACGGTTTGCAGCTCGTTCATCAAGCGCAAAATGGCCGCCTGGTTGGCGTCGTTGACGCGTTTGGCTTCTTGCTCCTGGCGCTCGGCGCTCAGTCGCTGACTTTCAGCCAGCGCCGCGCGCTGCGCCTGGTCGCGCACATACAGGCGCAGGAAACCCAAGCCACCCAAAATCAGCAGCGCCGCCGAGAACAGCAAGCCGAGCGTGTTGCCCAGGCTCAGGCCGGCACTGCCCGCCAAGCCGTCTTGCACGGTTTGCAGGCCTTGGCGCAGCGGCTCACTGTCGGCCACGATGGCCACTTGGGCCTCGCGCGCGGCCACCAAGCCTTGCAGATTGCCCAAGATGGCCGACGAGGACTGGCGCGTCTGGTCGAGCTGCTTGAGCAACTGAGCGATGGCGGTGCGGGCCTGGCCGTCACGCGTGCCAGGCAGGTTCATTTCGTTGTCGCCGTCGAGCAGGCCCTGACCCACTTCCTTGAAGGTGTTCAGGTCTTTGCCGAGCAAAAACACGGCCTCGGGGCTGACGCCGTCCATGGTCAGGAACTCGTTGGCGCTTTTGCCAATGCGCTGGGTCAGCATCACCAACTGACCGGACGCCGCCAATTCAGCCGACGAGCCGCCTTGCTGCAGCTTCAACGAGGCCACGGTTTCGGCCGTCTCCAGCATGTCTGACGACTGGCGGTTGATGTTGTGCAGCGACTGGCCCACTTGCGCCAGCACCTTCTGCTGGCTGAGCACCGTTTTGGCGTTTTTCTCGGCACGGTCGACCAGCGGCAACAGTTTGTCGAGCTCGCCCTGCACCGCGCTCGGCGCTTCTGGCAGGCCACCCTCTCCGGTTTTGAGACCGCGCACATTGCGCGACAACACGGTGTGTGCCTGCTCAACCTCCGGGAATGCCGACGGCGCGCCCACCAGCGCCTGCGACACGGCCTTGGCCAAACGCTGCGACTGCATCAAGGCCTGGCCCGAGGCGGCCACCTGCAACGAGCCCTGGCTGGCGCTGTTGAGCGTCACAAAGGTCATGCCCACCAGGCCCAACAAACCGGCCCCGACCATGGTGGCCAACAGGCGCTGCTGCTGCGGCAGCGGCCGGTCACCAATCAGCGGCAGGCCGCCGGGCAGCGGAGCGTCGGACGCCTCAGCGAGCGGCAAGCGAGTGTCCGAAAAATCAACCAGCTCGGACGGCGCCGCCTCAGAGATGATGGACGAATCGATGACCGAATCCACTTGCAACATGGGGCTGGAGAGCACGTCGTCGGGGAGTTCGCTGGCGGCCCCGGCGAGCGTTGGCGTGTCGCCACGCGATGCCACGGTGTCGAAGGCTTCCTCTGCCAACGCTTCAGCGCGCGCGTCTTCCCGCGACGTGCTGCCCCAACTCTTGATCTTGTTCAGCAAGCTCATGTGTGCCTCTTGAGGTCTTCGGTGTTGTTCTTCGACGCGCGGCTCATGCGACCGCTCGGCCCGTGCTGAGGAAGGGGCTCAGCCTGCAATGTTCAAAAACGCCGGATCAGCGGCCAGCGCCGCCAAGTCCAGGGCCTGCCACTCGCGGCCCGCCGCATCTCGGTAGCGGAGCCCGGCAAACGCGGGCCGCGGCCCCTCATCGGTCAAGGCCGTCAGCTCGCTGGCGTGGCGCAAGCCGGAGAGTTGCTCCACCCACAGCGCGCAATTGAGCGCCAGCGTGGTGTTCAAGGCAATCAGCTGCGAGCGGTCGCGCAGCGCTTCAGTCACCTGGGCCACCGCGACGCGCACGCCCAAAAACGCGGCCAAATCGACCACCCCGTGCAAATGCCCACGCAAGTTGGCCACGCCCAAAAACCAAGGCTGAGCGTGCGGCAGCGGCTGCACGGGGAGCGACGGGAAAATCTCACCCGACTGCGCCAAGGGCAGCAAGAACCCTCGCCCAGCCGCCTCCACCGCCAGCCACGACACACTGCGCTCGCCGATGCGGGCCGACTGGAGTCGCTCCGCCAATCGGCTTTGGAGTTCGCGCAACGCTTCCTTGTTCGCCATTCAGATGCTGTCCGTGGTTCGTTCGCGGCGGCAGGCGCGGCTCAATCGAAGGCCTGGATCTTGGCCACCAACTCGTCGGCATTGACCGGTTTGACGATGTAGTCGCGGGCACCCTGGCGCATGCCCCACACCTTGTCGGTCTCTTGGTTCTTGCTGGTGCACATGATCACCGGCACCGCCGCATAACGCGGGTCGCGGGTGATGGTGCGGGTGAGCTGGAAGCCGTTCTGGCCCGGCATCACCACGTCCATCAAGATCAGATCGGGCGTTTGCTCGCCCAAGCGGCGCAAGGCCTCTTCGCCGTTTTCAGCGGTGCGCACGGCGTAACCGCGGCGGCCGAGCACATCGGAGAGGTGGTGCAACTCGGTCTTGGAATCATCGACCAGCAAGATGTGGTGAATCGCCATGGCGGCTCCGTGAAATCAAGATCCGAAAAATCCGGGACATGCCGCAGCGCGGGCCCGCGCCGCAAGCAAAAAGGTGGCGCTGCGGCTCATCCCACCGCGGGCGTGCCAGCCGCGTGGTGATGCAACTCCACCGCCTGGAGCAACTGGTCTTTGGTGAAGGGCTTGGTCAGGTAGTCCTGCGAGCCCACCATGCGGCCGCGGGCCTTGTCGAACAAACCGTCTTTGGACGACAGCATGATCACCGGCACATGCGCGAAGCGGGCATTACGCTTGATGATGGCGCAGGTCTGGTAGCCGTCGAGGCGCGGCATCAGGATGTCGCAAAAAATCAGGTCGGGCAGGTGGTCATTGACCTTGGACAAGGCATCGAAGCCATCCTCAGCCAGCAGCACCTCGTGGCCGCCCTGCTTCAAAAAAATCTCGGCGCTGCGTCGAATGGTGTTGCTGTCATCAATGACCAGCACCCGCACGGCGGCAGGCGGCAACGCGCTGTCTTGGCTCACGGCATGATCTCCTGAAGCGCCCTCGGGGGCGAGACACAGCACAGCGATGTGCACCGGCCAGCCAAGGAACTTGGGCTGGCCCGGCGCATCAGATTTGCACCATCTCGAAGTCTTCTTTGCGGGCGCCGCACTCCGGGCAGGTCCAGTTCATATCAACATCAGCCCAGGCCGTGCCGGCCGCAATGCCGTGCTCCGGATCACCCGTGGCCTCGTCGTAAATCCAGCCACAAATCAGACACATCCACGTACGCGATTCGGTCACTTGGTTCATTCGTGTTCACTACAATGGATGCGGATTGTAGCCACCCCCCACGGGCCGAATCCAAGCGTTCTGAGGCACTTGCACAAACACTTACTCTCAGTTTCCGAGCGAGGTTCCCTTGCGAACCGAGCCCACCCCCAGCCCCCACGGACGCAGCTGCCATGACCGCCCCCCTCACGCCCCCCGCCGACGACGCCACCGAGTTGCCGCCCGACGGCCAGGAAGAGCCGCAAGCCCCGGCCTGTGTGATGAGCTTCAACGCCAGCGACCCGACCGGCGCCGGCGGCTTGGCGGGCGACGTGGCCACCATCGCCGCCATGGGTGCGCACGCGCTGCCCGTGGTCACGGGCATCGTGCTGCGCGACACCGCCGAGGTCTTTGACCACCACGCGCTCGACCCCGATGTGGTGGTCGAACAAGCCCGCAGCATCCTGGAAGACGTGACGATCGCCGGCTGGAAAGTCGGTTTTCTCGGCTCGGCCGAAGGCGTGAGCGCGGTGGCCGAGGTGCTGTCCGACTACCCCGACGTGCCCCTGGTGGCCTACATGCCCAACCTGTCGTGGCTCGAAGAAGACGAGCAACAGGCCTACCTCGACGCCTTCCGCGAACTGGTGCTGCCGCAGACCGAAGTGCTGGTGGGCAACCACCAAACGCTGACCGACTTTTTGCTGCCCGAGTGGGACGGTGCGCGTCCGGCCTCGCCGCGCGAATTGGCCGTGGCGGCGGCCGAGCACGGCACGCGCTTTGTGCTGGTGAGCAGCGTGCCGCTGCCCGATCAGTTCGTGGACAACGTGTTGGCCTCAGCCCAAGGCGCCATCACCGGCGAAAAATTCGAGCGCTTTGAAGTGAGTTTTGTGGGCGCAGGCGACACGCTTTCGTCCGCCTTGGCCTCGCTGCTGGCTGCCGGCGCCGAGCTCACCGCGGCGGTGGGCGAAGCGCTGGCCTTCCTCGACCAATCGCTCGACGCGGGCTTCCGCCCCGGCATGGGCAATGTGATTCCCGACCGCTTCTTTTGGGCCATGCCGCCCGGCGACGAAGAAGGCGACGACCCCAACGACCCCGAGGCCGGCGGCGAGCCGGGCCTTGACGACAGCACCCCCAAGAATCCCCGACATGTCCACTGAGTCCACCGCGGCCGCCATCGACCGCAACGCCGTCTTGTTTGAGCGCGCCCAGCGCGTGATCCCCGGTGGCGTCAACTCGCCCGTGCGCGCCTTCCGCGCGGTGGGCGGCACGCCGCGGTTCATCACGCATGCGCGCGGCCCCACCATCGTTGACGCCAACGGCCAGCAGTACATCGACTACATCGGCTCCTGGGGCCCGATGATCCTCGGTCACGGCCACCCTGCTGTGCTGGAGGCGGTGCAAAAAGCCGCGCTCGAAGGCTTCTCGTTTGGCGCCCCCACCGAACGCGAGGTCGAGCTCGCCGAAGAGATCTTGAAGCTCGTGCCGAGCATGGAGCAGGTGCGCCTGGTCAGCTCGGGCACCGAAGCCGCGATGAGCGCACTGCGCCTGGCGCGCGGCGCCACCGGCCGCAGCAAGATCGTCAAGTTCGAGGGCTGCTACCACGGCCATGCCGATGCCCTGCTGGTCAAGGCCGGCTCGGGCTTGGCCGCCAACGGCCACCCCACGAGTGCTGGCGTGCCGGCCGAGGTGGTGCAACACACCCTGGTGCTTGAGTACAACCACGTCGCCCAGCTCGAAGAAGCCTTCTCGCTGCATGGCGACCAGATCGCCTGCGTGATGATCGAGCCGATCGCCGGCAACATGAACTTCGTGCGCGCCAGCGTGCCGTTTGTGAAGCGCCTGCGCGAACTGTGCACGCAGCACGGCGCGCTGCTGGTGTTTGATGAAGTGATGACAGGCTTTCGCGTCGGCCTGGCCGGCGCGCAAGGCCACTACGCCAGCCTGATTCCCGGCTTTGAGCCCGACATGAGCGTGTTCGGCAAGGTGATCGGCGGCGGCATGCCGCTGGCGGCATTTGGGGGCAAACGCGCGGTCATGGAGCAGCTCTCGCCGCTCGGCCCGGTCTACCAGGCCGGCACGCTCAGCGGCAACCCGGTGGCCACCGCTTGCGGCTTGGCCACGCTGCGCGAAATCCAAAAGCCCGGCTTCTTTGATGCCCTGGCCGGCCGCACCCGCAACCTGATCGATGGCCTGCTGGGCGCCGCCCGCGACGCCGGCGTGCCGATGGTGGGCGACAGCGAAGGCGGCATGTTCGGCTTCTTCTTTGCCGACGCACTGCCGCAGAGCTACCCGGCCGTGATCGCCAGCGACAAAGACCGCTTCAACGCCTTCTTCCACGCCATGCTCGACCGCGGCGTGTACTTGGCGCCGGCGCTGTACGAAGCCGGTTTTGTCAGCGCCGCCCACACCGACGCCCACATCGCCACCACCGTGGCCGCCGCACGCGAGGCGCTGCGCGGCTGAGCGATTTTCGCCGCAGGCCCGCGGTGTGCCTGCGACCCACGCCGCCGCGGCCTGTGTCGCGATGCCCGCGTTCAGAGAGACCCCTTCCATGCACATCCACATCCTCGGCATCTGCGGCACCTTCATGGGCGGCTTGGCGGCCCTCGCGCGCGAAGCCGGCCACCGCGTCACCGGTTGCGATGCCGGCGTCTATCCGCCCATGAGCGACCAGTTGCGCGCGCTCGGCATTGAGTTGATTGAAGGCTTTGGCGCTGACCAGTTGGCGCTGAAACCAGACTTGTTCGTGGTCGGCAATGTGGTGAGCCGCGGCAACGCGCTGATGGAAGCGATTCTGGATGCCGGCCTGCCCTACACCAGCGGCCCGCAGTGGTTGAGCGAACACGTGCTGCAAGACCGCCACGTGCTGGCCGTGGCCGGCACGCATGGCAAAACCACCACCACCTCGATGCTGGCCTGGGTGCTCGAACACGCGGGCCTGAAGCCGGGCTTTTTGGTGGGCGGCGTGCCAATGAACTTTGGCGTCTCGGCCCGCCTGGGCGAGGGCAAAACCTTCGTCATCGAAGCCGACGAGTACGACACCGCCTTCTTCGACAAGCGCAGCAAGTTCGTGCACTACCGGCCGCGCACCGCCGTGCTCAACAACCTAGAGTTCGACCACGCCGACATCTTCCCCGACCTGCCCGCCATTGAGCGCCAGTTCCACCACCTGGTGCGCACCGTGCCAGCCTCGGGTCGCCTGGTGGTGAATGCGCGCGAAGAAGCTCTGCAGCGCGTGCTGGGCATGGGCTGCTGGAGCGAAGTGTTGCGCTTTGGCGCGCGCAAAGAAGCGCCCGGCGAGCTGCGCGCCCGCGGCGAGCCGCACGCCTTTGACGTGCTGCGCGGCAGCATGAAGATCGCCCGCGTGGAGTGGGCGCTGCTGGGCGAGCACAACCAGATGAACGCGCTGGCCACCATCGCCGCGGCCGAACACGTGGGGGTCACGCCCGAGCAGAGCGCTGCGGCCTTGGCCACGTTTGAGAACGTGCGCCGCCGCTTGGAGCTGCGCGGTGAGGCCAGCGGCGTCAAGGTCTACGACGACTTCGCCCACCACCCCACAGCCATCCGCACCACCGTCAACGGCCTGCGCCGCAAGGTGGGGCTCGATCGCATCCTGGCCGTGTTCGAGCCGCGCTCCAACACCATGAAGCTGGGCACGATGAAGGCGCAACTGCCCTGGTCGCTCGAAGAAGCCGACCTGGCGTTTTGCCACAGCGGCGGCTTGGGCTGGGACGCCGTGGAAGCCATGGCACCGATGGGTGCGCAAGCCGTGGTCAGCGACGACATCGACACGCTGGTGAAGAAAGTGGTGGCGGCGGCCCGGCCGGGCGACCACCTGCTGTGCATGAGCAACGGCGGTTTTGGTGGCATCCACGCCAAGCTGCTGGCGGCCCTGGCGGCCAAGGGCTGAACACAGCGCGCGGACTGGCCATGACTCCGACCGCGCCCGCCACCACCCACCTGCTCTATTTGCACGGTTTTCGCTCCTCGCCGCAATCAGCGAAGGCGCGCGTCATGGCCGCCTGGATGGCGGAGCACCGGCCCGACGTGGTGTGGTGCTGCCCTCAGTTGCCACCCTCACCGGCCGGCGCACTCGCACTCATCAGCGAGCTCACCCGCGATTGGCCCGCCGACACCACGAGTGTTGTCGGCAGCTCGCTCGGCGGCTTTTACGCCACCGTGTTGGCTGAGGCGCGCGGCTGCCGCGCGCTGCTGCTCAACCCGGCCGTGAACCCGGCGCGCGATCTGACCAAGCACATCGGCGAAACCACGCAGTGGCACAGCGACGAAGCCTTCTTCTTCCGGCCCGAGTTTGTGGACGAGTTGCGCGCCATGGCGCCCGCGGCCATCACCCGCCCCGAGCGCTACGGCGCTGTGATTGCGCAAGGCGATGAGGTGCTGGATTGGCGCGAGATGGCGGCCCGCTATGTGGGCAGTGATCTGCGCATTCACGAAGGGGGCGACCACGCCATCAGCGACTTCGAGCCCGTGCATCTGCCGGGCTGCGTCGCCTTTCTCGGGCTGGCTGGGCCCATCGCCGACGCGGGCAGCTGAGGGGCTCAGCCGGTGAGCGACTGAGCGCTGCGCCCAGCGCTCACTTCCAGTGGATCAGGATCAGGACCACGCGGCCCCAGATCTCGATGTTGAACCACAGCAGCAAAGCTGCACTGGCCTGGCGGCGCAGGATGGGCCAGCGATCACCCCAGCGGTCGTCGCCATTGAGCACATAGACCATCAGCGAAAACAGCGCCGCCACCGACAACAAGGCGGCAATCGGGCCGAGGATCCAGCGGATGATGATCATGCTTGGGCTTGGTTCGGAGGGCGCGGCGGCGACATCAAACGGCCACCACGATGCGTTCGAGGATCAGCACCGCGAAAAAGCCCAGCGCAGCCACCACCGTCCATGTGACGATGCGCAAGCCCAGCACGCGCCAACGCATGTGGCCGGTGCCGATGTACATCGCAAAGCACAACAGACCCGCGACCAGCAGCAAAAACACCAGGGTGCGAAAGATCAGCATCGGTGCACGCGCTCACCACGCGGGGGCCAGCGCGGCCAGGCCCGGCGGCGCATCGCGCTCGTCCATGAAGCTGACGATCTCGTGGCTGCTCGGGTCGGCCAGCACCGCACGCATCAGCTTGTTGTTGAGCGCATGGCCCGATTTGAAGGCGGTGTAAGCCGCAATCAGCGGGTGGCCCACCACGTGCAAATCGCCGATGGCATCGAGAATTTTGTGCTTCACAAATTCATCGTCGTAGCGCAGGCCATCGCTGTTGAGCACGCGTTGGTCGTCCACGATGATGGCGTTGTCCATGTTGCCGCCCAGGCCCAAACCGCGCGAGCGCATCATCTCCACATCTTTGGTGAAGCCAAAGGTGCGGGCGCGCGCAATTTCGCGCTTGTACTGGCCCGAGCCCATGTCAAACACGACACGCTGGCCGGTCTGGTTCACCGCCGGGTGGTCAAAGTCGATCTCGAAGGTGAGCTTGTAGCCGTCAAAGGGCTCCAGCCGCGCCCATTTCAGCGCGCGGCCCTCGCCCTCGCGAATTTCGACCGGCTTCAACATGCGCAAAAAACGCTTGGGCTGGTCTTGCAAGGCAATGCCCGCGCTCTGCAGCAAAAACACGAACGACGCGGCCGAGCCATCGAGGATGGGCACCTCTTCGGCGGTGATGTCGATCACCAGGTTGTCGATGCCCAGGCCCGCGCAGGCCGAGAGCAAATGCTCCACGGTATTGACCTTCGGGCCACCCGGCTCGCCACCGGGCGTGAGCGTGGTGGCCAAGCGTGTGTCCGACACCGCCTGCGCCGTGACGGCGATCTCTACCGGGTTCGGCAAATCCACGCGGCGGAACACGATGCCCGTGTCGGCCGGGGCGGGCTTGAGCGTCAACTCCACCCGTTGCCCGCCATGCACCCCCACGCCCACGGCGCGGGTGATGGTTTTCAAGGTGCGTTGAGCCAGCATGTGCGCCATTGTAGGGATGCCCTTTTCCCAAGACCGTTTCAGGGTTGGCCCGGCGCCACACCGGCTGGGCCGAACGTGACGCAGCCACAAAAAAGGCGTCAAGCTGTGAAGCTGGACGCCGTCTTGGAATGGCTTTCAAGCACCGTGCGGAGCGCTTGGGACTGATCGTGTCCGGCGCGTCGCGAGCGGGTCAAGGTGGTTCCGCAGGAGCGCAGTCGTACTTCCTGTACGACGAGCACCTCCGGAGCCAGATCGGCCCGCGCAGCAGCGCTGGGCGCGGTCAGTCAGCTTGTTTGCGGAGGAAGGCAGGAATCTCGATTTCGTCCATGCCATTGCTCGCCAAGGCATCAACCTTGGCCGCAGCCGAGCGGCCGTTGCGCCACACGCTCGGGGTGCTCAGAGCGCTGTAGTCGTGCGCGTGCTGTGCACCACCACCGGCCACGGCGTGGGTCATCACTGGCATGTTGTCGGTGCCGGTGCGCAGCACGGGGGCGCTGTGCACGACGCTGATCGGACTTTGCTGGCGGGCCTTGCCTTGGCTCAGGCCGGTGGCAATCACGGTCACGCGCAGCTGGTCGCCCAGCGATTCGTCGTACGCGGTGCCGTAGATCACGTGGGCATCGTCCGACGCATAGCGGCGGATGGTGTTCATGGCGTTGCGGCTTTCGCTCAGCTTGAAGCTGCTGCGGCTGGCGGCAATCAACACCAGCACGCCGCGCGCGCCCGACAGGTCGATGCCTTCGAGCAGCGGGCAGGCCACGGCCGCTTCAGCCGCCTTGGCCGCGCGGTCTGGGCCGCCGGCGGTGGCCGTGCCCATCATGGCCTTGCCGGGCTCGCTCATCACGGTCTTCACGTCTTCAAAGTCGACGTTGACCAGGCCCGGGATGTGGATGATGTCGCTGATGCCGCCGACAGCGTTTTTCAGCACGTCGTTGGCGTGGGCAAAGGCTTGGTCTTGCGTCACGTCGTCGCCCAGCACATCGAGCAGCTTGTCGTTCAAGATGACGATCAGCGAATCAACGTTGGCTTCGAGTTCGGCCAGGCCTTGGTCAGCGGCCTTCATGCGGCGCGCGCCTTCAAAGTCGAACGGCTTGGTGACCACGCCCACGGTCAGGATGCCCATTTCTTTGGCGACCCGGGCGATCACCGGTGCAGCGCCGGTGCCCGTGCCACCGCCCATGCCGGCGGTGATGAACAGCATGTTGGCGCCAGTGATGGCTTCACGGATGCTCTCCACGGCCTCTTCGGCAGCGGCGCGGCCCATGTCAGGCTTGGCGCCGGCGCCCAGACCGCTGCTGCCCAGCTGGATCAGTTGGTGCGCGGCCGAGCGGTTGAGCGCTTGGGCGTCGGTGTTGGCATTGACGAACTGAACGCCTTGCACGCCCTGCTCAATCATGTGGTCGACCGCATTGCCGCCACCGCCGCCCACGCCGATCACCTTGATTTGGGTGCCGAGGTCAAATTCTTCGATCATTTCGATGGCCATGGAGAAACTCCGTTCCGTGTGCTTTGCGTTGTGTGGTGTGGGTGCGCGCTGTATTTCTTCGAGATCCGAACTCCCGCGGTCAGCACGCGGGTGGCGGCTGACCCGAGGGTCGGTATCTGAGCGGTGGCGCACGCCCTTTTTTCAGGGCCATCCACTGCCCCATATTCTCGTGGAAGATATTCATGTTTGGAGGCTTGGCGACTTAAAAATTTCCAAGAAACCACTCTTTGAGGCGCCCAAACAAGGTCTTCACCGACCCGGCTTGTTGCGCGGCGCGCAAACCTCGGGTGCGACCCTGGCGCGCTTCTTCAAGCAAACCCATCACGGTGGCCGATCGCGGATTGGCGACCATGTCAAACAGCGCCCCGTGGTAGGTCGGAATACCTTTGCGAACCGGCTTCAGGAATATGTCTTCGCCCAGCTCCACCATGCCCGGCATCACGGCCGCGCCCCCGGTGATGACGATGCCGGACGAGAGCAACTCCTCGTAGCCCGATTCCCGGATGACTTGGTGGACCAGGGAATAAATTTCCTCGACGCGGGGCTCGATCACCCCGGCCAGCGCTTGGCGGCTGAGCATGCGCGGGCCGCGGTCGCCCAAACCCGGCACCTCCAGGTTTTCGGCGGGGTCGGCCAGCAGTTGTTTGGCCACGCCATACTCGACCTTGATTTCCTCGGCATCCTTGGTCGGGGTGCGCAACGCCATGGCGATGTCGCTGGTGATCAGGTCGCCGGCAATGGGAATCACGGCGGTGTGGCGGATCGCCCCGTCGGTATAAATCGCCACGTCTGTGGTGCCGGCGCCGATATCCACCAGCGCCACGCCCAGATCCTTTTCGTCGTCGGTCAGCACGGCATGGCTGGACGCGCTGCCGTTCAGCACCAATTGCTCCACTTCCAAACCACAGCGGCGCACACATTTGACGATGTTTTCGGCCGCGCTTTGGGCGCCGGTGACGATGTGCACTTTCACTTCCAGGCGGCCGCCGCTCATGCCAATCGGTTCTTTGACCTCGTGGCCGTCGATCACAAACTCCTGGGCTTGCACCAACAACACGCGCTGGTCGTTGGGAATGTTGATCGCCTTGGCGGTTTCCACCACCCGGGCCACGTCGACCGGGGTGACCTCTTTGTCGCGCACGATCACCATGCCGGTGCTGTTTTGGCCGCGGATGTGACTACCGGTGATGCCGGTGTAGACGCGGGTGATCTTGCAGTCGGCCATCATTTCGGCCTCCTTCAAGGCCTGCTGGATGGACTGCACGGTGGCGTCGATGTTGACCACCACACCACGCTTGAGGCCGTGGGCCGGGGCGACGCCCAGGCCGGCCAGGCGCAACTCGCCGCCGGGCATGACTTCGGCGACAACGGCCATCACCTTGGCGGTGCCGATGTCCAGGCCGACGACCAGATCCTTGTATTCCTTGGCCATGAGGTCCTCAGTGTTGGGGCTTGTTTTTGGGAGTAGCGGGGGCGCCGGGCGGCGGCGTGACCGTGGTGGTCACGCCTTTGAGCCGCAAGGCATAACCATCGGGGTGGCGCAGGTCGGCGTATTCGAGCGGCCGCTGCTGGTAGCGCGAGCGCACCTGGGTCAGGGTGTCGACGAAGCGCTGGCAGCGGGCCATCAGTTCGTCGTCGTTGCCGCGGCCGATTTCGACCACGGCGCCGTTGTCGAGCGTGGCGCGCCAGGAGCCGCGGCCCGACAAGTCGAGCGTGTCGACGCTGGCATCGAGTTTTTCGAACATCGGGCGCAGGCGGCGCACCATCTCCAGCATCTTGGCCGAGCTGCCCTCGGGGCCGTTCAACGTCGGCAGGTCGTCTTCTTCCACGTCGCCGAGGTTGGCCTCGAACACCTCGCCGTAGCTGTTGACGAGTTTGTCCTCGCCCCAGATCGCGGCGGCGCGGTGCTCTTGCAGGCGCACGCTCAAGCGGTTGGGCCAGACGCGCTGCACCACGGCCTCGCGCACCCAGGGCACCGACTCAAACGCGCGCTTGCTCTGGCCGAGGTTGATGGTGAAGAAGTTGCCGCTCAACTGCGGGCCGGCGTTGGCGCGGATGGTGGCGGCGCTGTTGCGCGTCACATCGCCTTCCACCCGCAGTGTGCGGATGGCAAAGGCCGGTTGCCGCAAGCCCCACATCACCGCGGCCGCGAGCAGGCCGAAGGCCACCAACACCAACAACAAGTTGGCGGTGGCGTTCATCAGCCGCACGTCGGCCGGCAGGCTCGGGCGTTGGCTGTTGAAGGTGGCGGCGTAGGCCATGGTCGTTGTCGGCGAGGGTCGGTCAGTGGGTCAAAAAAATCAGCCGTGGGCCGAGGGCGTGTCGAGCGTGGCCGCGGCCAGCAAGCGCAGGCACAGTTGCTCGTAGCTGATGCCAGCGGCGCGCGCCGACATCGGCACCAGCGAGTGCGAGGTCATGCCCGGCGAGGTGTTGATTTCCAGCAGGTAAGGCTGGCGGTCGCTGGCACGGATCATCAAATCAGCCCGGCCCCAGCCGCGGCAGCCCAGGGTGCGATAGGCGGCCACCACGATGCGTTGGATCTCGCGCTCTTCGGCCTCGGGCAGGCCGCTCGGGCAGAGGTAGCGCACCTCGTCGGTGAAGTACTTGTTTTGGTAGTCGTACGCCCCATCGGGCGCTTGGATGCGGATCACCGGCAGCGCCACGGCGTGGTCGCCAAAGCCCAGCACCGGACAAGTCACTTCGTCACCGGCGATGAACTCCTCGCACAGCACCTCGGTGTCCATGCGCGCGGCAGTGGCCACCGCGTCTTGCATGTGGGCGCGGTCCAGCACCTTGGTCACGCCAATCGACGAGCCCTCGTGCGGCGGCTTGACGATCAGCGGCAGCTGTAGCGTGTCGGGCACGGCCGCGACTTGCGCGTCGGTCAGGGTGTCGGAGGTCAACACCACCGAGCGCGGCGTGGGCAGGCCTTCGGCGATCCACACGCGCTTGGTCATCACCTTGTCCATGCCGATGGCGCTGGCCATCACGCCCGAGCCGGTGTAGGGGATGCCCAGCAGTTCGAGCGCGCCTTGCACCGTGCCGTCTTCGCCGTGGCGGCCGTGCAGCGCGATGAAGCAGCGGTCGAATCCTTCGGTGCGCAAATCGCCCAGCGGCCGATCGGCCGGGTCAAACGCGTGCGCGTCCACACCCACCGATTGCAGCGCGGTCAACACGCCCGTGCCCGACATCAGCGAGATGTCGCGCTCGGCCGACGTGCCGCCCATCAACACCGCCACCTTGCCCAAGCTGCCCACATCAATCTCGCTCATGCTGCCTGTTCCTTGTTCAACTCGGTGAGGCGACCTGGCACATTGCCGATCGAGCCTGCACCCATGGTGATCACCACATCGCCGTCGCGCACTTGCTCCAGCACGGTCTGCGGCATGGCCTCGATGTCGTCCACAAACACCGGATCGACCTTGCCGGCCACACGCAAAGCGCGCGCCAGCGAGCGGCCGTCGGCGGCCACGATCGGCGCTTCGCCGGCGGCGTAGACCTCGGCCAGCAGCACAGCATCGGCGCCGCCGATCACCTTCACAAAATCTTCAAAGCAGTCGCGCGTGCGGCTGTAGCGGTGCGGCTGGAACGCCAGCACCAAGCGCCGGCCCGGAAAGGCGCCGCGCGCCGCGGCCAGCGTGGCGGCCATCTCCACCGGGTGGTGGCCGTAGTCGTCCACCAGCGTGTAGCTGCCGCCGCTGGGCACGTTGAGTTCGCCATGGCGCGTGAAGCGCCGACCCACGCCGCGGAACTCGGACAGGCCTTTGACGATGGGCGCGTCGGGCAGCTCCAGCTCGGTGGCCACGGCGATGGTGGCGAGCGCGTTCAGCACGTTGTGCAAGCCAGGCAGGTTCACGGTCACGGCGAGGTCGGGCATGGTGACGCCGTTGCGGCGCTGCACGGTGAAGTGCATGCGGCCGCCATCGGCGCGCACGTCCACCGCGCGCACCATCGCGTCGTCGCCAAAACCGTAGGTGATCACCGGGCGCGAGATCATCGGCATGATCGAGCGCACACCGGCGTCGTCGCTGCACAGAATGGCCGCGCCGTAAAACGGCATGCGGTGGATGAACTCCACGAACGCGGCCTTGAGGCGCGCAAAGTCGTGGCCGTAGGTGTCCATGTGGTCGGCGTCGATGTTGGTCACCACGGCCATCACCGGCAGCAGGTTCAGGAACGACGCGTCCGACTCGTCGGCCTCGACCACGATGTAATCGCCCGAGCCCAAGCGCGAGTTGGCACCGGCCGCATTGAGCTTGCCGCCGATCACGAAGGTCGGGTCCACGCCCGCCTCGGCCAACACGCTGGTGACCAGGCTGGTGGTGGTGGTTTTGCCATGGGTGCCGGCAATCGCGATGCCGCTCTTCAAGCGCATCAGCTCGGCCAGCATCACCGCGCGCGGCACCACCGGCACGCGCTTGGCGCGGGCGGCGATCACCTCGGGGTTGTCGGCCTTCACCGCCGTGGACGTGACCACGGCTTCGGCGCCGGCGATGTGCGCCGCGTCGTGGCCCACGAACACGCGGATGCCCAGGCTGGCCAGGCGGCGCGAGGTGGCGCTGTCGCTCTGGTCGGAGCCCGAGACCACATAGCCCAGGTTGTGCAGGATCTCGGCGATGCCGCTCATGCCGGCGCCACCGACGCCGACGAAATGGATGTGCTTGACCGCGTGTTTCATGAAGTCCGGGTGGAGGTCTTGGTAAGTTGTTCGATCTCGTCGGCCACGCGCTGTGCGGCATGCGGCAACGCCAGTGCGCGGGCCTGCTCCGCCATCCGCAGCAGGCGGGGCCGATCCAGGTGGCGCAGCAGGTCGGCCAGCCGCTCGGGCGTCAGCTCGGTCTGCGGCAGGTGGAGACCGGCGTCGTGCTGCGCCATCCACTGCGCATTGTCGCGCTGGTGGGCCGTCGTGCTCACGACCAATGGCACCAGCACCGACGGCACGCCCGCCGCGCACAGTTCGCTGACCGTCACCGCGCCCGCGCGGCAGACGATCAGGTCGCAGTCGGCCAGCCGGCGCGCCATGTCGTCGATGAAGGGCACCACCTTGATGCCGGCCGAACCGTGTTCAAGGTCGAGCAGCCCCGCCTGCGCATAGGCGGCGCGCACTTTTTCATGGTGCGCCAGACCGGTCTGGTGGGTGACGACGGGACGCTCGGCGGCCGACAGACGCGCCAGC
>JBEAOO010000324.1:0-4422 GCA_041164825.1 Pseudomonadota bacterium | reverse complement strand
ATCACGCTGCTGTTTTTCACCGCGCCGCTCGACGTGAGCAAGGCCTTGGTGCCACCGCTGGAGCGCTTTTATTCGCCCGGGCTCTACATCTCGCCCACGCACTTGCTGCTGCTGGCGCTGGGTGCCGTGTGGGCGCTGCAGCGCTTGTTTGTGCAACGCCAACGCCTGCCCTTCACCCGGCTCGATGCCATGGCTGCGGCCTTCTTGTGCGTGGTCTGGGTGGGCGCGCTGCGCTCGCAGCAGGGCATGCTGGCCATTGCTTCGGCCGTTGCCTATTCGCTGGCGGTGCTGGCGTTCTATGTGGTCTCGCATGTGCTCGACACGCCGCAGCGCCTGCGCCTGGCGCTGGGCGCGAGTGCGGCCGTGCTGCTGCTGGAGCTGGTGTGGACGGCCGGCCAGGTGGCCACACGCACCGCCTTTGCCCTGCCTGGCGCCAAGGCCGGCGCGGCCGGCGGCATCGTCACCTTTGGCGGCACCGAATCGGCCTTCCGGCCCACCGGCTTTTTCATCCACCCCAATGCACTGGCTCACCACATGAGCCTGATTTTGCTGCCCGCGCTGGCCCTCACGCTGATGGGCCCCAAGCATGTGCCCAAGCGCGTCTGGTGGGTGGCCGCTGCGGTGTTGGTGGCCAGCACGTTGATGCTGCTGCTCTCGCTCTCGCGCGGCGGCTGGGCAGCGGTGGTGCTGGGCGGACTGATGGTGGTGGCCGTCTACACGCGTCAACACATCCTCAGCCTGCGCCAACTCGGGGCGGCCGCGCTTGGCGCCATGTTTGCACTCGCGGCCACCATCGCCGTTTATCCCTCGATCGTGCTGCGCCTGACGCGGCCCGACGACCGCTCCACCGAGTCGCGCATCTTGCTCACCGACCAGGCGCTCAACATCCTCAAGCACCACCCCTGGCTGGGCGTCGGTTTTGGCGACTACAACCGCGCTGCCTACGAGTTCATTTCGCCCTCCTGGGGCAGCATCTCCACCGACTACCAGCAGATGCTGCTGCAACTGGTGGTGCACAACCACTACCTGCTGCTGGCGGTGGAGTTGGGCGTGCCGGCCACGCTGTTTTTTGCGTGGATGTTGTGGCGCTGGGTGTGCATGCCCTGGCCGCTGAACCGTTGGCAGGAGCCGGCCACGTTTGCGCTGGCCATCGGCTTGGCCGCCGCCATGTTGGCGCAGATGCTGTTTCTCAGCTCCGACAACTACTACGCCGATATCCGCGTCTTTCTGATCTGGCTCACCGCTGGCCTGCTGCAGGCGCTGTGCCTGCACCACAGCCGCAGCCCGCACGCCCCCATCCAGATGGTCCCACCGCGCCACGCATGAACGCCCGCTTTTTCAAGATTCTGGGGTCCACCTTTGCCTCGCGGCTGCTGATGGCTGCGGCCAACTACGGCCTGTTCTGGCTGCTGTCGCACCAGTTGTCGATCGACACGCTCGGCGGCTACTCGCTGCTGATGAACATCTTTTTGATGGTGCAGCTTCTGCCACTGCTGGGCTTGGCGATTCCCTTGCAGAGGCGTGCATCCACGCATCCGCAAGAGCTTCCGCAAGAAGTGAGCAATGCACTGGCGTTCGCCGCACCCGTGTCGCTGCTGCTGATGTGCGGCATCGGCCTGGCCGGCTGGGGCTATGCGCCGGCATTGCACCTGCCGTTTTGGCTGGTGGGCGCCTCGGTGCTGCCTTCGGCCTGGGTGCTGGTGGCCGAGTGCACGCTGATGGGCCGCGAACGCATGAACGTGATTGCCCGCGTGCAGTTGGGCGAAGCGGCGCTGCGCTTGGTGGGCGTGTTGTACGTGGTTCACCTCGGCCATGGCCTGGTGGGCGCGTTCTCCGTGTTTCTGGCCATGCGGGTGCTGACGGCGCTGGCCTATGCACGTGTGTCCGATGTGCCCAGGCCGCGCTGGTCACTGCTCAACCGCACATTGCAGCGGCGCAACTTGGCTGAATTGCCCGTGTTCTTGGGCATTGCGGTGCTGGCGGCGCTGGCAGCACGTGCCGATGTGATCTTGCTCTCGCGCCTGGGCTCGCTGTCCGATGTGGGCATCTATGCCTCAGCCTCACGGCTCTACGACGCTGCGCTGATGCTGCCCACCGTGGCCGCCATCATGGTGATGCCGCTGCTGGCACGCCAGTTTCAAAGTGATCGCCAGGCCTTTGGTCACACGCTGCAACTGACCTTGCGTTTTGCGCTCGGTGTGGGTCTGGTGCTGGCCCTCAGTGTGGCCGCACTCGCCACGCCCATCATCCACCTGCTTTACCGCCCCGAGCTGGCCGCAGCCGCCCCAGCCTTGCGCTGGTTGATCTTGGGTGCTGTGCTGATGACCCTGGACCAGTTGCTCTCGTCGACCATGCTGGCCGCAGAAGCCCAACGCCAAGACCTGCTGACCTTGATCGTGGCGGTGGCGAGCCTGCTGCTCGGCTTTGTGGTGCTGGTGCCACTGTATGGCGCCAGCGGTGCCGCCGCAGCCGTGCCCTTGGCCTTGCTGGCGCGGGTGGTCTGGCGCCTGCGCTGGGCCGTGCCCGAACTCGCGCTGACGCAATTGCCGGCCCACCTGGCGCGCTTGGCGGCCGCCGGCCTGCTGGGCGGCGCCGGCCTCATGCTCGGCCTGCAATGGCACGCGCTGGTCGCCTGGGCCCTGGCCCTGCTGGCCTATGCGGCAGGACTGCGTCTTGCCGGCGTGATCGACAACCACCCGCTGCGCCAATGGCACAGCTGGCGCGCCCGCTTGGCCAGCACGGCCAACGACGCCGCGAACTGAACCGACCCCTCCCCGAGCCCATGCGCATCCTGCACATCGACCCCGACGACATGGACAACCCGCTCTCCGGCGGTGGGCCCATTCGCACCTACGAAATCTACAAGCGCATTGCCAAGCACCATGAGGTGACCATTCTCACCCCCACCTTCCCTGGCTCCACGCCCGAGAAGATGCGCGACGGCATTCGCTACGTGCGCCTGGGCCGCAAGATCCGCAACCACGGCTCTTCGCACCACATCACGTTTTTGGCCAGCCTGCCGGCGGCCGTGCGACGCTTTGACTACGACCTGCTGGTGGAAGACCTGATGCCCCCTGCCTCAGCCACCTGGACCCCGCTGTTCCGCCGCCGCGACAAGCCCTTCATCGGCTCGGTGCAATGGTTCAACGCCCGCCTCTACACACAGTGGCTGAAGCTGCCCTTCCATTGGGGTGAAACCCATGGCATCCGCCTGTACCCCAACCTGGTCGTGCTGACCGAGAGCATGCGCACGCGCATTCTGGCCACGCACCCCACGCTCAACAGCCGGGTGATTCCCAACGGCGTGCCGAGTGATCTGTTCGACGTGCCCCTGCATGCGGGCAATCACCTGCTGTACCTGGGCCGGGTGGAGATCGCGGCCAAAGGCATCGACAAAATGCTCGAATCGCTGGGACGCATCCCCGCGCCCCTGCGCCCGCGCCTCGTGCTGGCCGGCACCGTGCAGCAACGGCCTGAGCTGGAGCGGTTGCTCGACACCACCGGCACCCGCGACTGGATCACCGTGTTCGGTCCGTACAACGCCGAGCAGCGCCGCCAGTTGCTGCGCGACTGCCGCGCGCTGGTCATGCCCTCGCGCCTGGAAACCTTTGGCATGGTGATCACCGAAGCCAACGCCGCCGGCGTGCCCGTGCTGCTCTGGGACCGTCCGCCCATGAACGAGGTCTGCGCACCCGGCAGCATGAAGATCGCCTCGGGCGATTTCGACGGCATGGCCGCTGCCATGTACCGCATCATGCAAAGCAGCGACGACGAGGTGGTGACGCTGGGCCGCACAGCACGCGAGCATGCGCGCCAGTTCGACTGGGACAGCATCGCCGCCAGCCAACTCGCCTTCTACGAAGAAGTGGCCGAAGCGCACCGGAGCCAGCAGCCAGGGAGCCGCCATGGCACTTGATTGGCTGATCGATGGCCTGCGCCGTGCTCACCGACGTTGGTTGCGGCCGGATGCGCGCAATGCGCTGGCCGTGGCCCTGACGCTGGTCGAACACGACCGCTGGCCGCGCGGCATCGACACCTTCCCGCAACGCCGCGTGGTGGTGCTGGCGCCGCACCCTGACGATGAAGCCATCGGTTGTGCGGGCGCGATCCTTCGGCATGTCCAAGCCGGGGCCCAGGTGAGCGTCATCCAGCTCAGCGACGGCCGCTGGGGCGACCGCCGCCTGCACGATGCCACACGCGATGCGAGCCAACGCCAGGCACTGCAAGCGGCCCTGGTGGACACCCGCCGTGCGGAGGCCCAGGCCTGGGCCAAAGCCGCGGGTTGCCAGGTGCGCTTTTTAGAAGCGCACGACGGTGCACTCGGGCCGCGCGCCGACTGGGCCCAGCGCCTGGCCGGTTGGCTCGATGAGTTGCAGCCTGATTTGGTCTACCTGCCCTTCGTTGGCGAGTTGCCCGAGGATC
>JBEAOO010000323.1:0-3641 GCA_041164825.1 Pseudomonadota bacterium | reverse complement strand
AACAGCCCTCCGTGACAACTATTCCCTCAGTCCCAACCCAGGCCGACTCCAGCGCCTTTGCACCAGCCGCCCCGAACGGGACTGGGTGATGTACCCGTCGCGTTTGTCCGGCCCACCGAAGCAGATGTTGGTGGTCGACCGGTCCGGCATTAGAACTCGTTCGACCAACTTACCGGCACTGTCGATCACCGTGATCCCGGCCATGCCCGGCGCGCCGATCGTTGCTATGCAGATGTTCCCGTTCTGCTCGAGCGCTAGCGAGTCGAACATGCAGTAAGTGGGCGATGCGTACAACATTTCCCCTGGCGTGGGCGCGGGCCAGCCCTGCAACGCGAGCTCACCCGGTGCACAGACCTCAAAGCTCCATAGGCGCGCCGTTACGGTCTCAGCCACGTAAAGCCGCATGCCGTCCGGCGAGAGACCGATGCCGTTGGGCGTGAGCATCGGGAACACGACCTCTTTGATCATCGCGCCGTCGGCCTTCGCGTAGCAGACACGCCCGGGTTCGAGGCCTGTCGCGCCCATTGAGCCGAAGTCGGTGAACCAGAACCCGCCGTGCGCGTCGAAGACGATGTCGTTCGGACTCAACAGAGGACCCTTGTCCGACCGGTCGTAGAGGCGCTCCACGCGGCCGGTCCGAAAGTCGACGCGCTCGATGCGTCCGCATTCGTAGTTCGATGCGCGTCCGTGCGGGTATTGCCCGCCGTCGGGATCGCTGTGCCACTGCATGCCGCCGTTGTTGCACACGTAGAGCAAACCATCCGGCCCCAGCGCTGCGCCATTGGGGCCGCCACCCGGCGTTGCCACTGCCTCGACCTTTCCGTCGGGCCAGCAACGGCTCACCCGCCCCGCCGCGATCTCCACAAACACGACCGAGCCATCTTCGAGGGCCACGGGGCCTTCCGGAAACTGCAGCCCCGTGGCCAGGATTTTCAGCTCGTCATTCATGGCTTCCGTCCATGCCTTGATGATGCAAGCGCAGCCCGGGGCGCGGCCAGTCCATCGCGACAAGACGGCCGGTGGATGACAAGGTGATGAAGGCCGTCGTCATCCGGGGACCGCCGAAGCAGATGTTGGTGGTGACGGCATCCGGCAGCGGGACGTGTTCAAGCACTGTGCCGTCGGCTGAGATCACGGTCACGCCGCCGTTGTAGAGCGTGGCCACGCAGATGTTGCCGCCGGCCTCGACGGCGAGCGAATCGAGCATCTGATAGCCGGGCAGTCCGGCGACCAGCGTTCCCCCGTGCGCCGCCAGGGATTCGGCCGCTGGCACGATGCCGCCCGGTGAGCCAATAGCGAACGCCCAGAGGCGGCCGGGAGAAGTCTCGGCCACGTAAAGGCGCTTTCCGTCAGGCGACAGGCCCACCCCGTTTGGCGTGTTCATGGGGTGGATCACCTCTCGGCACTCGCTCCCGTCCACACGTGCATAGCAGATTGCGCCGTGGTCCATGTCGCGCGCGCGGCGCTTGCCGAGGTCCGAAAACCAGAAGCCCCCTTGCGCGTCGAACACGATGTCGTTCGGTCCCTTGAGCGGAGCCTTGTCGCTGTGCGTGTACAGCACCTGGACAATTCCGCTGCGCAGATCGACGCGCAGGATGCGCCCACCCACATAGCCGGCAGGCTGCAGGCCCGGCTGAAGGCTGCCATCTGCGTTGCGGTGCCATTCGAAACCGCCGCCGTCGCACACGTAGCAGGCGCCATCCGGTCCGATGGCGGCGCCGTTGGGCCCGCCGCCCGTGTGCGCGACGACCTCGCGGCTTCCGTCGGCAAGCAAACGAGTGAGGTTGCCGGTGGCAATTTCCACCACAAGCAGGGAGCCATCGGCCAGCACCACGGGCCCTTCGGGGAAGTTCAGGTTTTCGGCGATGGTCTTCATGCATGCACAGGTTGTGGCAGCGGCAGCAGGTCGCATGCCTTCTTCAGTTGATCTGGATCGCCGTTTTGGCCTTGATCGCTACCCATTCGTCATGCGACTTGCGCACAACCGCCGCAAACTGCTCCGGCGAGAGCGCAGGCGTGAGTTCGAACGCATAGCCGGACAACTGTTTCTGATACTCGGCCGTGGCGCTCACTGCGTTCACGGCGGCGTTCATCCTGTTGACAATGTCCTGAGGGGTTTTGGCGGGAGCGAAAAGTCCGACATAACTCTCCGTCGTGAGTCCGGGAATTCCCAGCTCGACGAACGTCGGCAGGTTCGGCATGGCCCGAGGGCGGCGCGCGCCCGACGCGGCAAGCGGACGGATTTTGCCCTCCCTGCCGTGTTCCTGTGCGAATCCGATCGTGACCATTGCCGCATCCAGGCGTGCTTCCAGGATGTCGGGAACGATGGGCGCTTCGCCCCGGTAAGGCGCGTGAGTCAGCTTGATTCCGGCGGCCTTTGCGAACATTTCCGCGTAAAAGTGGGATGCGGATCCATGACCGGGTGATCCAAAAGACATGGGTTTGGTTGCGGCCTTGGCCTGCGCAATAAATTGCTCCAATGTCTGGGAAGAGCTCGCCGGAACGACCCAGGCAACGGCCCAGTCATATTGCCTTGCAACGGGGATGAAATCCGTGAATGCGTTATACGTTGCGCTGGGCATCACCAGCGGATTGCTGACCAATATCGATGAGTTGATAAGGAAGGTGTAGCCGTCCGCAGGCGCACGAGCTACTGAGCTGGTTGCAATCAACGTGTTGGCGCCGGCGCGGTTATCGACGACCACCGTCTGCTTGAGAATTGGTTCGAGGTTGCGGGCCAACAAGCGCGCAGCAGCGTCTATTGTCCCGCCAGCGGGGTATGGCACGACGAACGTGATCGGCTTGGTTGGCCATGGCGCGGTTTGTGACCAGTTGTGGCCGGCGACACCGAGTGCTGCGGTGGCCGCGATGGCCTGACGTCTGTTCATGTTCATCATGGGTGAGCTCGCTTTCCGGATAAGATGGTGGCCGTGGTTGCTATTGCAACTTGGTATTTTAGGCTTGATGGCCGGTACTTGGATCAAGGGTAAACCCGCAGATTGTAGAACAATATCGTCCTACAATCAGTCTCGCGGCCATAAGGCCAAACCACGCGGAGTCACATGAATTTTCAAATCCCGACCGAACTTGCCGAACTGCAGGAGCGAACCCGGCGCTTTATCGCCGAGCAAGTCATTCCGCTCGAGCGCAGCTCGGCGCACTCTTCACATGGACCGAGCGCGGAGCTTCGCAGCGAGCTGATTGCACGGGCCCGTTCCGCCGGGCTCCTCACTCCTCACGCATCACTGGAAATGGGCGGGCTGGGTTTGAGCCACCTTGCCAAGGCAGTCGTTTTCGAGGAGGCCGGCTATTCCTGGCTGGGCCCAACAGCGCTGAACATCCATGCGCCCGACGAAGGCAACATCCACCTGATGGGCGAGGTGGCGACGACTGACCAGCAGGAGCGATGGCTGCGCCCCCAGGTTGAAGGCAGGATTCGTTCGTGCTTTGCCATGACTGAGCCGGGGGAGGGGGCCGGGTCAGACCCTTCAATGCTGTCCACCAGCGCGATCCGGGATGGGGATGACTACCTGATCAATGGTCGCAAATGGTTTATCACGGGGGCTGACGGCGCTGACTATTGCATCGTCATGGCTCGGATGGAAGATGGGTCCGCCACCATGTTCCTGACCGACATGAAT
>JBEAOO010000322.1:0-25316 GCA_041164825.1 Pseudomonadota bacterium | reverse complement strand
TTGCCGCTGGTGCTGCTGCCGCTGTGGTGGGCCGTGCGGCGTGGGCTGCGGCCCTTGCGCACGCTGGTGGCGCGTGTGGCCGCGCGTCGCGCAGACGATTTCACGCCGCTGCAACTCGACCTGCGATACGCCGAGCTGCACCCGCTGCTGAGCGCCTTCAACACGCTGCTGGCGCAATCGGCCCAGGCGGTGGCGCGCGAACGGGCTTTTGTGCAAGACGCGGCGCATGAGTTGCGCACGCCGCTGGCGGTGATTGGCGCCCAAGCGCATGCGCTGAGCCAGTCGGCGCCCGGCAGCGAGGCGCACCGCCTGGCCCTGGCGCAACTGGAGCGCGCCATCGCCCGCGCCTCGCACCAGGTGCACCAGCTGTTGACACTTGCGCGCCTGGACGGTGCCTCGCAGCGCGCGCCCGAGCCGCTCGACGTGGTGGCCGAGCTGCGCGACGCGCTGATTGCCGTGGCGCCGCGTGCCCAGGCCCGCCAGATGGTGCTCAGCCTCGACGCGCCCGAGGCCCTGCCGGCCGTGCTGGACCGCGTGGCCCTGCACTCGGTGATCGACAACCTGCTGAGCAACGCCGTGACCCACGGGCGCGACGGCGGACGTGTGCAGGTGAGCCTGCGCGCTGACGCGGGCCCGCCGCCCTGCAACGCCAAGCACGGGCCCAGACTCAAACAGCCCCCGCACCCGCTGCTGCACCTCAGCATGGCCGACGACGGCCCGGGCTTGGCCGAGGCCGACCGCCAGCGCCTGTTTGAGCGCTTCCAGCGCGCCGCGGGCAGCACCGCCGCCGGCTGCGGCCTGGGCCTGGCCATCGTGCGCCAAGCGGCGCGGCAGATGGGCGGCGAGGTGGTGCACGCGCCCGGCCTGGGCGGCCAAGGCGCGTGTTTTGAGGTGCGGCTGGTGTGGCGGATCACGCCGGCGCCCGGTTGAAAACGCCGCCAGACCGGCCGCCTCACGTCGAGCCCCCCGAGGGGGATGAGGAAACTTCGGCGCGGCCGTGGGTTTCATCATGGGGCTGAGCGGGGCGCCGACGCGTCAATGCCACAGAAGTGGCGCAGCCCCCTCGATTTGGGGGCCACCGGGCGGCACGGCAGGCGTCAACATCGGCACACCCGTTGGCAGCGTTTCAGCCGAGCGGCCCGCCACCCAGCCACCGGCCCAGGCCCCGCCTGGGCGTCACCCCACCCCATGGCGCCAAACCTGCTCCCCGCGCTGAAAAACGCGCTCACCCCCGAGCTCACCGCCGCCTTGGCCAACGCGAGCGGCACCACCCATGCTGCGCTGCACAGCGCCAATGACACCTGGACGGCGCTGCTGCTGGGCGCCCTGGCCCACCGCGCCGCAGGTGGCGGCGGCGCCAGCGCCGTTCGTGAGCTGCTCGCCAGCCCGGCGCTGCAAGGGGCCGCTCAGGCCAGCGCCGCCTTCGCCGCCACCCCCAGCGACGACACGATGCGGGCACTGGCGGGCCCGGGCGACAGCCTGCTCGACGCGCTGCTGGGCAGCGCCCGGCGCGGTCGGGTCACGCTGGCCTTGGCGGCCGTCTCGGGCCTGAGCGCACCGGCCGCCCAACACCTGGCGTGGACAAGCAGCGCCATGGCCTTGAGCGCGCTGTCACACGCCCTGCCACCCGATGTGCGCCGCGACGACGCCGCGCTGCGGGCCCTGTTGCGGGCCCAGGCCCCCAGCCTGGACCGGCAACTCGATGCCCGCCTGACCACCGCCGCCGGGCTGGGCTCACCGTCTGCCCTGATGGCGGCACTGCAAGGCGAGTCCGCGGACAACGCCTTGTCCGCTGGGCCGGCGCACCGCTGGGTGGGCGCTGCGGGCCTGCCGACGGCCCACGCCGGGCGGTGGACGGGTGCGGTCGGCCGCGCGGCGTCGGCCGCGTTGGGCTTGGGCCTGGTTGGCTGGGTGGCCTCGCTGCTGGCCACAGTGGACAGCCGCGACCGGCTGGCGGGCACCTTGCCCACCGCCGCCTCACACCCCGCCCCGGCGGCCTCGGACGCGCTGCTTGCGGCCTCGGGGGCGGTGTCGGCTGCGGTGTTGGGCACAGCCGCGGCCGAGCCGCGCATCGCCGTCCAGGTGTTTTTCGAGAGCGGGCAGTCGGGGGTGGGTGACGACGGCCAGCGCAAGCTCGCCACCGTGTGCCAGTGGCTGGCCGGCGATGCCTCGCGCAAGGTCTACCTCACCGGCTACACCGACGCCTCTGGCGACCCCGCCACCAACATGGCCCTGGCCCACCAGCGCGCGCAGGCCGTGTTTCGTGCGCTGCACGACCAGGGTGCGCGCGCCGATCGCATCGTCGTGCGCCCGCCCGAATCGCTCACGGTGACGGCCGCCATGCCAGCAGCCCGGGCCCGGCGCGTGGAGATCGAAGGGCTCTGAACCACCGCCCCGTCGGCCGGCCAAGCAGCCCACCGGCGTCGTGCAGCAGGCCCACCCCTGGCAGGGTTCCAGCCCCAGCGTGGTGCACAGAATGCCCAGATGGCCGATGATGCGCGCCTCCCTCCTCGGTGCCACGCATGAGCTTCTTTGTACGCCATGGGCTGAACTTGCCCCCACAGATCCGCGTGTTCGCAGGCTTTTTTCTCTACGCCTTTGGCATGGGTGGCATCTTTCCGCGCATCGGCGACATCCAGCGCGCGCTCGGCGTCAACGAAGGCACGCTGGGCTTTGCGCTCATTGGCGCGGCCGTGGGCACGTTGATCTCGCTCACCCTGGCCGGCCGCTGGCTGGAGCGCGTGGGCTACCGCCGCGCGGTGCACACCCTGGTGCCGCTGCTGCCGGCCTGGTATGCGCTGGCCGCCTGGGCACCCACACCGTGGGCGCTGTTTGTGCTGCTGGTGCCTGCGGGCATGACCATCGGCTGCATCGAGATCATCGTCAACCTGGAGGCCGACCGCGTGGAGCACCAACTCGGCCGGCGCATCATGAACCGCGCCCACGCGTTTTGGAGCTTTGGCTTTTTTGCCGCAGGCTTGGTGGGCGCGCTGATGTCCAAGCTCGGCGCCAGCCCGCAGCTGCATTTGGCGCTGATGGTGCCGGTGTGTTTTGTGGCCACCGTGTTGCTGCTCGGCAGGTTCGATCCGGCGCCGCATCGCGATGCCAACGCTGGCGCCGTCAACGACGGCGCGCCGCCCGACGAAGCCCCGCACTTCGCCCGCCCCACCCGCTTCATCATGGTGTTGGTGCTGGTGACGCTGCCGGCCATGATGCTCGAAGGCGCGGGCGCCGAGTGGTCGGCCATCTACATGCGCGATGTGTTCGCGGCCACCCCCTTCATCTCGGGCTTTGCGGTGGCGCTGGGCGCGTTCACGCAGGCCATCACGCGCTTTGGCGCCGATGCGTTTGTCGAGCGCCACGGGCCGGCGCGGGTGTCGCGCGTGCTGCTGGGCGTGCTGGGCGTGGGCGCGCTGCTGGTGTTCAGTGCCAGCAGCGCAGGGCTCTCGCTGCTTGGCTTTGGCCTGATGGGCGTGGGCACGAGCGTGATCTTTCCGCTCGCCATGTCGGCCGCCGCGCAGCGCACCGACCGGCCGGCGGCGCTCAACGTCGCTGCGCTGGCGCAAACCGCGTTTGTCATTTTCATGGTGGGCCCGCCGCTGCTGGGCTTTGTGGCCCAGCACTTCGGCATCCGTTGGTCGTTCGGCATCGGCCTGCCGCTGGTGGTCGTGGCCCTACTGCTGTGCGGCGCTCTGGGGCAGCGCAAGACCGGCTGAACCGCGCGCGAGGGCGCCCGTCCACCACGCGGCAGGCGGCAGGCGGCCAACAGGCGCCGCCCCGCGTCAGCAACAGGGGGCCCTGCGCCTGGCCATCGCCGGGCATGGCGCGCAGCTCGGTGACGCGCCGTGACGCCCCATGCACTCGCGTGGGGCCCGGTGAGGCCCGGTGAGGCGCCACCCGCCGCACATTTACGGCACAGACATCGCCACCAAGCAGCGCCTGCGTACGCTCGGCAGATGACTGCACCTTCCCGCCTTCACCCCCTTTCGTCCGCGGCCCCGCACCAGGCCCCGCCGGCCCTGCTTTCGCCCCGCAGCGGCCGCACCAGCAGCTCGCGTCGCCTCTTCTTCCGAGGGGCCGCGCACCTGGTCACCCTGGCGCTGTCCATGAGCCTCGCAGCCTGCGGCGGCGGGCTCGCCAGCGATCCACCCAGCGTCACCCTCGCCACCCTGCCCACCAGCGCGGTGGTGGGCGCCAGCGTCACCTTGGTGGCCGTGGCCAGCGACAACGAGGGCGTGGCCGGGGTGCAGTTCTACCGCGTGGACGCCAGCGGCAACACCTTGCTCGGCACGCTCAACACCGCGCCCTACCAGTTGGCCACCACCTTGCCCACCACCACGGCCACCGCCGTGGCCTACTTCGCCACCGCCGTCGACACCGATGGCAACACCACCGACAGCGCGCAGGCGCTGGTCACGGTGACGCGCTGAGGCGCGCGCCACGGCATTCGCATCCGCATCGGCGCCAAGTGGCGGCGCCCCCCACAAGCAGGGCTTTGTGCGCCGCCCCACGGTACGCCGAGAAACACAGCGGTTACACTGGGCGCCTGCCAGGAGAGAGCTTCCCAGAGAAGCCGCCGAAGGCGCAGGGGGCTTGCAAAAGCCGCCCGAACGCTCAGGCCAAAGGACTGGCACAACGCTGTGCGGCGCAAGCCGCATGGCGTCCTCGCTGGAGAGAGGCCCGCCCCGAGCGGGCCCACCGAAGGGGCAAGTGGTTGCGGCTTTGAAACCCGCGGCTGCCAATCTCTCAGGTAAAGCGGACAGCAGAGGGCTTCTCACGTCGGCGCACGCTGCTGCAGTTTTTTTTCACTGCAGCAGCGTGCGCCGATTCCCTGATGCCCTCGGAGTCTTCCGCCATGACCGCTGCTGCCACCCCCGCCGCTCCCCTGCTGACCACCCCCCTGAACGCGCTGCACCGCGAGCTCGGCGCCCGCATGGTGCCCTTTGCGGGCTACGACATGCCGGTGCAGTACCCGAGCGGCGTGATCGCCGAGCACAAGGCCTGCCGCGAGGGCGCGGCGCTGTTCGACGTGTCGCACATGGGCCAGCTGCGCTTGGTGGGTTCTGACGCCGCCGCGGCGCTCGAATCGCTGGTGCCGGTCGACGTGATTGGCTTGGCCGCGGGCAAACAGCGCTACGGTTTTTTCACCAACGCCTCGGGCGGCCTGCTCGATGATTTGATGATCACGCGCCCGCCGGAGGGCGCCGCGGCCGAGTTTGGCGACCTCTTTGTGGTGGTCAACGCCGGCTGCAAAACCGCCGACATCCAGCACCTCATCACCCACATCGGCCACCGCTGCCGCGTGGTCGCCATGCCCGAGCGCGCGCTGCTGGCACTGCAAGGCCCGAAGGCCGTGCAAGCGCTGGCCAAGCTCAACCCCGAGGTGGCCGCACTCACCTTCATGACCGGCGGCACCTTCACGCTGGCCGGCAGCGCGTGTTTCGTGACCCGCTCGGGCTACACCGGTGAAGACGGTTTCGAGATCTCGGTGCCCGAGGCCGACGCCGAAGCGCTGGCGCGCGCGCTGCTGGCACTGCCGCACGTGGTGCCGGCCGGCCTGGGCGCGCGCGACACGCTGCGCCTGGAGGCCGGCCTGTGCCTCTACGGCCACGACATCAACGAGACCACCAGCCCGATCGAAGCGGGCCTGAGCTGGGCGATTCAAAAAGTGCGCCGCCCCGGTGGCGCGCGTGCCGGCGGCTACCCGGGCGCGGCCCACATCGAGCAACAACTGCTGCAAGGCCCGATGGTGAAGCGTGTGGGCCTGCTGGGCCTGGAGCGCGCCCCGGTTCGCGAGGGCACCGCCATCGTCGACGCCCACGGCCACAAGCTCGGCACCGTCACCAGCGGCACCTTGGCGCCCACGGTGAACCAACCCATCGCCATGGCCGCGCTGCCGGTCAACGCCGCCCATGTGGGCGGCGAGGTGTACGCCGAAGTGCGCGGCAAACGCCTGCCCATGCGGGTGGTGGCGATGCCGTTTTCGCCGCACCGCTACTTCCGCGGTTGAGCGTGGCCAGCTGCTGTGCGCAGAGTTTGCGCGCGGCCTGCCGCACAGCCACGCGCGGAGCCGTTAACCTTCGCACCTGCGCTCGCCCGAGCGCGCTGCAACCCCAACGGCCACCGCTGATGTGCCTCACATCGATCTTCGTTTTTTGACCTTCCCGCCTCTTTTTTCCTGACGACACAAGGACCCACTTGCCATGACCACCAAGTTCACCACCGACCACGAATGGATCACCCTCGAAGCCCACGCCGACACCGCCGTGGTGGGCATCACCGTGCATGCCCAAGACGCGCTGGGTGATGTGGTGTTTGTCGACCTGCCCGCCGTGGGCGCCACCTTTGCCAAGGGCGAAGTCGCCGGCGTGGTCGAGTCGGTGAAGGCCGCGGCCGACATCTACATGCCGCTCGACGGCGAAGTGACCGAAGTGAACGAAGCGCTGCGCGACGACCCCGCGCTCGCCAACACCGACCCGCTGGCAGCCGGCTGGTTCTTCAAGATCAAGCTCGCCGACAAGGCCGGCTTCGACGCCCTGCTCGATTCGACCGCTTACGACGAGTTGGTCAAGAACGCTTGAGTCACAACGCTTGATGCGCAGCGCCGGGTTCAGCTCGATGGAGAGGCTGAGCCAGCGCGCCCATCACGCTTGAAGGGGCACACGGGCGCTGCGGCGCCCACCCAGCCCAGCCGTGCGGGCGCACGGCGGGCCACCGGCGACGCGTCGCCGGTGAGCGGTGGGCGCAGGCCGCAGCACACACCCGGCCCCACCCCTGTTTGCCTGTCCGGCGCCGCTGTCATGCGTCGTGACGGTCGTTTGATGCCGTTGTAGTTGTTGCCGAGGTTCTGCCCATGTCCACTTCCCTTGCCCGTGCCCCTGCCCAAGTGCTGTCGCTGAGCGCGCTGGAAAACGCCGCCGAGTTCACCGCCCGCCACATCGGCATCGAGCCCGCTGACGAAGCGCAGATGCTGAGCGTGATCGGTGCCGCCTCGCGCGAGGCGCTGATTGAGGCCATCGTGCCGCGCAGCATCGCCCGCCCCACGCCCATGGACCTGCCCGCGCCCGTGACCGAAGCGCAAGCGCTGGCCGAGTTGCAGGCCATCGCCGGCCACAACCAAGTCCTGCGCAGCTTCATCGGCCAGGGCTACCACGGCACGCACACGCCCGGCGTCATCCTGCGCAACATCCTGGAGAACCCCGCCTGGTACACCGCCTACACGCCCTACCAGGCCGAGATCTCGCAAGGCCGCATGGAAGCGCTGGTGAACTTCCAGACCATGGTCTGCGACCTGACGGGCATGGCCATCGCCAACGCCTCGATGCTGGATGAGGCCACCGCCGCGGCCGAGGCCATGACGCTGGCCAAGCGCAGCGTGAAGAGCAAGAGCAACACCTTCGTGGTGGCCGGCGACTGCCACCCGCAAACGATCGAAGTGATCCGCACCCGCGCCGAGCCACTGGGCCTGGAGGTGGTGCTGGCCAACTCTGCCGCAGCCTGGGACACCTTGCTGGACGGCGGTGACTACTTTGCCGTGCTGGTGCAACTGCCCACCACCGACGGCAGCGTGCACGACCTGCGGGCTGACGCCGCACGCATCCACGCGCACCAGGCCGCCTTCATCGTCGCCGCTGATTTGCTGGCGCTGACGCTGATCACGCCGCCGGGCGAGCTGGGCGCAGACATCGCGCTCGGCACCACGCAGCGTTTCGGCGTGCCCATGGGCGCGGGCGGCCCGCACGCCGCCTACATGGCCTGCCGCGACGAGTACAAACGCAGCCTGCCCGGCCGCTTGGTGGGCGTGAGCCTCGATGCCCACGGCCACCCGGCGTATCGCTTGGCGCTGCAGACCCGCGAGCAACACATTCGCCGCGAAAAAGCCACCTCCAACATCTGCACCGCGCAGGTGCTGCTGGCGGTGATGGCCAGCATGTACGCCGTCTACCACGGCCCGCAAGGCCTCACGCGCATCGCCCAGCGCGTGGCGCGCTACACCGCCATCCTGGCCGCGGGCCTGAAGCAACTCGGTGTGGTGGTGCGCACGCAAACCGCGTTTGACGCACTCTGCCTGGACACCGGTGCCCACACCGCCGCCATCGCCGCGCGCGCCGTGGCCGCGGGCATGAACCTGCGCCGCTTCCCGCAGTGGGGCGACACGATGCTCGGCATCAACCTGGATGAGACCACCACGCGTGCCGACATCACCGCGCTGTGGCAAGTGTTCGCGCAGCCAGGCCTGGCCCTGCCGAGCGTCGAAGCCTTGGCCGAGACCGCGCCGGAGTCGCTGATCCCCGCCGAGTTGCGCCGCAGCAGCCCCTTCCTGACGCACCCGGTGTTCAACACCCACCACAGCGAAACCGAGATGCTGCGCTACATCCGCGGCCTCTCCGACAAAGACCTGGCGCTCGACCGCAGCATGATCCCGCTGGGCTCTTGCACCATGAAGCTCAACGCCACCAGCGAGATGATCCCCATCACCTGGCCGGCGTTTGCCCACGTGCACCCGTTTGCCCCGGCCGACCAGCTGCGCGGCTACCAATTGCTGAACGAGCAACTGACCGCCTGGCTCTGCCAAGCCACCGGTTATGCCGGCATCAGCCTGCAGCCCAACGCTGGCTCGCAAGGTGAATATGCGGGACTCTTGGCCATCCGCGGCTGGCACCAGTCGCGTGGCGACAGCGCCCGCACCTTGTGCCTGATCCCCGAGAGCGCGCACGGCACCAACCCCGCCTCGGCCCACATGGCCGGCATGCAGGTGGTGGTGGTGAAATGCGACGCCAGCGGCAATGTCGACCTCGACGACCTGCGCGCCAAGTGCGAGCAGCACGCCGACAAGCTGGCCGCGGTGATGATCACCTACCCCTCCACCTACGGCGTGTTCGAGCCGCGGGTGAAGGAGCTGTGCGCCCTGGTGCATCAGCACGGCGGCCGCGTGTATGTGGACGGCGCCAACATGAACGCGCTGGTGGGCGTGGCCGCGCCGGGTGAGTTCGGCGGCGATGTGAGCCACCTGAACCTGCACAAGACCTTCTGCATCCCGCACGGCGGTGGCGGCCCGGGCGTGGGCCCGGTGTGCGTGGTCGAAGACCTCGTGCCCTTCCTGCCCGGCCATGCCACGGCCGACCAGTTCCGTGCCGGTGGCGTGGGCGCGGTGAGCGCGGCCCCGCTGGGCAATGCGGCCGTGCTGCCGATCAGCTGGATGTATGTGCGCATGATGGGTGCCGACGGCCTGAAGACCGCCACCGAGACCGCCATCCTGAGCGCCAACTACATCGCTGCCCGCCTGGATGGCCACTACGACATCCACTTCAGCGGCGGCATTGACGGCGTGAAGGGTGGCGGCGTGGCCCACGAGTGCATCCTGGACCTGCGCCCGCTCAAGGACAGCAGCGGCATTGGCGCCGAAGACGTGGCCAAGCGCCTGATCGACTACGGCTTCCACGCGCCTACGCTGAGCTTCCCCGTGGCCGGCACGCTGATGGTGGAGCCCACCGAGAGCGAGCCGCTGGCCGAGCTGGACCGCTTCTGCGACGCGATGATCGCCATCCGCGACGAGATCCGCCACGTGGAAGCCGGCACCTGGCCGCGCGACGACAACCCGCTGAAGAACGCGCCGCACACCGCCGCCGCGCTGCTCAAGGCCGAGTGGCCGCACGCCTACAGCCGCGAGCAGGCCGCCTACCCGGTGCCCGCGCTGCGCCGTGGCAAGTACTGGTCGCCAGTGGGCCGCGTGGACAACGTCTACGGCGACCGCAACCTGGTGTGCAGCTGCCCGCCGCTGAGCGCCTACGCTGAGTGATTGGCAGCCCTGCTGTTGAACAGAGAGAAGACCATGCCTGAAGCCACCGCCGCCCTCAAAGAACACTTCGCCAGCGACAACTACGCCGGCATGTGCCCAGAGGCGCTGCACTGGCTGGTGCAGGCCAACGCCAGCGGCCACGAGCCGGCTTATGGCGACGACACCTGGACGCAGCGCGTGGCCGACCGGCTGCGCGAGGTGTTCGAGACCGACTGCGACGTCTACTTCGTCTTCAACGGCACGGCGGCCAACTCGCTGGCGCTGGCCAGCCTGTGCCAGAGCTACCACTCGGTGATCTGCTCGCCCACCGCCCACATCGAAACCGATGAGTGCGGCGGGCCGGAGTTTTTCTCCAACGGCTCCAAGCTCTTGGTGGCTGAAAACGACAGCGCCTCGGCACGCGAGGGCAAGCTCACGCCCGCCGCCGTCGAGGCGCTGGTCACCAAGCGGCGCGACATCCACTACCCCAAGCCCAAGGTGCTGTCGATCACGCAGTCGACCGAGATGGGCACGGTGTACTCACTGGCCGAGCTGCACGCGCTCAGCGCCACCGCCCGCCAGCACCAGCTCAAGGTGCACATGGACGGCGCGCGTTTTGCCAACGCCTTGGCGGCGCTCGGCGCCAGCCCGGCCGACGTGACCTGGCGCGCCGGCGTGGACGTGCTGTGTCTGGGTGGCACCAAAAATGGCCTGGCCGTGGGCGAGGCGGTGCTGTTTTTTGACCGCACGCTGAGCGAAGACTTCGCCTACCGCGTCAAGCAGGCCGGCCAGCTGGCGTCGAAGATGCGCTTCATTTCCGCCCCCTGGCTGGGTCTGCTCGACAACAACACCTGGCTGCGCAACGCGGCCCACGCCAACGCGATGGCGCAGCGGCTGTGCGCGCGGCTGCACGACCTGCCCGGCGTGCAGGTGTTGCGCCAGCCGCAAGCCAATGCGGTGTTCGCGGTGCTGCCGCCCGCCGCCGTGCAGCATCTGCACGCGCAAGGCTGGCGCTTCTACGAGTTCATCGCCGGTGGCGGCTGCCGCTTCATGTGCTCGTGGGACAGCAGCGAGGCCGGCGTGGATGCGTTTGCCGCGGCCATCGCCGACGCCGCGCTGCGCGCTGGCTTGGCGAGCTGAACGGCGACGCCCAGCCGGACCGCTGCGCACATGCCGATCCCTTTTCTGCAGCGCCTGGCCGGCCGCGAGCGCAGCCGGCGCCGCAACCGCCAACTCGGCGGCGTGCTGGCCTTTGTGGCGGGCGCCATCAACGCGGGCGGCTTTTTGGCGGTGCAGCGCTACACCTCCCACATGAGCGGCATCGTCTCGGCCATGGCCGACGACCTGGCCGTGGGCAGCATCGCGCTGGCGCTGGCGGGCTTGGCCTCGCTGCTGGCCTTTGTGGCAGGCGCGGCCACCACCACCGTGCTCATCAGCTGGGCGCGCCGACGCGAGCTGCAAAGCAAGTACGCGCTGGCGCTGCTGCTGGAGGCGGCGCTCCTGCTGCTGTTTGGCGTGGCGGGCGCCAACCTGCACAACTTCGCCCAGCTGCTGGTGCCCAGCACCGTGCTGCTGCTGTGCTTCATCATGGGCCTGCAAAACGCCATCGTCACCAAAATCTCGCACGCCGAAATCCGCACCACGCACATGACCGGCGTGATCACTGACCTCGGCATCGAGCTCGGCCGCCTGCTCTACTGGAACCGCAGCGCCGACACCCCGCAGCGCCCCGCCGTGGTGGCCAACCGCGACAAGCTCGCGATGTTGTCGACGCTGCTGGCGCTGTTTTTTGGCGGCGGCGTGATCGGTGCCCTGATGTTCAAACACCTGGGCTACAGCGCCACCGTGCCGTTTGCCATCGGGCTGGCGCTGCTGGCCGCACCCGCCGTCTGGCTCGACGTGCAAGCCCACCGCCACCATGCCTGAAACCCCCCGCGTCTACCGCTCGCGCGATGCGCAAACCCTGACCCTGCAGTTTGGCGACGGCGCCATCCAGAGCCGCGTGCAGCGCAACGCGCCGCACACCCTGCTGCTCGACTACACACGCACCATGCTGGCCGCGCTGCAGTGGCACCCGGCGCCGCGCCGCATCGCCATGGTGGGGCTGGGCGGCGGCACCATGCTGCGTTTCATCCACAGCCACATGCCGGCCAGCACGCTGACGGTGCTGGAGATCGACCCGAAGGTGATCGCGCTGCGCAGCGAGTTTGAGCTGCCCGCCGACGACGCGCGGCTGCAGGTGCTGTGTGTCGATGGCGCGGCGCACTTGGCGCGCACTGAGGGCGCATTTGATGCGCTGTTGATCGATGGCTTCGACCACGAAGGCCTGCCCGAGGTGCTGTGCAGCCAGGCGTTTTACGACGACTGCGTGCACGCACTGGCCGCCGACGGCCTGCTGATCGTCAACCTGCCGCTGGCCGACCCGCGCTGCCCGCTCATCACCGAGCGGCTGCGCCTGGCCAGCGGCCAATTGCCGCTGCTGCTCGACGACGCCGACAGCGAAGGCGGCAACCGCATCGCCCTGGCCTCGCGGCAGACGTGGCCGCGCTGGCGCACACCCGGCCGCTTGCGCGCACCCGCCGGCATGGGGCCTGAAGCGTGGGGCCAATTGACCGATGCGCGGCTGCGCTTGCGCGATGTGCTGAACGCTCAGAACGCCGCCGACAACGGGTAAGCTCAGCGCATGAATTTGCTGCTCGCCGAAGACGACCCCATCCTGGCCGACGCGCTGTCGACCAAGCTGCGCCAAGCCGGCTTTGAGGTGGAGGTGGCCGACAACGGCCCGGTGGCCGAGTACCTGCTGATGCGCCACCCGTTTGACTTGGCCGTGCTCGACCTCGGCCTGCCCATGCTCGACGGCCTCACCGTGCTGCGCCGCGTGCGCGCCGCCAAGCGCGAGGTGGCCGTGCTGGTGCTGACCGCGCTCGATGGCCTGGAGCACCGCGTGGCCGGCCTCAATGCGGGTGCCGACGACTACCTCACCAAGCCCTTCGACTTCCCCGAACTCGAAGCCCGCTTGCGCGCCCTGCTGCGCCGCGCCAAGCCCACGGCCAGCGTCAGCCAGCTGGAAATGGGCCGCCTGTTGCTCGACCGCGAAGCCCGCCGCGCCACCGTCAACGGCGACGTCATCGAGCTCAGCCCGCGCGAATGGCTGCTGCTGGAACTGCTGCTGCAGCAGCGCGACAAGGTGGTCACCAAGGACCAGATCGCTCAAGCCTGGGGCTCGTCCGACAAGGCCGAGAAGGTCGACAAAGCCGGCGGCGACACCGGCAGCGCCGGCTCGGTGGAGGTCTATGTGCACCGCCTGCGCCGCAAGCTGGAGCACTCTGGTTTGTCGATCCGCACCGTGCGCGGTTTGGGCTACTTGCTCGAAACCCAGGCGGCCTGAGGCACAGCGGCAGGCGCTGAGCCATGGCGATCTCGCGCTCCTTCGGCCGCACGCTGGCTGCCATTGGCCTGCTGCGCCCCGGGCGCTCGCTGCACGGGCAACTGCTGCTCTGGCTGCTGCTGCCGCAGATCGTGCTCTGGCTGGCCGGCGCCTGGGTGAGCTACCTGGGTGCCGCGCGTTACGCCAACCAGGCCATTGACGCCAACCTCTCGCAAGCCACGCGCGCGCTGTCGCGGCAGGTCAAGCCCATCGGCAACGGCCTGTTCATCGACTTCCCGCGCGCCGCGCAAGACATCATCGAGAGCGACCCCGACGACCGCGTGTTCTACACCGTGAGCACGCCGCCGGGCCAGTTCATCCTCGGCAACCGCACCCTGCCCGCGCCGCCCGGCGCCGACCCCACGCGCCTGGGCGAGACCCAGCTCTACAACGCCACCATCGACGGCGTGCCCATGCGCGTGGCCGCCATGTTTTTGGCCTACGGCGAAGACGGCAGCCAGCGCCAAACCATGCTGGTGCAGATGGCCCGCGGCCGCGCTGCGCGCGACAAACTGGCGCGCGATATTTTGGGCGACATCGTGCTGCCGCTCTCTGGCCTGATCGCGCTGATGACCATGATCATCTGGGCCGGCATCCGCGCCGGCCTGGCCCCGCTCGACCGCATGCGCGCGCTGGTGGAGCGCCGCGCGCCCAACGATTTGGCGCCGCTCAAGCTCAACGCGCCGCCCGAGGAACTGCGCTCGCTGCTCGGTGCGCTCAACAGCTTGCTGGCCGCCGTGCAAGGCAATGTGGCCACGCAGCAGCGCTTCATCAGCGACGCCGCGCATCAGCTGCGCACGCCACTGGCCGGCCTGAAAAGCCAGACCGAGTTGGCCCTCAACCAAACCAGCGACCCCGATCTGCAAGCCCGCCTGCACCGCGTGCACGACAGCGCCACCCGCAGCGCCCACCTGGTCACCCAGCTGCTCACACTCGCCCGCGCCGAGCCCGAGTCGGCCGCCGCGCTCGGCCGCAGCCGTTTTGATTTGCGCAAGTTGATGCACGAGTTGACGGCCGAGATGGTGCCGCGCGCGCTCAAGGCCGGCATCGATCTGGGCATGGACGACAGCGACGTCACGCCGGGCGACAGCGCACCGCTGCACGGCCCGCACACCGCCAGCGTGGCGGCCAGCGGAGTGCCCGCAGCCAGCGACACCGCGCACGCCTTGGGCCCGCTCTGGGTGCAAGGCAATGCCCTGCTGCTGCGCGAAGCCTTCAGCAACGTCATCGACAACGCGCTGCGCTACGCCGGCCCCGGCGCCGAAGTCACCGTGCGCGCCCGCGCTGGCGAACAAGGCCACGCCGTGGTCGAGGTTGACGACAACGGCCCCGGCATCCCGGCCGAGCTGCAACCGCGCGTGTTCGAGCGCTTCTTCCGCGTCGCCACCACCGGCAACGGCTGCGGCCTCGGCCTGGCCATCGTCAAAGAAATCGTCGAGCGCCACGAGGGCCAAGTGACCGTGGGCAACCTGGCGCCGCATGGGCTGCGGGTGCGCATGGGCTTGCCGTTGACGGGGTGAGTGCTCATCTTTTCCTGGTCTTGATGCACGGAGCCGCCATGTGCCGCAACATTCGAACCTTGTTCAACTTTGAGCCGCCGGCCACGGAGCTGGAGGTCCGCGATGCGTCGCTGCAATTTGTGCGCAAGCTCAGTGGCTTCAGCGTGCCGTCGCAGGCGAACCAAGCAGCGTTTGACCGCGCGGTGGCGGACGTGGCGCAAGCCGCCCGCGCTTTGGTGTCGGGCTTGATCACGGCGGCCCCGGCCAAAAACCGCGACGACGAGGCCGCCAAGGCCCGGGCGCGCAACGCTGAGCGCTACACGCGCTGAGTCGCTGCCCAGGGCCGGCAACGCGCTGCAACCGGTGCATGATCTGTGCCCTTCAACCACTGACCTCCTCATGCCCGCCATCGAACTCATCACCCTGCTCGCTTTGCTGCAATACCTGGTCTTCGGCGCGCTCGTCGGCAAAGCCCGGGAGGCTTACCAAGTGCAAGCGCCCGCCACCACCGGCCACCCGCTGTTTGAGCGGGCCTACCGGGTGCAGATGAACACGCTGGAATTGCTGGTGGTGTTTCTGCCGGCGCTGTGGCTGGCGGCACGGTTTTGGTCACCGGCGTGGATGGCGGCAGTGGGTGCCGTGTGGCTGGTGGGGCGGGCGCTCTATGCGGTGGCTTACGCACAAGACCCGGCGCGGCGCGCGCTGGGCTTTGGGCTGAGCATCGCGTCGGTCGGCGCACTGATGGGCTTGGCGGGCTTGGGCTGGCTGCTGCAGCTGTTGCGCTGAGCGCGCCCCAGACCTGCTGCCGCATCGCGTGAGGCCCACCAAGCGGGATGAGGCCACTGCGGAGCGGCCGTGCGATTTCTCGTGAAGCCCGGCAGCCAAGCGCATTTCACCGCTCACCAGCTGTCAGACACAGTTCGGGCTGTTCACGGCGGGCACAATCGCCCGGATACTTACAACAGCTCGATCCCCTGTCATGGCCACACGTCCCCACGTTGATTCTGCTTTGCCGCGCGCGCCTGCCGCGGCGTCCTCGCTGCCACTGGCCCTCGGCTGCGCGGCCTTGCTGCTGGGTGGGGTGGCGTATGCAGCCTGGTCGGCACTGGACACGATGGTGTTGAACCAGGCCGTGAACGAAGGCCGCGCGGTGGCCGACATGACGGAGAACGTGGGCCGCTGGGCCTCGCAATATGGCGGCGTGCATGTGCGCACGCAGGGCACACAGGCCAAGTTGCCGGGCAGCTTTTTGACCCGCTCGGTGTACGCGCCCGATGCCAGTGTGGCGGGTCTGAATGGCAGCGCGGCAGCGGCGGCGGCGGCCGGCTCGGAGCGCGCGGCCATGGACCAAGTGGAGTTCTATTACTGGAAGAACCCGGCGCTGATTCAGCGCGAGCTGGCCGATGTGGTGACCTCGTCGGGCAGCCGCCTGCAATACCGCATGACCGCGCGCAGCGTGCTGAACCCGAACAACCAGCCGACCGCCGATGAAGTGCGTGCGCTGGACGCTTTGCAAGGCCAGTCCAAGGCCCAGCCTGAGGCCGCGGCCTTGCGCAGCGGTGGCAGCAACAGCAACAGCGCCCCGGCCCCACTGCCGCTGGAGCACTGGCGCACCACCGGTGCAGGCCAGCTGCTGTACGCACGTGCGGTGATTGCGCAAAGCAGCTGCCTGAAGTGCCACGATTCGGCCGACAAGGCGCCGGCATTTTTGAAGACCAACGCCATGTTCAACGGCGGTGGGGGCTTTGGTTATGTGGCCGGGCAACCGGCAGGCATCATCAGCGTGATGGTGCCGCTGCCCCAACCTTGGGACGTGCTGCGCGCCGGCCTCTCGCCCGCGGCTTGGGGCGCCGGGCTGTTGGCCTTGGCCGGTGCGGCGGGCCTGATGCTGGTGGCCGTGCGCCGCCCGGCCCGGGCTCGCGCATGAAGATTCATTCACCGTTCTGAGGGGGAGCCCCACACCATGGCCCTGGGCTGGATGACGCTGCTGAAAACCGTGCCGTGGACGGACGTGATTGCCACCGCGCCGGCGGTGGCCGATGGTGCCAAAAAACTGTGGACGGCGGTATCGCGCAAAACCACGCGCGATGCCGCCGCGGCGACGCCCGCGGGCACGGGCTCGGACGCCGACACGGATCAAGCCCACGCCTTGGCCGCCTTGATGCAGCGGCTGCAGGCGCTGGACACGCAGTCGGCCGAGCTGCACAGCCAACTGCAAGCCTCGGCCGCCTTGATCGAACAGTTGGCCGCGCAAAACAGCGAACTGGTGCAACGCGTGGAGGCGCACCGCGTGCGGCTGCGCTGGTTGTCGGCCGGGGTGGCGGCGCTGGTGGTGGCAGCCGCGGGCGCTGCCATCGCGTTGGCGGGCTGGGGCCTGGGGCGCTGAGCCGGCTCGGCGGCCCATCGCCGTGGTCTGTGCGCCGTCAGACCGCCCGGTGTGTGCGCAAGGCTCAAGCTCAATGTGCCGAGCGACTTCACCGTGGTGGGCCACCCCGACAACACCGGCGGCGAGGCGATGAACCAGACGCTGTCGGTCGACCGCGCCGCCTCGGTGCGCAGCTGCTTGGGCCAACGCGGCGTGAGCAGCTGCCGCCTTGCCGTGGAAGGCTGCGGCGAGCGCGAGCCGCTGGCCAGCAATGCCAGCGAATCGGGCCGGGCAAGCAACCGGCGGGTGGAGTTTTTTCTGATCGAGCGCAGCGCTTGGGCATCTGAGCGGCGCTCGAACCTGAACAAATTCTGCACATCGCAAGCGCCCCGCCCTGCGTTGAGCGGGTTCGGGCAGCCGTGAACCGGCCCTAGGGTTTAACACTAGCTTCTCTTATTAATGTTTTGTTAATCTTCCGCCGCGGTTGAACACCAAGCCCTTCAGGGCCTGCCAACACAACCCGAAGCGGCCTGCCAGCAGGTGGGCCACACTCAAACGCGAGTCCGATGGGACCGACGTCAAACCGGTAGGAGATGACATGAACACGAACGCAACCCGCATGACCGTGCGCACCCTGGTGGCAGCTGCCGCAGCCCTGACCGTCAGCGGCTTTGCCCAAGCCGGCGAAGTGGAAGTGCTGCACTGGTGGACCAGCGGCGGCGAAGCCAAGGCTGCGGCCGAGCTGAAGGCCACGATGCAATCGAAGGGCCACACGTGGAAGGACTTCGCGGTGGCTGGCGGCGGTGGCGACTCGGCCATGACCGTGCTGAAGTCGCGCGTGGTGTCGGGCAACGCCCCGGCTGCCGCCCAGATCAAGGGCCCGTCGATTCAAGAATGGGCGCGTGAAGGCGTGCTGGCCAACATGGACAGCGTGGCCAAGGCCAACAACTGGGACGCACTGCTGCCCAAGGCCATCGCCGACGGCCTGAAGTACAAGGGCAACTACGTTGCCGCACCGGTCAACGTGCACCGCGTGAACTGGCTGTGGGCCAACCCGGAAGCGTTCAAAAAGGCCGGCGCCAAAGTGCCGACCACCTGGGACGAGTTCTTTGTGGCTGCTGAGAAGCTGAAGGCCGCCGGCATCATCCCGGTCGCCCACGGTGGCCAGAACTGGCAAGACTTCACCACCTTCGAGAGCGTGGCGCTGGGTGTTGGCGGCGCCGAGTTCTACAAGAAGGCCCTGGTCCAGCTGGACCCGGCCTCGCTGAAGAGCCCGACCATGACCAAGGTGCTCGACACCTTCAAGAAGGTCAAGACCTACACCGACAAGAACGCCCCGGGCCGCGATTGGAACCTGGCCACCGCCATGGTGATCAAGGGCGAAGCCGGCATGCAGCTGATGGGTGACTGGGCCAAGGGCGAATTCGTCGCCGCTGGCAAGGCACCGGGCAAGGACTTCGTCTGCGCGGCCGCTCCGGGCACCGCCAAGTCCTACACCTACAACGTGGACAGCTTCGCCCTGTTCAAGCTGAAGGACGCCGCCAACCAGAAGGCCCAGCAAGACCTGGCTGCGGCCATCATGTCGCCGGAATTCCAGGAAGTGTTCAACCTGAACAAGGGCTCGATCCCGGTTCGCCTGAACATGAAACTGGACAAGTTCGACGACTGCGCCAAGCTCTCGGCCGCCGACTTCGTGTCGACCGCCAAGGCCGGCTCGCTGGTGCCGTCCATCGCTCACGGCATGGCCGTTCCTTCGGCCACCGAAGGCGCCATCAAGGACGTCGTGTCGCAGTTCTGGAACGACGACAAGATGACCACCGCCTCGGCACAAACCAAGCTGGCCACAGCCGCCAAGACCAAGTAAGACCTCTCCTGCTGCCCTCGCCCTGGCGCCTGCCTCCGCAGGCACCGCGCGGCGGGGGGGCATAAGGCGTTGGTGACTTCGGGAGGCCCCCCCGGCCTCCCCTCGCCCCGCAGACTTTGCGTGCGCCTGACCCCTCGGGCCGCGCATCGACCCGCGGCGCATCAGCCCTGATGCGCCGCGCTGCGGGGCCTGTTCATTTTTCTCGACGACGACACAGGCAGATCGCCCATGGCCACTCAGCCCACCTTCACCACCCGACTCAGTCACTGGATGCCCAAGCTCGTCTTGGCGCCGTCGTTTCTGATTTCGGTGCTCTTCATTTACGGGCTGATCGCCTGGAACGGCTACCTCTCGGTGTCGGCCTCGCGCCTGCTGCCGAACTACGAGTTCGCCGGCCTGGAGCAATACACCACGCTGTTCGAGAGCGAACGCTGGTGGGTGGCCGCGGCCAACCTCGGCATCTTCGGCGGCCTGTTCATCTTCTTCGGCATGGCCATCGGCCTGCTGCTGGCGATTTTGCTGGACCAAAAGATCCGCGCTGAAGGCGTGCTGCGCACGGTCTACCTGTATCCGATGGCGCTGAGCTTCATCGTCACCGGCACGGCCTGGAAGTGGATCCTGAACCCGGGCCTGGGGCTGCAAAGCGTCATCCAAGGTTGGGGCTTCACCAACTTCGAGTTCGACTGGCTGATCAACCCCGATCGCGCCATCTACACCGTGGTGATCGCCGGTGTGTGGCAGAGCGCGGGCTTTGTGATGGCGCTGTTTTTGGCCGGCCTGCGGGGCATCGACGACTCGATCCTGAAGGCCGCACAAATCGACGGCGCCAGCCTGCCGCGCATCTACTGGCGCATCATCATTCCGAGCCTGCGTCCGGTGTTTTTCTCGACGCTGATGATCTTGTCGCACCTGGCGATCAAGAGTTTCGATCTGGTGATGGCGCTGACCAACGGCGGCCCGGGCTTTGCCACCGACCTGCCTGCCACCTTCATGTACACGATGGCCTTCACCCGCGGCCAGATCGGCCTGGGCGCAGCCTCCGCCACCATCATGCTGGCCACTGTGGCCGCCATCGTGGTGCCTTACCTGTACTCGGAACTGCGCACCAAGCGCTGAGCCACGCCATGACTGCATCCGCCATGACGACGACAACCACAACCTCCCCCAAATTCCAATGGCACCGGCTGGCGCTGTGGAGCGTGCTGCTGCTGTTCGCGTTCTTCTTCCTGCTGCCCATGTACGTGATGCTCACCACATCGCTCAAAGACATGGACCAGGTGCGCAACGGCAACCTGCTCTCGCTGCCCACGGCCCCCGGCTTCGCGGCCTGGGCCAAGGCCTGGTCGAGTGCCTGCACCGGCATTGATTGCGGTGGCCTCAAGCCCTTCTTCTTCAACTCCGTCTCGATGGTGGTGCCGGCCGTGATGTGCTCTACCGCACTCGGCGCCGTCAACGGCTACGTGCTGTCGAAGTGGCGCTTCAAGGGCAGCGAGCTGATGTTCGCGTTCATGCTGTTCGGCGTGTTCATGCCCATGCAAGTGGTGCTGCTGCCGATGAGCCAGGTGCTCGGCTGGCTGGGCGTGGCCAACTCGATCTGGGGCCTGATCCTGGTCCACGTGATCGCCGGTCTGCCCTCCACCACGCTGTTCTTCCGCAACTACTACGTGGGCTTGCCGGACGAGCTGGTGAAGGCCGCGATGCTCGACGGTGCCGGTTTCTGGCGCATCTTCTGGCGCATCGTGCTGCCGCTGTCGACGCCAATTTTGGTGGTGACGCTGATCTGGCAGTTCACCAACATCTGGAACGACTTCCTGTATGGCGTGGTGTTCTCGGGTGGCGATTCCAAGCCCATCACCGTCGGCCTGAACAACCTGGCCAACACCTCCAGCACGGTCAAGGAATACAACGTCGACATGGCGGCCGCCATGATCGCCGCGCTGCCAACGCTGTTCGTCTACATCGTGGCCGGCAAGTACTTTGTGCGGGGTCTCACTGCCGGTGCCGTCAAGGGCTAACGCCTTGTTGACCGCAGCACTGCCGCGCTGAACCACCCCCCACCCTCATTCGCAAGAACACACATTCTGGAGCACCACCATGGGCGCACTTTCCATCCGCAACATCCGCCGCAGCTATGGCGACGTACAGATCCTCAAGGGCATCGACATCGAGGTCGAAGCCGGCGAATTCCTGATCCTGGTCGGCGCCTCCGGCTGCGGCAAGTCGACGCTGCTGAGCATCATTGCCGGCCTCGATGTGCCCACCACCGGCAGCATCCACATCGGCGACCGTGAAGTGACCCACGCCCTGCCCAAGGACCGCGACATCGCGATGGTGTTCCAGAGCTACGCGCTGTACCCCAACATGAGCGTGGCCCAAAACATCGCCTTCGGCCTGGAAATGCGCAACGTGCCCAAGGCCGAACGCGAAGTGGCCATCCAGCGCGTCTCCAAGATGCTGCAGATCGGCCACCTGCTCGACCGCAAGCCGGGCCAGCTCTCCGGCGGCCAGCGCCAACGCGTGGCCATGGGCCGCGCCCTGGCGCGCAACCCCAAGCTGTTCTTGTTTGACGAACCGCTGTCCAACCTCGACGCCAAGCTGCGCGTGGAAATGCGCGCCGAAATCAAGCAAATGCACCGCAACGCGCAGACCACCACGGTCTACGTGACGCACGACCAGGTCGAGGCCATGACCCTGGGCGACCGCATCGCCGTGATGAAGGACGGCCTGGTCGAACAACTCGGCACGCCCGACGAGATCTACGCCCGCCCCGCCACCCGCTTCGTGGCCGAGTTCATTGGCTCGCCGGTGATGAACATCGTCAGCGCTGAGCGCAGCGGTGGTGGTGGCAGCAACGCCGTGGCCGCCAAGGGCATCGAGCTCATCACCACCCCGGCCCAGCAGCAGTCGCTGGCCGCCGCCAACGCCAGCAGCGTGCTCTACGGCATCCGCCCCGAGTGCGTGTCGCTGGCCGCCCAGGGCGTGCCCGGCACGGTGGTGATGTTGGAGCCCACCGGCCCCGAAACCTACGCCATGATCGACACCCCGCTGGGCCGCATGGTCGCCCGCGTGCCGGGCAAGGTCAGCGAACAAGTGGGCGACACCGTGCATCTGCAATGGGCTCCGCACGAGAGCCACCTGTTCGACGCGAAGAGCGAAAAGCGCATCGCTTGAGGCCAGTGGGCCTCTGATGCGGGTTGGGGCTCAACGGCCCAAGTTCGCAGTGGCCGGAGCTCTCGCTTCCCGGCACTTTGTGGCCCTGGAACCTCCTCTTCGAAGAGCTGCGCGAGGGCGGCGATGGGCCGGGCCGATGTGCGCCGTGTCCTCCTGGACCGCCCTTCGGTCGGCCCATTCCCCCTTTACCTCCGCAAATCACCCCGGCCCATCACCGCCCCTGCACCCACCGCAGCATGCGTCGACGTGGCACGCCACCACTGGTTCGGGGGAGCGCTGTGCCGCATTCGCTTTGCGCAGGGGGAGCCGGCCGCAGGCCGGCGGAGGACACGGAGCAAAGCGAATGCGGCACAGCGCTCCGAGCACCGGTCTCGGCCGGCGGTTCGCAAAAGCGCCGACCACGCCCCCGTCGTCTGACACAAACGCCGCCACGCCTTCGGGTTCAGCGGCGTTCCCGCATGTGCGCATCACTCAGGGCCGCCGAGGCACCTCATAGCGCAGTTCAGCAAACCCCGGCCCCACCTGCCGCACCGACGTCAAACGCAGCGACGGCGACACGATGGCGCGCGGCAGCAGTGGTTTGCCGGAGCCCAGCGTCACCGAGCCCAGCTGCACATTGATCTCGTCCAGCAAGCCGGCATCCCAAAACTGCCCCACCAACTCGCCGCCCCCCACCAGCCACACATGGCGGCCGGCGGCGGCCTGCACCATGGCGTCGTGCACCGGGCGCACATCACCTCGCACGTGGTGAATCACAGCGCCGAGCACCTCGGGCTGCGGCCTGTGGCTGAACACCCAGGTGGGCTGCGTGTAGGGCCACGGGGCGCCCGCGCCCACCAGGTGGCGCAGCATCCACTCAAACGTGGAAGCCCCCATGGCCAGCGCACCCACGTGCTGGATGAAGGCGGGGTAGCTGGTGTCGTTGATGTCGCCCAGCGGGAACAGCCATTCGAGCGAATGGTCGTCAGTGGCCAAGAAGCCGTCCAGGCTGGCGGCGGTGTAGTACTGGGTGCTCCCGTCGTGTCTCCGGGGTAGAAGTGGCGCGAAGTCAGCGGGATGAGGTATTCGAGCTGATCCAGCGTCTGCCCACCCAGGCTCACGCTCACAAACTCCCGCTGGATCGTGCCGCCCAGTCGCTCTGGGATGCGCCGGCTGGCCCGGTTGCGGCGATCCACCGGGTAGCGAACCGCCGCGACATGGGGCAAATGGCTTTGGGCCCAACGCAGCGCGGCAGTTGCTGCCTCCGAGCCCACACCGGCGCCTTGGCGTGATTCGGCCACCCACAGTCCAAGCTCTGGCACGCGTTCATCGATGCCATGCAGACCGATGCAGCCGACAAAATTCATCACCTGATGTCGGTCGACCATCACCCACTGGATGGCGCGTCCCAGCCGCATCTCGCCACGAGAAAGAGCGATGAACGACAAGGTTTCATCCAGTGAAGCCGCAGGCCGAGGATGCATGAAGCGCGTGATCTCGGCGGTGAACTCGGCGTGGATCGCGGCTGCATGGCAGTCGTCGACGGGCACGAGTCGGAGTCGGTCGGTGTCGAATTCTGGACTTGGATGAACGGCGGGCATGCTCAACCCTTTTGGATAGCGGTGCGTACGCGGCGCGGCGAGACAGCCTCGATCGCCGGGTGACTTCGCGCCCATCTTGAGCGGGAACAGGCATGGGGTCAATCCACGCTGTGGGCCAGGCCACGTGGCCGGGGTCTGCAGGGCCAGGTCGGGCTGGCTAAACTCCGCAGCTTCTGCCCGCCCTCTGGACCCGCCCCATGTTCGACACCCTCCCCACCCTGGTCGACCGCGTCGCCCCCACCGGCTGCCAATGGACGGTGCGTGGCATGGCCGAAACCTCGGAAGAACTGACCGTGCGCAATGGCGTGGCAGAGGCGCCGCAGCGGCGGCTGGATGCCGGCGTGATGGTGATGGTGCGGCGCGCGGGTGGCTTGGGCCATGCGGCCACGTCGGATCTGAGCGAAGCAGGCCTCGCTGCGGCTTTTGCGCGGGCGGGCGAGATGGCGCAGGCGATGGCGCGCCATGCGGCTTTTGACGCCAAGCTCTACGCACTGCCCGGCGGCCGGGGCGAGTACCGCAGCGCGGTGGCTCAACCAGTGAGCCAGTCGACGCTCAAAGACCGCCTGGCCCTGCTGCTGGCGGCCAATGCACGCACTCGTTCTGACCCGCGCGTGGTGGAAGCCACGGCCAGTTTGTGGACGGTGGATTGTGAACAGCGACTGATCAGCAGCGCGGGCGCTGATGCGCAGCAGCACTTCAGCTTCGTGATTCCCAACCTGCAGGCCACGGCCAGCGTGGGCGGCGTGACGCAAACGCGCTCGGCCGCCGGCCAGTACAACGGTTTTTGCCAACAGGGCGGGCTGGAGGTGCTGCAGCGCGCCCACTTTGACGACGACGCGCTGCGCGTCGCCGAGCAGGCGATTGCGCTGGCGCTGGCGCCGCAGTGCCCCAGCGGCGAGATGGACGTGCTGCTGATGCCCGACCAGATGATGTTGCAGATCCACGAGTCCATCGGTCACCCGCTGGAGCTGGACCGCATCTTGGGCGACGAGCGCAACTTTGCCGGCACCAGCTTTGTCACGCCCGACATGTTTGGCCACTACCGCTACGGCAGCGAGCTGCTGAACGTGAGCCACGACCCGACACGCGGCGAGCAGTTGGCGAGTTTTGCGTTTGACGACGACGGCACCGCGTCTGAGCGGCAGTTGCTGATCGAGCGTGGTGTGTTGATGCGCCCGCTGGGCGGTGCACTCTCGGCCGCGCGCGCGCAAGCCGCTTACCCCGAGTTCGCAGCGTCGATGCAAGCCGTGGCCACCTCGCGTTCGGCCGCATGGAACCGCGCGCCCATCGACCGCATGAGCAACTTGAATGTGGAAGCCGGGGACGCCTCGATGGCGGATCTGCTCAACGGCATCGAGCACGGTGTGCTGATGCAGACCAACCTGTCCTGGAGCATCGATGACTCGCGCAACAAGTTCCAGTTCGGTTGTGAATGGGGTCGTCGCATTCGCGGCGGCCGCCTCGCAGAGGTCGTCCGAAAGCCGAACTACCGTGGTGTGTCCGCGACCTTTTGGCGGAGCCTCGCGATGGTGGGTGACCGGTCCACCGTCGAAGTCCTCGGTACGCCGTTCTGCGGCAAGGGAGAACCGAACCAGGTGATCCGCGTCGGCCATGCGAGTCCCGCGTGCAAGT
>JBEAOO010000321.1:0-21669 GCA_041164825.1 Pseudomonadota bacterium | reverse complement strand
ATCGGTGTGAGGGCGGCGATGGGCCGGGGCGATGTGCTCCGTGTCCTCCTGGCCCTCCCTTCGGTCGGTCCATTCCCCTTTGACCTCCGCACATCGCCCCGGCCCATCACCGCCCCGCCATCACCGTGGCATGCGGCCACGTGGCATGCAAACACTGCTTGTGGGGGGCGCTGTGCCGCCTTCGCTTTGCGCAGGTCAAGGGGGGAGCCGGCCGCAGGCCAGCGGGGGCTGAGCCCAGGCACAAACAGTCCTGAGGACTGTTTGTGCCTGGCGAAGGCACGGGCTTCTGGCCCGGGCACGGAGCCAAGCGAGGGCGGCACGGCGCTCCAGGCGCCGGCCACGGGATGCGTTTGCCTCAATGCCGAAAACGGCCCATCTGCCGCCCGCGCTTCAGCCGCCCAGTTGCTGCCACAGGTAGCTGAACTCCAGCGCTTGCAGGTGCGCGCGCTGGCCGTTGTCGGCCGCGCCGCCGTGGCCGCCTTCGATGTTTTCCCAGTAGAGCAGCGGGTGGCCTTGTTCGATCATGCGGGCGGCCATCTTGCGGGCGTGGGCGGGGTGCACGCGGTCGTCGCGCGTGGAGGTGGTGAACAGCACCTTGGGGTAGCGGCGGCCTGGGTGCAGGTTGTGGTACGGGCTGTAGCGTTGGATGGCGGCCCAGTCTTCGGCCACATCGGGGTCGCCATACTCGGCCATCCACGAGGCACCGGCCAGCAGCAGGTGGTAGCGCTTCATGTCGAGCAGCGGCACCTGGCACACCACCGCGCCAAACAAGTCAGGCCGTTGTGTGAAGGCCGCGCCCACCAGCAGGCCGCCGTTGCTGCCGCCCATGATGCCGAGCTGGGCGGGCGTGGTGATGCCTCGGGCGATCAGGTCTTCGGCCACGGCATGAAAATCATCGAAGCAACGCTGTTTGCCGGCCCCCGTGGCGGCCTGATGCCAGGCCGGGCCAAACTCGCCGCCGCCACGCAGGTTGGCCACCACCCAGACGCCGCCGTGCGAGCTCCAGGCGCGGCCTTGGGTGCCCGAGTACCAGGGCTCCAACGACACCTCGAAGCCGCCGTAGCCGTAGAGCAGCGTGGGGCGAGGGGTGGCCACGCCATCCTGCGGCGGCGAGACCACGAAGTAGGGCACGGCCGTGCCATCGGCCGAGCGCGCGTGGTGTTGGCTGACCTGCATGCCGCGGGCGTCAAACTGCGGGCGGCGCGATTTGATCCAGGCGGCTTTGTCGTCCAGCGCGGGCACGGGGCGGGCGGTGTCGCACAGCGCCAGCGAGTCGGGCGTGAGGAAGTCGGTGTAGCTGAGAAAGTAGGCCTCGGCCAACGGGTCGTTCGGCGTGTGCGGGTCGTGCAGCGCGCCCAGGCCGAGCGTGCCCGGGCCGGGGGCGGGCACGGGGCCGCCGATGAAGGTGCTGCCTTGTTTGCGCCACAGCTCCATCTGCCCCACCACGTTGTCGAGCACGCTCAGCAGCAGGTGGTCGCGCGTGGTGCTCATGCCGGCCAACGAGCGCGTGGCCGTGGGCGCAAAAACCACTTGCATATTGCGCTCGCCGGCGAGGTAGGCCGCAGCATCGGTGGCCAGCAGGGCGCCCGAGGGGTAGGTGACGCCGGCCGGCCTCCAGTCGCTGCGCAGTTGCAGCAGCAAGGTGTCGCGGAAGAAATCAACGTCGGCGTCGTCGGGCACATCGAGCGCCAGCAGCGCGCCGCCGGGTTGCTGCAGCCAGGTTTTTTTGCGGTAGAAATCGAGCGCGCGCAAAAAGAAGGTGCGCTCAAAACCCGGCGTGTCGTCCACGCTCACCCCCGCCCAGACATCGCTCACCTCGCCCTCAAACACGGTCACCGCCGCGCTCAGCGGCGTGCCGCGCGACCAGCGCTTGACGATGCGGGCGTAGCCCGATTCGGTCATCGAACCGGGGCCAAAATCAGTGGCCACGTAGAGCGTGTCGGCGTCGATCCAGTCGACCGAGCTTTTGGCCTCGGGCAGCACAAAACCATCGACCACGAATTGCTGGCTGACGGTGTCGAACTCGCGCACCACATGGGCATCGGCCCCGCCACGCGAGAGCGAGATCAGGCAGCGCTGGTGCGTGGGCGGCAGCGTGGTGGCGCCGGCCCAGACCCAGTTTTCGCCCTCGGCCGCACCCAGCGCGTCGAGGTCGAGCACGGTGTCCCACGCGGGCTCGGGCGCGCTGTAGCTGGCCAGCGGCGTGCGCCGCCACAGGCCGCGCGGGTGGGCGGCGTCTTGCCAGAGGTTGTAGAACCATTCGCCCCGGCGCGTCACCGACGGGATGCGGTCTTGCGCATTCAACACCGCCAGCAAGTCTTGGCGCAGTGAGACAAAGTCGTGGCTCTCGGTGAGCGCTTTTTCGGTCAGTGCGTTCTGCTGGCGCACCCAGGCCAAGGCCTCGGCGCTGTCCACCGCTTCGAGCCAGAGGTAGGGGTCGTTGGCGTCGGCTGCGGTGGTTGGCGAGTGGGTGTCGGTCATGGCAGGTGGGGTGATTTTTCAGGCCAGCAAATCGAGGGACTCGGGGTGGCGGCGCATCCACACGTCCACATAGGAGCACAGCGGCTTCACCTTCAACCCTTGGGCGCGGGCGTGGGCGATCGCCTCGGCCACCAAGGCGGCGGCCATGCCACGGCCTTGCAGTGCGGCGGGCACGCCGGTGTGCGTCATCAGCATCACGCCATCGTGCAACTGGTAGTCGGCCACGCTGAGGTGTCCGTCCACGGTGCATTCAAAGCGCGAGGCGGCTGCGTTGTGGGTGATCGGGATGCTGCTGGTCATGTTTGACGGGCCCTGGACAACGGGCCCTGGACAACGGGTCATGGACAACGGATCGGCGAGATCACACCGCCGCGTTGGTCAAAGCAGTGAGATGCACTTCCACCGATTGCGTTCCGTCGCCCACGTAAACCGTGCCGTCTTGCACCGTGATTTGCAGCTGCATGCTGCGCTGCGCCAGGGCGCCCAGCGCCTGGCTGTCTTCGGCCGGGATCAGCCACACGGTGAGGTTGCGCGCGCGGCTCACCTTGTTGACCACGCCCGCCCACCAGATGGGCGAGCTGTGGGTGAAGGTGTAGACGGTGAGTTTTTCGGTGCGCGGGCTGGCCTTCATCATGCGCTTGTCGTCGGGCTGGCCGACGTCGATCCAGTGCAGGATCTGCCCGGTGTAGTCCTTGTGCCAGAGGTCGGGCTCTTCCACGTCCCACAGGCTTTTGGCCAGCTCCAGCGTGCCGCGCAGGTCGTCGGCGGGCAGGTTCAGGGCCAGGGCCAGCAGCCGCACCATCATGCGCTCGTCGGTCTCCGAGGGGTGGCGGGCAATGGTCACGCTGTGGTCGGCGTAGACGTTGCGGTCCATGTCGGCGATCTGCAGCTGGGCTTTGTGGATGGTGGCCTTGAGCGCCATGGTGTTCTCGGTGGAAAGCGGAGCCGGGATTAGACCAGAGGGCGATGGCGCGCACTGGATCGGGCGGCCCGGGCGACAATGCGCGTTTTGATGCGAAGTGAGATGCCGCCATGTCCATGAAACGAACCGATCTGGCCAAGCAAGTGGCGCTGAAGGTGCGCGCCCAGATGAAAACCGTGGCCGTGCCCGGCCGCTTTGGCGACGCCGCCACCGAAGTGCTCGACAAACGCGAACAGCGCCGTCGCGATGCCGCTGCCGGTTTGGTGCCGTTTGCCTGCAAGCTGCCGGCCGAACAGGTGAGCCAGTTGAGCGAGCGCGCCAGCGCCCATCCTGGCGGCATCAACGGCCTGGTGAGCGAGCTGCTGGGTGCTGCGCTGAAATGAGCGACGCCGCCACTCCTGCCGCGGGTGCTGCGCCCGCTTTGATTGACGTGGCGGGCCAGCCCGCGCTGCGCTTGCAGTCGCCCGATGGCGCCAGCGCCACCGTGTTGCTGCATGGCGGGCAGTTGCTGAGCTGGGCCACGCCCGATGGCCGCGAGCAGATTTATTTGTCGGACCGCGCGGTGTTTGCCGACGGCACGGCGGTGCGTGGCGGGGTGCCGGTGATTTTTCCGCAGTTCGGCCCCCAAGGCCCGCTGCCGCGCCACGGCTTTGCGCGTGATCGCCGCTGGCAGGTGCTGCAACAACACACCGGCCGCGACGACGCCATGGCCGTGCTCGGCCTGGCCGACAGCGAGGCCACGCGAGCGCTGTGGCCGCACCCGTTTGAGCTGGAGTTGACGTTGCGTGTGAGCGGCAACCGGCTCGACATGGAGCTGGCCGTGATCAATACGGGCGAGGCCCCGCTGAGCTTCGCCGCCGCGCTGCACACCTATTTGCGGGTGAAGCAGGCGTCGAACTGCACGCTCACCGGCCTGCACCGCCTGCGCTACATCGACCAAGCGCGTGGCACCGAGCAGATCGACAACCGCGAAGAGGTGCAGCCCGAGGGTGAGCTCGACCGCATCTACTTCAATGCCCGTCGCCCGGTGATGCTGGAAGACGGCAACCGTCACCTGATGGTGCACAGCGAAGGCTTCACCGACGTGGTGACCTGGAACCCCGGCGCCGAAAAATGCGCGCAGTTGAGCGACATGCCGCCCGACGGCTGGCGCCACATGCTGTGCGTGGAAGCGGCCGTGATTGGCACGCCGGTGCAGTTGCCCGCCGGTGAGGAATGGGTGGGCCGGCAGTCGCTGGTGGTGGAGTCGCCGGGCGGGGCTTGATGTGGGCTGGTGCTTGAACGCACCAGTTTGCGATGGCCGTGCGGTTTGGTTCTCTGCGTGTTGCCGCTCTGGGCTTGATGCCGTGGGCCGTTCAAGCGTTGCGCGCGTGGTGCTTGACGTTCGGTGCGAGGGCAGCGATGGGCCGTGACGATTTGCTGCGTGTCCCCCGGGCCCGCTTCGCGGACCCTCCTCCTTTACCTCCGCAAATCGTCACGGCCCATCACCGCCCCGCCACCACCGAGGCATGCATACAGGTGGCATGCCTCCGTCGGCTGGGGGAGCGCTGTGCCGCATTCGCTTTGCGCAGGTCAAGGGGGAGCCGGCCGCAGGCCGGCGGAGGACACGGAGCAAAGTGAATGCGGCGCAGCGCTCCGAGCGCCTGCCTTGCCATCCGGTTCGCCTCGGTGCTGAGAACGCTCCTGCGGCCTGCCGACTTGGCGGTGCCTTTGCTCACAACGGCCCTTGATCTCTTGGGTGTCGCGTGCCCGGGGCCTCAGCGTTTCAGCGTGCGGTCGGCAGCGCGCGCCGCTCGGCGTGGCTGTGGCGGCCGAGCTCGATCAAGCGCATCACATCGATGGCTTGGGGGGGCGGGACTGGGTTGGGGCCGGTGCCGCGCAGCGCCTCGGCCACGGCGGCGTAGTAGCGCATGTAGTTGCCCGCTTCGCCGGGGTGGAACTCGCCTTCGGGCACGCTGCTCTCGGGCACACACAAGCGTCCCGGGCAGGGGTCCACGCCCCAATCGGCCTGCGCGGGCCAGGTGGGGCGGGCGCCAGCGCGCAGCGCGTCTTCTTGCGTGTCGAGGCCATGTTTCACAAAACTGCCACGCGTGCCGTGCAGCGCAAAGCGCGGCCGCGCCAGCGCGGTGAGTTGGCTGGCGGCCAGGCGCACGCGCAGGCCGGCGTGTGGGCCCTGGTCGTAGTGCAACGCGGTGTCGAACGCATCGTCGGCCACGGCGCCATCGCGGTGCGTGCTGAGTTCGGTGCGGATCGCATCGGGCCAGCCCCAAAGTTGCAAGGCCTGGTCGAGCAGGTGCGGGCCGAGGTCAAACCACAGGCCACCACCGAGTGCGGCGCTCTCGCGCCAGCGCTGGCGCACCAGCGGGCGGAAGCGGTCGAAGTGGAACTCGGCCAAGCGCACGCGGCCCAGCTCACCCGTGGCGAGCAGTTGTTGCACGGTCAAAAAATCGCCGTCCCAGCGCCGGTTGTGGAACACGCTGAGCACGCGTTGTTGCGCGGTGGCCAGCGCTGCCAGCGCTTCGGCCTGCGCCACATCCAGCGTGAAAGGCTTGTCGACCACCACGTGTTTGCCAGCGCGCAGCGCGGCCTCGGCCAGCGGCGCGTGGCTGTCGTTGGGCGTGGCCACCACCACGAGATCGATGTCAGCGCGCGCCATCAGCGCTTGCGGCGTGGGCAGCACGGCCACGCCGGGCCAGTCGGCCTGCACGCGCTCGGGCTGGCCGCTGGCCACGGCGGCCAGGCGCAGGCCGGGCGCGGCCTGGATCAGCGGCGCATGGAAGGTTTGGCCGGCAAAGCCGTAGCCGAGCAGGCCCACGTTCAGGGGCGGGGATGCGGTCGTGGTGGGCATGGGTTCAAGCGTCAGGGGGGCGGTGGCTGCCGGCAAACCAGCGCTGCATGGCCACTTCAAAGCGGGCGAAATCCAGCGGCTTGGTCCAGTATTCGGCAAAGCCAGCCGAGCGGGCCGCGGTGATGGCCTCGGGCAGCGCGTTGGCCGAGAGCGCGACGCAGGGGATGCATCGCGTGCGTGGGTCGGCGTGCAGGGCGCGCAGCACGTCAAAGCCACTGCCGTCGGGCAGCTGCATGTCGATCACCACCAGGTCGGGGGGCTGGCTCAGCGCATGAGCCACCCCGAGTGCGGCGGTGGGCGCGCTGTGCACGCTGATGTCGGAGCGGCTGCGCACCAGCTCCTCAAACACCAGCACATTGACCTCGTTGTCTTCGATGTAGAGCAGGCGACCGCGGGCGCGAGGGCGCACGCTGGGGTTGGCGGCTTCGGGCGGCGGCGGGTGGGCCTGGAGCGTGCCGCTGGGGGTGTCGAACACCAGCGCGAAGCTGGAGCCCGCGCCGGGTGTGCTGCGCACCTCAATGCGCCCAGCCATGTGCTCGACCATCGCTTTGGCAATCACCAAGCCCATGCCTGTGCCTTCAACGCCGGTGCTCTCAGCGCCCAGGCGGTTGAAGGGTTCAAACAAGTGCATGCGTTGCGACTCGCTGAGGCCGAGGCCCGAGTCGCGCACTTCAATGCGCACGGTGCTGCCGTCGTCGTGCGAACTCACCCACACCTCGCCGCTCACGCGGTTGTATTTCACCGCGTTGCTCAGCAGGTTGAGCAGCACTTGGCGCATGCGCATCGGGTCGACCTGCACCACGCCGGGCAGCGGGCCGATGTGCAGCGCAATGTCGCGCTGCAGCGCGCTGGCGTGGATCAGTGGCAGGGCCTGGGTCACCAGGTCGTGGACGGTGGTGGCCTGGCTTTGCGGGCGCCGGTGTTCGCTGTCGAGGCTGGACAAATCAAGCACATCGTTGATCAGCGACAGCAGGTGTTCGCCGGCCGTGCGGATGTGTGCGACCTTGCTGCGCTGGGCCTCGGTGAGCGGGTCGGCATCGAGCTGCAGCAGTTGCGCAAAACCGAGCACGGCATTGAGCGGTGTGCGCAGCTCGTGGCTCATGCGCGCGAGGAAAACCGACTTGGCCTGACTCTCGCGTTGCGCGATCTCGCGCTCGCGCCGGGCCTGCGCAGCCTCGTGGGTTTCGGTGATGTCCCAGTTGATGCCAATGTGGCGCCGCACCGCGCCGTCGTCGTCAAACACGGGCGTGGAGTGCGAGGCCAACCAGTGCACGCTGCCGTCGGGCCACACGACGCGGAATTCGTAGTTGGCCGTCTCGCCGGTAGCGACTGCGGCACGCAGCAAGGTGCTCACCCGCTCCCGGTCGTCGGGGTGGGCAATGGCCATGCGCTCGGCTTCGTCGAGCGCCTCGGCACGCGGGGCCAGGCCACGCAGCACAAACATGGTGTCGTCCCAGACCGCGGTGTTGTCCACCACGTTCCATTCCCAGGTGCCCATGCCGGCGCCGCGCGCGGCCAAGTCGGCGCGCTCGTGGGCGCCGCGCAGGGCCGCAGCCGAGTTCACGCGCTCGGTCACGTCCATGGCGATGCCCACAATGACGCTGCGCCCGGCGCGCAGCTCCAGACGCGCCCAGTTGCCCACCCAGCGCACTCGGCCATCGTCGCCAATGACGCGGAATTCCTGCTCCAAGATCCCTTCGTCGTTGGCCAGCAGGTGTTCGCGGTTGCGCGCCATGCGGTCCATGTCATCGGGGTGCACCAGTGGCACCCAATCGGCGTGGCTGGGCACGCCTTTGGCCGGGTCGCGGCCATAGATCTCGAACATGCGGTCGCTCCACTCGCCGCTGCCGTTTCCCACATCGCGGCTCCACACCCCAATCCAGGCGCCGGTGGTGGCCAGCTCCAATCGATCGGAGAGGTCTTGCGCGCGCGCGGCCTCTTCGGTGCGCTCAGACACGTCCAGCGCCACGCCCACGAAGGCCACGGCTTGGCCGCTGGCATCGCGTTCCAGCACACGCCGTGTGAGCACGTGGCGCCAACCGGCGCCGTCGCGTCGCGGGTAGCGGGCTTGGATGTCGGTGGGGCCGGGGTTCAGCAACGACCGCTCGGCCGCCCGCACCACCAGCGCCATGTCGGCTGGGTGCACCAGGGCGCGTATTTCTGGCATCGGTGCGCAGTGCACTTCCGGGTCCATGCCGAACAGGTCGCGTGCCTGCGCGTTGCAGGTCACCAAGCCGGTGTGCAGGTCTTGCCGCCAGATGCCGATGCGGCTCAACGACACCGCCAGTTGCAGCGCGAGGCCGTCCTGCCCACCGCCGGAGAGGGCTTCGGCATCGAACAGCCCGCTCTGGGTCTCGGGGCCGTCTTGCGCCGGGGTGTCGGCTTGCAGCTCAAACAGCGACAAGGCCACCAGCGCGGGTGCCTCTGCCGACGCCGGGACGGGCTGGGCCTGCGCACGGGCTCGGAAACGTTGCCCGTCTCGCTGCAAGCCGCTGACGCCTGTGCCTCGGGCCTTCAGCCACCCGGTAGGCACCAGCTCTTGCAGCGCCGTGTCCAGGGTGTCGGCCCAGGCCGCGTTGCACCAGCGCAGCTGACCCGAATGGGCATGCACCAGGGCCATCGGGCTGCCGCAACTCTGCACCAAGGCGGACATGGCGGCCGAAGACAGTGCCGTGGTGGGCGCGGCGGCGGCGGAGGGCGAGGGGTCCGGATCGGGGCACATGAAACCAGGCTCGGTCGTCGGTGAGGCTGTGTGGACTGGGCGGGGGCGAGGCACTGTGCCGCTTGCCACCATTGTGTTGCCTGTCGCTGCGGTGCCAGCCGCATCGCCGCCGAGCAGGCGAAAAAAAACGCGGCCGAGGCCGCGTTGTCTGGAGCGAGGGCCTTGCGGCCCTGGGCTCAGATGGCGCGAATGTTCGCAGCCTGCAGGCCCTTTTGGCCTTGCTTCACTTCAAATTCAACGCGCTGGTTTTCCAGCAGCGTCTTGAAGCCATTGCCTTGAATGTCACGGAAGTGGGCGAACAGGTCAGCACCACCTGCGTCTTGAGCGATGAAGCCGTAGCCCTTGCTCTCGTTGAACCACTTCACGGTACCGGTTTGCGTCGTCATGGACGATCCTATCTGTCAAACAAATTAAATGCGCAGCACATGCATGCGCATGCAGAGACACTCAAGAGAAGAAGGGGGTTTCTAACAGAGCCCAGCAGGAACCTGCTGAGTGAAGCGAGAAATCTAACAACCACTGTCTTGCGTATACCTGTGCAGCTAATGTACACGAATGCGCGCTGTTGTGCCGGCGATCGATGTGGCGGGAGAACGTGTGGCGCACGCAGGGTGCGCCCGGCTGACACGATTGCTTACGGTGCTGTCGTCGGCGGTGGCGGGGCCTGAAGCGTTAACCAGTGCACAGGCCCTGCGATCGGGGCCGTTGCACAGGACACACCACACCATGATGAAACTTCGACCCTGGATGGCCGCCTCGGCCTTGGCCCTGATGGGCCTCACCGCTGCCGGCAGTGCGCTGGCCGCCAATGTGTCTGTCACCTTGGAAGGCGAAGTGGCGCCCGGCGTGTATGGCCGCGTGCGCATCGGCGACCGCCCGCCACCGCCGGTGGTCTACCAACAACCGGTGGTGATCGTGCAGTCGCCGCGCCCGGTGGTGGCCTCGCCCATCTACATGAACGTGCCCCCTGGCCATGCGCGCAATTGGGGCCGCTACTGCGGCCGCTACCAAGCCTGCGGTCAGCCGGTCTATTTCGTGCGCACACCCGCCTATGGGCATGACGATTGGGGTCCGGGGCCGGGTCGCGCCTACGAGCGGGCCGATGACCGCCGCGACGAGCGCCGGGATGACCGGGGCGATCGTGAATGGCGTGATCAACGCGGCCATGGCGGTCGCGATCACGGCCGGGGCCACGGCCGCGGCGACTGATCGACCGCCCGCCTGCGCTGACCTTGCGCCAGCGCAGGTCGGGCCGCTTGTGCCAAGCTCAGGGTTTCCGTTTGCACGGCAACCCATATGAACTTGCGCTTGAGTGTGCTGGACCAATCGGTGTCTCTGGCGGGCGCCAGCGAAGATGCTGCGATCCGCGAATCGCTGGCGTTGGCCGAGCACGTGGAGGCCTTGGGCTACCACCGCTTTTGGGCCAGCGAGCACCACAGCCTGCCCACCATCGTGGGCAGCGCGCCCGAGATTTTGCTGGCGGCCATCGCTGCGCGCACCTCGCGCATTCGGCTGGGCAGTGCGGGCGTCATGCTGCCGCACTACAGCGCGCTCAAGGTGGCCGAGCAGTTCCGTGTGCTGGAGGCTTTGGCGCCGGGCCGCATCGACCTCGGTGTGGGCCGCGCGCCCGGCGGCGACCAGCGCACCGCGCAGGCGCTGAACCCGTTTGCCAACCCCTCGGCCGACGACTTTCCGCGGCAGGTGCAAGACCTGCGTGCATGGACGCACCAGCCCCGCCACCGCGGCATCACCGCCCACCCGCAGGGCTCCCATGCACCCACGCTGTGGATGCTGGGCAGCAGCGACTACGGCGCGCAGCTTGCCGCACACCTGGGCCTGCCCTACGCCTTTGCCTACTTCTTCATGGATGGCCAAGGCGTTGAGCAAGCGCTGGACCTCTACCGCACGCTCTACCGCCCCAGCGAGCGCCACCCTGAGCCGGAGCCCACGATTTGCGTCTGGGCGCTGGCGGCCGAGACCGAGGCCGAGGCCTTGTACCAAGCCGCGCCTCGCGAGCGTTGGCGGGTCGACCGCGCGCGCGGCGTGATCCGCCCCTTGCAAGACCCGGCCAGCGTGGCGGCACAAGGCTTCACCGAGGCGGAGCTCGCCACCTTGGCACCGATGCGCCACAAAGCGCTGGTGGGCAGTGCGGCCCAGGTGGCCGACAAGACGCGCAGCCTGGCAGCCGCCTTGGGCCTGAAGGAGTTGGTGGTCAACACCTGGGCCCACGACCCGCAGGTGCGACGCCACTCGTACACCCTGCTGGCGCGCGAGTTCGGTTTGGTTGCTTGAGTGTTTGCGTATCGGCGGGTCTGAGCCGCTGAGCAGCGCGGCGACAATCGGCTTTTGCTCCGCGATCCGTCGCCCCGCCCGCCATGAATCACATCGACTTCGAACTCCGCACCGAGATCATCACCCTCGACGCCCTGATCAAGGCCACCGGCCTGGCCAACAGCGGCGGCCAAGCCAAGCTGATGATTGCCGACGGGTTGGTGCAGGTTGATGGGCATGAAGAACTGCGCAAGACCTGCAAACTGCGCGCCGGCCAGGTGGTGACGATGGGCGACACGCGCATCGTCTTGCTGCCGGCAACGGGCGCGCCGGCGGCCTGAGCGTTGCATTCGCGCGCCTGCCTCGCGCGGCCGTGCCGGTGCAATACCCAAAAAAACACCCCATGGACGCCAGGGCGCCGATGGGGTGAAACCTTGTGATCGAGCTGTGGCCCCGCAGGGCCGTCGAGCGGGCTCAAGCGGCCTGGGGCATCAGAACTTGTAGTTCACGCCCACGGTGTAGAGGTCGTTGTGGGTGTTGCCGGTGCTGGTGCCCAGGTTGTAGCGTTCCCATTCGCCGCGCAGCGAGACGTTGCGGTCGAGTTGGTATTGCAGGCCGGCGCCAAGCTTCAGGCGGGTGCCGTATTCCGAGCCGCTGATGGAGTTGGTGGTGCCGGCGTTGACCAGGCCGACGCGGCCGATGGCCGAGAAGCCTTTGTCCAGCGGCAAGGTGCCCACGGCGTCGACAAACAGCCCGGTGGACTTGACGGTGCCGGCGCTGCTGCTGGCCTTGCCCAGGTCGACCGCGCCGGCCTCGATGGCCAGGTTCGGGTTGATGGTGTAGCCGCCATACAGCTTCAGGCCAGTGTCGGCGCGGTCGGTCTCGGCGCCGCCAATGGCCTCGCCCTTGTAGTGGCCGGCGCCAACGCTGCCGCCGACGTACAGGCCTTCAGCCTGAGCAGCGGTGGAGAGGGCGGCCAAGGCGGTCACGGCGAGAATGGATTGGGCGATCAATTTCATGGTTTTACTCCTGCTTGTTGAGCGTGTGGTCTGGTCGTCTGGGACGCAGAGAACAAAGAAGCCGGCTCAGGCACAGCAGGCCAAAAGCGTGCTGCATCGAACCAACGGAAGTGACTGTGGCTGTCGGCTGTGAACGCTGTGCCGCGTCAAGGTGAAGTTGTGTCCTCGGGTGTAATGGCGGGTGAAGTTGGGGAACCTTTGCGGCCCGGCGACAATCCTCTCCTTGCCTTCTCACGGGCCTGCACGGCCCTTCTCCTGTCATGAGCCCGTCCGCCCCCTTGACCCCGCCCGATGCGGTGACCTTGGCCTTGCAGCAGCAAGGTTTTGCGGTGCTGGATGCAGCGGCGGTGCGCACGCTCACCGGCGCCCGCGCCACCGACTTGGCCGAACTCGCCCACAGCTGGGTCGACCTGCCACCCGACGAGTACCTGCGCGACGGCGGCCGCTACCGCCGGCGTCGCCATGCATGCTGCGTGGTGGATGGTGCGCAAGTGACCGACAAACCCCACCGCGCCCACTGGCAACCCGTGGAGTACAACGCCCTGCATGGCGGCTTGCAACGCTGGTTTCAGCCGGTGCTGCCTGGCACCTTGGGCAACCCCGCGTGGCCCGCGCTGCTGGTGAGCTTGGCGGCCCAGTGCTCGGCGCGCAAAGGGGTGCAGCCTTGGTATGTCGAGGCGCATCTTTTTCGCATCGACACCACCGATGGCATCGGCCGCCCCACACCCGAAGGCGCGCACCGCGATGGCGTGGATTTTGTGGCCGTGTTTTTGGTCGACCGCGTGGCCATCAAGGGCGGTGAGACACGCGTGTTTGAGGCCGAGGGGCCGGCCGGCATTCGCTTCACGCTGAGTGAGCCCTGGTCGCTGCTGTTGCTCGACGATGCTCGGGTGATCCACGAGAGCACGCCCATTCAACCGGTGGGCGACGGGGGGCACCGCGACACGCTGGTGTTGACCTTCCGCGCCGGCGGCTTCCAAGGGCCTTGAGGGGGTGCGCCCGCCCGCGTGCTACCCTGGGCCGTGCCCCGACAAAGCCAGCCGCCGCGCTGGCTTTTTTCATGGGCCGCTCACCCGCTCCTGCATCACTCCCTTCTCACGGGGTTGTGCCTGTCCGATCCGATCGACGACGCACACCACCCCGCGTGACGCACTGGCCCTTGCTGGCCGCGCTGCGCGAAGAAAGGGCCCATGCCCGGCTACACCACGCGCTTGCGCACCCTCCAGGTGGGCGGTCAGCCCACGCTGATCCGCGCGCTCAGCGACAAGCAGCAGTTCCACGACCCCCTCGGCGAGGCCGAGCGCCGCGGCATTTCATCGGCCGCCTGGCCCTTGTTTGGGCTGGTGTGGCCGTCGGCCTTGGTGTTGGCCGGGCATTTGCAAACGGTGGATGTGGGCGCGCGCCGTGTGCTGGAACTGGGCTGCGGATTGGGCCTGGTCAGCTTGGCGCTGCACCGCCGCACGCGTGATGTGACAGCCAGCGACAACCACCCGCTGGCGGGTGAGTTTTTGGCCGAAAACGTGCGCTTGAACGCCCTGCCGCCGTTGCCCTACCGCACTGGCGATTGGGCCGCGCACGACCACAGCTTGGGCCGTTTTGATTTGTTGGTGGCCAGCGATGTGCTGTACGACCGTGGCCAGCCGCAGATGCTCGCGGCCTTCATTGCGCGCCACGCCAATGCGGCTGCCGAGGTGCTGGTGGTCGACCCCGACCGGGGCAACCGCAGCGCCTTCAACCAGCGCATGGTGGCGCTGGGCTTCAGTGCCAGCGCGCTGTCGGTGCGCTGGCTGCCTGAGGCGGAGGGCGCCTACAAAGGGCGCGTGTTGCGCTACCTGCGCGTGGCGCCTTGATCGGCGGCCACACAGGCCCGCAGCAATCTCGCTCCGTTCAGCGCTGGCGGCGCGATTGCTCGCGCAGCGTGTAGAGGTAGAGGCCCTCCACCTTCTCGCGTGCCCAGGGTGTTTTGCGCAAAAATTTCAGGCTCGACGCCACGCTCGGGTCGAGCACAAAGCAGCGGATGTGGATGCGCTGGCCCAATTCAGCCCAGCCGAAAAACTCGACCAGGGCAGTGACCATGGCTTCAAGGGTGACGCCGTGCAGCGGGTCTTTGGGCTGGGTGGGGGCAGCAGGTGCCGCGGCAGCCGGTGTGGGGTCCGCTGCGCTCGGCGTGCTCGGCGCGGGGGGAAGTGAGGGCGTGTCCATGACCTGCATCATGCCTTGTCGCCACGGCTTGGCTGGCCTTGCGCAGGGTCAAGCCTGGGCTGCGCTGGCCGACTGGCCTTGATCCAGCGCAGTCGGCGGCAACTGCGTTGAGCGAAAGATGCAGCCATCGACCCCTCACTGAATCCCCTCACTCCTCAGGAGCTCACCATGCACGCGCTGAACGATCTTTTTTCCACCGACTACGGCCTCATGAGCATCGCCGGCATCGTCTTCATGCTCGGCATGGGCGCGTTTTTCATGCGGTATTTTTTGCGCCACATGCATGAAGACGAAGCCCGTGCGGCGGCCCAGGCCAAGGGCTGAATGAGGCGTCCCGATGGAACCTTCGCCGCCCGCTAGACTCCCACCCGCTGCCAACCCATCAGGGTGGGTATGGAGAGTTCGGAATGCTGGGTCAATGGCTTGGACGTGTGTTGAAAGTGGTGCTGGCGCTGGCCGGCGTGGTGTTCACCTTGTCGCTGCTGGTGGTGGGGCTGCTGGTGGCCGCGGCCTTCATCTTGTTGAGCCTGCTGCGCGGGCGCAAGCCGGCGCTGCGCTGGCAGACCGTGCGCCAAGGCGGCGCCAGCCTCTGGCGTCAGGCGCCCGGTGCGCAACCCGCGGCCGCGCAGCGCGGCGAGGCCGGTGATGTGGTCGACGTGGAGGCCCGGGAGGTGCCCGCGTCGCATCAGGCCATCAGGCTCGATTGAGCGAGTGAGCTTTTCAGCGCTTTAGCCGCGCACGTCGGCCACCGGTGCCTGCCCAAAGTCGTCCCGCACCAAAAACGCCAACACCTTTTGGGCGGCGGCAAAGGGCGTGTCCAGTTGCGACTGCGCTTTGAGCGCCACAAAGCGCTCTTGATCGGGAAACCCGTCGCTCGGCGCGGCGCGCAATTCGCGTTGCATGTCGGTGTCGATCAAGCCCGGCGCCAACGCCACGATGCGCGCCCCGTTGGGGCGCTCGGCCTGCTCCAGCGCCAGCGCGCGGCTGTAGTGGTCCATGCCCGCTTTGGCGGCGCAGTAGGCGGCGCTGCCGGCCATGGCGCGCCGGCCCAGGCCCGATGAGATGTTGAGCACGCGCCGGTCCGCCGTCCAGTGGGCCGTGTGCTGCAAAAACGCGGCGCTCAGCAGCACCGCGGCCTCCAGCCCCACGCGCAGGGCGCGCACCAGCGCCTCGGGCGCGGCACCTTCCACGGCCCCCAGCGGGCCAATCACGCCGGCGTTGTTGATCAAGCGCACCTGCGCAAATGCATCGGGCTGAAACTGCGCCAGCCATTTGCCCAGTGCCACCGTCACCGGCGCCGCCTCGCTCAAGTCGCGCTTCCACTGCGTGAGGCGCGCACCGCGTTGGGCCGCCAAGGCATCGAGCGCGGGGTCGGCCTGGCTGGCCAGGCCCAGCAGCACCTGGCCCGGTTGCAGCAGTTGCTCGGCCATGGCGCGACCCATGCCACGTGACGAGCCGGTGAGGATGGTGAGGGTTTTGATCGGGGTGTCGGTCATGGGGCCTCGGCAGGGCGTTCAACGCAGAACAACAATGGGAAAAGGCGGCCGAAGCCGCCTTTGCAGAGGGGGTGAACCGATGGCAGCTCAGTGCGCTTGCTGGATGCCAGCAATCGCCCATTCGCGGCCGCCGTCGGCAGGCTTCACCACATGCCACACCTCGTCGAAGGGGTTGGCGGCGCCGCCCAGGTCTTCGCGGATCAGGCCGTGGAAGCGCACGCTCACCACCTGCTGCTTGTTGTCATCGCTCACGTCCAGCACCTCGGCGTGGAGTTGCACCACATCGGTTTGTTGCTTGATGCTGGCCGGGCGCTCTTGCAAATCGAGGCGGGCGGCGGCAAACATCTCGGGCGTGGTGAAGCGGCGCAGGTCTTCCAGGTCGGCCGCGTCGTTGGCGGCTTGCAGTCGGATGAAGATCAGCTTGGCCGTGCGTTCGAATGCGGCGGCATCAAAGCCCGCGGGCAAGGCGGGGGCGCTGCTCACCGCAGCCAGTGCTGGCTCGTCGGCGGCTGGCGCATGGGCCGACGCACCGCCGCCAAAGTTGCCTTCGGTGCGTTGCAAGGGCGCGTTGTAGGGCGAGCCCGCCGCTGCGCCTGCTGGCACGCCGGCGTAGGCCATGCCGCCGCCGCCGCCGCCGGCCGCTGCCGAGCGCGAGGCAAAACGCGACATCACCCAACGCAGCGCCACCACAGCCACCACGGCCATCAGCGCCATCATCATGAAGTTGCTGAGCTCAGCGCCCATACCGAAGTGGCTGAACAGCGCGGCGATGCCCAAACCCGCAGCCAGACCGGCCAGCGGGCCCATCCAGTTGCGCTTGGGCGCGGCAGCAGCAGCGGCCGGCACGGCAGCGGCGGCAGGCACCGCGGCTTGCTGGTTTTGCATCGGTTTGGCCGGCGTTTGGGCCGGCACGCTGCGGCTGGGCAGGCTGCGTTGCATGCCCGACGAGCCACCGCCTCCCAGGCGTTTGGCATCGGCCACGGGGGCCGTCATGGCCACAGCGAGCACGGCCAGCGAGAGGGAGAGGAGAAAGCGCTTCATGGGTTTCCTTGACTGAGTGCGGCCGAACTCTGCCACAGGCACATGCCCGCGGTGGCAACAAGGCCGATTGGTGTCGTGCGACGGTGGATTTGTTCCGTGCGCCCGCCACGCCAAGAAGGGGGCGCGGTGCCAAATTTCAAGCCCCATTCGCCCAGAGTCTCGCGGCCCCACGGCGTGCGGTCGGGGCCCGCTCAAGCCTTGCAGCAAGCCAGCACAAAGGCCACCAGCGCCTCGGGCGGCAGCAGGTGCAGGGGGTTCGCGGCGTTGATGCCAAATTGCGCGCGCAGGGCAGGCTGAATTTGGGCGTCGCTGCTGAAGGCCATCCAGTCTTGCGCGAACAGCAGCGCGTCGCAGTTCGCCGACTGGCGCAGCTGAATCGCCTCGTGCCGGGGGTCGGCAGCAATCACCGCGTAGCGGGCATCGACGCTGTCGGGGTGGCCTTCCAGCACCTGCACAAAGTGCTGGTCGATGAACACCAAGCCGCCGGTCAATTGAAGCCGGCAGTTGCGGTTCACCGAGACCCGGATGATGTCGTAGGCATCACGCGCCGTGATGCCCGCGGCCGCGCGGCTGACGTAGGCCAGGCGCTTGTACGGGGCGGTGCTCATGCGGCGCGGGCCTCGGCCATGGGCGCTTGGCCCACACAGCCCGTGCAGGCCGCAGACAGGCCGCCGCAAATGGGCAACGAACGCCCCCGCTTCAGCAGCGGCAGGATCTGCTCGACGGGGCTGGGCACGCTGAACAAAAAGCCCTGCACCTCGTCGCAGCCTTCGGCGCACACGGCGGCCAGTTGCGCGGCGGTCTCGACGCCTTCAACGATGGTGGCCATGCCCAGGCTGCGGCCCAGGCCGGTCACGGCGCGCACGATGGCTTGCGCGTCGGGGCTGTTTTCGATGTCGCGCACAAAGCTGCGGTCGATCTTGATTTTGTCGAACGGGAAGCGCCGCAGGTAGCCGAGTGAGGAATACCCGGTGCCGAAATCGTCCATGGCAATGCGCACGCCGCGCTCGCGCAAGGTGTTGAGCAGCGACAGCGAATGCGCGGTGTCGTGCATCAGCACGGTTTCGGTGATTTCGAGCACCAAGCGGTCGGCCGCCAAGCCGGTGTCGCGCAGGGCATCGAACACGTCTTGCACCAGCGTCCGCGATTTGAACTGCAGTGGCGAGGCGTTGACCGACACCCGCATGCTGCTCGGCCAGGCGGCTGCGTCGCGGCAGGCCTGGAGCAGCACCCAGCGCCCGATCGCCACGATCAAGCCCGTCTCTTCGGCCAGCGGAATGAAGTCGACCGGTGAGACGCGCCCGCGCGTCGGGTGGTTCCAGCGGATCAGCGCCTCGGCCCCGGTGTACACAGGCCCGGGCACCGCCACTTGCAGCTGATAGGCCAGCTCAAACTCGCCGCGCTCCAGCGCGCCGCGCAAATCGGCTTCGAGCAGCAAGCGCTGCTGCTGGCCGGTGTCCATGTGCGGCTCAAAAAAGCGCAGCTGGTTGCCGCCTTCGGCTTTGGCGCGGTAGAGCGCCAGGTCGGCATGCTGCAGCAGCACTTCGGCGGTCTCGCCGTCCCAGGGCGCGATGGCCACGCCCACGCTGGCGCCAATCACCACTGGGTGGCCGTCCAGATGGAAGGGCGCGCACAGGGTGTCGATCAGCCGCCGCGCCAGCGAGGTGGCGCCCAGCGGCTGCGGCGCGTTGCATTGCAAGATGGCGAACTCGTCACCGCCCATGCGCACCACCACATCGCTGTCGCGAACGCAGTCGCGCAATCGCTCGGCCACCTGCGTGAGCAGGCGGTCGCCGGCGCCGTGGCCCAAGGTGTCGTTGACGTACTTGAAGCGGTCGAGGTCGAGCGTGAGCAGCGCTTGTTCGCTGCCCGCGGGGGCGTTGCTGAGGTGGGTGGCCACCTCGGTTTCGAGCGCACTGCGGTTGTAGAGGTTGGTCAGCACGTCGTGGCAGGCCAGGTGGGCCAGGCGCTGTTCGGCCTGCCATTGCGCGGTGATGTCGCGGTGCAGGGCCACGCGGGCGCCAGTGGGCAGGCGGCTGATGTCGACTTCAATGACGGTGCCCTCGGTGTGCTGCCACAACTCGCGGCGAGCGCCGGCCGGTGCATCGGTCTCGCTGCCGGTGACTGGCAGCGCGATGCGTTTCGCGTCGCGCTGGTGCTGCAGCACGTCGGCCAAGGGGGTGCCCGGCCGAGCGAGCCGTATCGGCAAGCCCCACAGTGCCACGCAGCGCGGGTTCATCACCACCAGCCGGTCGTCGCTGTCGAACACACTGACGCCTTGGGAGAGGTGGGTCAGCGCCGCAGTCACGAGCGAGAGGCGCAGCGCGCTGGCATCGGTCTCGGCGGTGGATGGCTTGAGGCGTGCGGGCGCCGTTGACGTCGCCCCTGCGGTGTCTCGGCGATGCATGCCGCGCAGTGTCCGGCCCAATCGCAATGCACCCGACGCAACCGGGCGCTGCGGCCGCAGGGGCAGGGAGCGGGGATGGCGGACAGGCATGGGCGGGCTGGCGAAGTGAGCGATCTGCGTTTGAACTGGCTGCGCCGGGCTCTGCGCGCCGGGACAGCGGTATATCGCTACTTCGGCGGCCCGGCCGGGAACCTGAGCCTTTTTTTCCAGGGGCCGGCCTTGCCCAGACGCGCCCGGCTGCATCCCGGTGGGCACCACGCGGGTGGCGGCCTCGATCAGAACGGCGCAGGGGCCTCAAACCGCAGTGTTTGCCCGCTGTGGGGCTGGGTGAACTGCAGTTGGTCGGCATGCAGCAGCAGGCGCCCTGCTGCGGTGTCCCACGGCGCGTTTGCATACAAGGCATCGCCCACGATCGGGTGGCCCAGCGCCAGCAGGTGCACGCGCAGCTGGTGCGTGCGGCCGGTGACCGGGGTGAGCGCCACGCGGGTGCGGCCAGCCTGCGTGTCGCGCGCCAGCACGGCGTAGTGCGTGAGCGAGGGCTTGCCGCGCTCGGCGTCCACCATCTGCCGCGGCCGGTTCGGCCAGTCGCAGATCAACGGCAGGTTGATCTCGCCCGTGTCCTGCGCCACCAGCCCCGCCACCACGGCGCTGTAGCGCTTGGCCACTTGGCGCTCGGCAAACTGGCGGTTGAGCGCCACATGGCTCGCGGCATCGAGCGCGAACACCATCAGGCCCGAGGTGGCCATGTCGAGCCGGTGCACCACGCGGGCTTCGGGCCAGCGCGTTTGCAGGCGGTGGATCACGCAGTCCTGTTTGTCCTCACCCCGGCCGGGCACAGCCAGCAGGCCGGCGGGTTTCACCAGCACCACGCACTGCGCGTCGACGTGCAGCACGGCGAGGTTGGGCAGCGGCAGGTGGGGCGGGGCGGCGGGCAAGGGCATGGTGGACGATCATCCCTCAAGGCGGCGCTGGGCCGGGCCGCGCGTTGTTGACGCCCTCGGGGCACGTGGCCACCGTCGCGGCCTGGGGATGGTGCGCGCGGCGCAGGCGGCCTACGCTGCTTTGAAGTTTGTTGCTGTTGCTGTTGCTGTTGCTGTTGCTGTTGCTGTTGCTGTTGTGAGGCCGAGCCGATGAAATTGTTTCTCAGCCATGCCAGTGGCGCCAAGCCGCTGGTTCGCGCCCTCACCGCCGGGCTGCCGCCGCATGTGCAGGTCTGGCTCGACCAGGACGAGCTCACAGCAGGCGCCCCGCTGGCCCAACGCCTGGAGCGGGTCATTGAGGCCGAGTGCGACTACGTGCTGGTGTTCGTGGACGAAGACGCGTTGGCCTCAGACTGGGTCAAGCGCGAGGTGGCGATTGCGTTGCAGCGCGAAGAAGAGTTGCAGCGCGAGTTTTTGCTGCCCGTGATGCTGGCGCCACTGGAGGCGCGCATGGCCGAGCTGGGCGTGACGGAAGAGCTCATTTACCTCGACGCCACCGACCACAGCCCCGAGGGCCTGGCCCGCAGTGCGGCCTTGCTGGAGGCCCAGTTGTTTGCGCTCGCCAGCCGCTTGATCGAGGGCCTGCGCAGCCTGGGCCGGCGGCAGATGCTGCGCCACTTTGAGGCTGATCTGAACGACTACAAACAAGCCGCCTTCATGTGGCTGGCCACGCTGCGCAACAGCTTGGCGGTGCTCTCCAGCAACCCCGACGCGTTTGACCACGTGCGGCAAGCACTGGTGGCCTACAACAGCGTGTCAGACCGGGTGATTCCGGGCCTGGGCGCGCACCGCGACCGCATTTGCGACGCCTGGCAGCAGTACAAAGGCCTGAGCCGCCAGTTTCGCGACCTCACGGCCGATGTCGACAACGAGATCTACCGCGGTGCGATGTTCCGGCTCAACGAGGTGCTGGGGCTGATTCACCAACTCGACGCCGGCCGGCGCGACGGCCTCGCACCCACCACCGCACAAGACGCACGCAAAGACCAATTGGTGAACGAAGCCGACGCCGCACTCACCGCCATGGCCGATCGCTCGACCGAGCTGGTGGCGCAGTTGGAGCAGGAGATTTGAGGGGCTGAGGCGCCTTGCATCTGCTTTGTCATGCGGCTGCCTCGTGCAGCAGGCGGCCAGGGACGTTCGCGGCATCTTGTCGTCCTTGGACTGTGGCCATTTCTCGCTCGAGGACTTTCGGTTCGACGGTTGGCGCGAAGGCGGCGATGGGCCGGGCCTGCGCACACCGTGGCATGCGTTGACGTGGCCTGCCACCGCCGGCCCCG